>NZ_JBBUTI010000004.1:0-458681 GCF_038066635.1 Ideonella margarita | reverse complement strand
GCGATGCTCCTGCACCAAGCGCACAGCGCGCTCGCGGACCTCAGGTGAGAACTTGTTCGACTTGTTCATGGCTCCATCTTCTCAAGAGTTGGAGCCTCCTGAAAACCCGGGGCGCTTCACACGCACCTTTTCCTTGGCGCTGTTGGGCAAGAACTTGGCCGATACGGCCAGCGATGTGCCCACGGTGCCTGAGAGTTTGACCAGCCAGCTTTCCCGCTTCAAGCACTCAACAGCCTGTTGAAGTTGGGCGCGCGCCTGCGCATCGAGCACGCCTGCCCTCACCTTTGCGGGCTCGTGTTTCGAGGTGCGGTCAAGGTTCGTCACGGGCATGTCCTTCAAGCAAGACCTCAGCATAGGATCCAACGAGGCGCATCGAGCCCGGAAAACAAAAAAGCCTCGCGATGCGAGGCTTTTCCGGAGTGCTTGTCTTGCGACGCATGACTCAAACGCTTGTAGGTTGGCGGAGACGAAGGGATTCGAACCCTTGATGCGCTTTTGGCGCATACTCCCTTAGCAGGGGAGCACCTTCGGCCACTCGGTCACGTCTCCAACCTAAGCTCGTATTCTAATCAGAAAATCAGCTCTTTTCCTGAACCGGCACAACAGATTCTTCCAAATCGAAGGCCTTGTGCAGTGCGCGCACCGCCAGCTCCATGTACTTCTCGTCGATCACGACCGAAGTCTTGATCTCGCTGGTCGAAATCATCTGGATGTTGATGCCCTCTTCGCTCAGCGAACGGAACATCTTGCTGGCCACGCCCACATGGCTGCGCATGCCGATGCCGACGATCGACACCTTGCAGATCTTCGGATCGCCAATCACCTGCTCGGCACCGGTAGCCGGCTGAACCTTGCTCTTCAGCAGGTCCATCGTGCGCTGGTAGTCGTTGCGGTGAACGGTGAACGAGAAGTCGGTCTTGCCGTCGTGCGAGACGTTCTGGATAATCACGTCGACGTCGATGTTGGCTTCCGCCACATCACCCAGAATCTGGTACGCGATGCCGGGCTTGTCCGGCACGCCCATCACGGTGACCTTGGCTTCATCGCGGTTGAAGGCGATGCCCGAGACAACGGCTTGTTCCATTTTTTCGTCTTCCTCAAAAGTGATCAAGGTGCCCGACTTGGCTTCCTCGTCGATGTTGATGTCCCAGGGCGTGAAGCTCGACAGCACGCGCAGCGGCACGCGGTACTTGCCCGCAAATTCCACCGAACGGATCTGGAGCACCTTGGAACCGAGGCTGGCCATTTCCAGCATTTCCTCGAAGGTGATGGTGTGCAGGCGGCGCGCTTCCGGCACCACGCGCGGGTCGGTCGTGTAAACGCCGTCCACGTCGGTGTAGATCAGGCATTCCGCGGCCTTCATCGCGGCGGCAATCGCCACGGCGGAGGTGTCCGAGCCGCCACGGCCCAGGGTCGTGACATTGCCGTCATCGTCCTTGCCCTGGAAGCCCGTGATGACCACGACCTTGCCGGCAGCCAGATCGGCACGCACGCGGGCGTCGTCGATGCTCTGGATGCGGGCCTTGGTGTAGGACGAGTCCGTCTGGATAGGCACCTGCCAGCCGTTGTAGCTGACAGCTTCCATGCCTTCGGATTGCAGCGCCAGGGCCAGCAGGCCCACCGACACTTGCTCGCCCGTGCAGGCAATCATGTCGAGTTCGCGAAGCATCGCCGGCGTCTGGGTGGCTGGCGACAAGTCTTTCGCCAAGCCCAGCAGGCGGTTGGTTTCACCACTCATGGCCGAAGGAACGACGACCATCTGGTGCCCGGCGCGGGCCCACTTGGCGACGCGCTTGGCGACATTGCGAATGCGCTCGGTTGAGCCCATCGACGTGCCGCCGTATTTATGAACGATCAGTGCCATGGGTTTGCAAATTGGGTTGCAAAAAAGGATGCAGGAAAGCTGCGAGGCGAGCGCGGCCGTCAAGGCCACGCAAACCCCCTATTCTAACGTGGCCCGCAGCGCCATCCGGTTTCATCCGGGTCACGAATCGTGACTGGGACGCCACTCAAGGTGAACGCGAGGGCCGGAGGAGGCAGCTTGATAGCGGCCATCCACCCCCAGGCAGGGCACGAACAGCGTCACCCCGTCTAGAAGCCAGAGCGGCGTCTGGCGCTGCCACGCGGGCACACCCATGGCCTGATACTGCTTCTTCAAGGCCCGTGCGGTGCTGCGCGGCTGTAGCTGGAATTGCTCTCCGCCCTGGCGCCCCACCAAGGCGGCACGCTGCCAATCCTGCAGGCTGATGTCGCCTGTATCGCTCAAACACACCGTCAACTGGCCACCCCAATTCGAGCAGGTGTGGGTGCCCGGCTGGCGCCAATCGGGCTCATCACCAGCCGCGCCTGGTACTGCTGCCGAAGCCGCACTCAATAGCCCGCGGTAGGCACGTACCTCGGCCCCACCCGGCACGGGCCAGCGCCCCGCCCTGCCCGGCTGCGCCTCCACCATCAAGCGTTGAACCAAGGCTTCAGACACACCGCCCACCAGTTGCCGATGCAGCCAGGTCAGCAAGGCGGCGCGGCGCGTGGCGGGTGGCAAGGCTTGCCATGCGGACAGCGGCAACTCGGCGCCCGCACCGATTGCACTGAGAGCAGCCTCGCCGGCTTCTTGCTGAAGTTGCGCGGCCCAATGCGCCTGCCGCGCAACCGCGGCAAGTGACGCCTCAGCTTGCGGAAACGCAGCCAGCAGCGACGGCAGCACGCCGTGCCGCAAGCGGTTTCGGTCAAACCGGTGGTCGTCGTTGCTCGGGTCACTGATGTGGCTGAGTTGCCAGCGGCGCACATAGGCGTCAATCGCCGTGGACGGTTGCTCCAGCCATGGCCGGCACCACCACACGCCGTTCCGGAAAACCTCCCCCGGCATCGCGGCCAGACCCGCTGGCCCCGCGCCGCGCAAGGCCTGAAGCACCACGGTCTCGGCCTGGTCACGCTGGTGATGTGCCAGCAGCACATGGTTTGCGCCGGCAACCAAAGCCATCCGGGCCAACGCGGCATAGCGCTCAGACCTGGCCCAGGCCTCCACGCTTTCGCCCTTGGCGGGTTGCCCCTGCAGATGGGTCACGGCAAGGCGAACAGGCATCCCTGCCTTCGCCCAGCGCCGCACTTGCCGGGAAAGGTGCTCAACCCAGGCATCGGCCTGGGGCATCAAGCCGTGGTGCACATGCAAGGCCAGCACCTCTACCGGCTGGCCCATGCACTGCCGGGCAACGGCATGCAGCAGTGCGGTGGAATCGCGGCCACCACTGGTGGCCACGGCAATCACGGCATCAGCAGGCGTCAACGCACCGTGGTGTCGGTGAAGCGACCGTAGCCCTTGAGACGCTCATAGCGGCGGTTCAGCAGGTCTTCGGTCGACAGATCAGAGACCTGGCGCAGTGCGTCCACCAGGCCGCGCTTGAGCTGCGAAGCCATCTGCTTGGCGTCGCGGTGCGCGCCGCCCACAGGCTCGTTGATGATCTTGTCGATCAGGCCCAGGGCCTTCAGGCGATGCGCGGTGATGCCCAGCGCTTCGGCCGCATCGGGGGCGCGCTCGGCCGTCTTCCAGAGGATGGAGGCGCAGCCTTCCGGCGAGATCACGGAGTACACCGAGAACTGCAGCATCAGCAGCTGGTCAGCCACGCTGATGGCCAGCGCGCCGCCCGAGCCGCCTTCGCCGATGATGGTGGTCACGATGGGCACTTCCAGCTGCGCCATCTCGAAGATGTTGCGGCCGATGGCTTCCGATTGACCGCGCTCTTCCGCGCCCACACCGGGGTAAGCGCCAGGCGTGTCGACGAAGGTGAAGACCGGCAGGCCGAACTTCTCGGCCAGCTTCATCAGGCGCAGGGCCTTGCGGTAGCCCTCCGGGCGCGGCATGCCGAAGTTGCGCAGCGCGCGCTCCTTCGTGTCGCGGCCCTTCTGCTGGCCGATCACCATGCAGGCCTGGCCATTGAAACGCGCCAGGCCACCGACGATGGACAGGTCATCGGCGAAGGCACGGTCACCGTGCATCTCCTGGAAATCGGTGAAGATTTCGTTGACGTAGTCCAGCGTATACGGGCGCTGCGGGTGGCGGGCAATCTGGTTGACCTGCCACGGCGTGAGCTGCGTGTAGATCTCTTTCGTCAGCTGCACGCTCTTCTTGTCGAGCCGCTCGATCTCTTCCGAGATGTCCACGGCCGACTCGTTCTGCACATAGCGCAGCTCTTCGATCTTCGAATCCAGTTCGGCGATCGGTTGTTCAAAATCGAGGAAATGTCGCTTGCTCATGATTTGCGTCCTTAGGCGTATTTTCCCAGTTTCAGACTTCAACCGGAAGCGGGTCCAGGCTGCGCCACAAATACCAGGTGGCCACAGAGCGGAACGGGGCCCAGCCCTCGCCCAGCTCGCGGGCTTCCGCGCGTGAGACCGGCTCACCGCTGAAGTAACTTGTGCTGATGCCCTTGAGCAGCCCCAGATCATCCAGCGGCAGCACATTCGGCCGCATCAGGTAGAAGATCAGGAACATCTCGGCGGTCCAGCGCCCGATGCCACGAATGGCCACCAACTCGTCGATGATGGCCTCGTCGTCCATGTGCTGCCACTGCTTCACATGCACGGCGCCGTCTTCGAAGTGACGGGCCAGATCGGTGAGGTACTCGGCCTTGCGCGCTGACAGACCGGCTGCCCGCAGCGCCGACACTTCGAGGGCCAGCACGGACGCCGGCGCGATGCGACTGGCGGGGCCACCCACGGCGACCAGGAACTTGTCCCACACCGATTGCGCGGCCTTGACCGAAATCTGCTGGCCAACGATGGAGCGGGCCAAAGTGGTGAAGGCATCACCCCGGCTTTGCAGGCGGGCTTCGCCGAACTGCGGGATGAGCTTTTTCATCACGCGGTCGCGCTTGGCGAGGTGCCGGCACGCCTCATCCCAGTACTCAGGCGTGACACCTGCGGTGCTTGAGCGCCCCACGTCAGGCCTTCACCCAGGTGGTGCCCTGGGCTGAATCCTTGAGCATCACGCCCGCGGCGAGCAGCTCGTCACGGATGCGATCAGCTTCGGCGAAATTGCGTGCCGCCTTGGCCGCCTGGCGATCAGCGATGCGCGCCTGGATGCTGGCTTCGTCCAGGCCCGAGCCGGCTTGCAGGAACTGCTGCGGCACCTGCTGCAGCACGCCCAGCACAGCAGCCAAGCCCTTGAGCAGCGTGGCCGACTGAACGTCACCGGTGCGGTTCACTTCCGCAGCCAGCTCGAACAGCACCGCCATGGCGCCGGGCGTGTTGAAGTCGTCGTCCATCGCGGCCTTGAAGGCCTGCGCGGGTGCGGCGCTCCAGTCAACTTGGGCAACCTGGGGCAGGCTCAGCTTTTCCAGCGCGGTGTAGAGCCGGCGCAGCGCGCTGCGGGCGTCGTCGAGGTGGGCGTCGCTGAAGTTGAACGGGCTGCGATAGTGGGTGCGCAACATGAAGAAGCGCAGCGTCTCGCCGTCATAGTTCTTCAGCACATCGCGGATGGTGAAGAAGTTGCCCAGCGACTTCGACATCTTCTCGTTGTCGACGTTCAGGAAGCCGTTGTGCATCCAGACGTTGACGAACGGCTTGCCCGTGGCGCCTTCGCTCTGGGCGATCTCGTTTTCATGGTGCGGGAACTGCAGGTCCATGCCGCCGCCATGAATGTCGAAGTGCTCACCCAGCAACGCGCAGCTCATGGCCGAGCACTCGATGTGCCAGCCCGGGCGGCCCGAGCCGAATTCGCCGTCGTACTTGGCATCTGTCGGCTCTTCCGGCTTGGACGCCTTCCAGAGCACGAAGTCGAGCGGATCGGTCTTGCCGTCGGCCACGGCCACGCGCTCACCGGCGCGCAAATCATCGAGGGACTTGCCGCTGAGCTTGCCGTAGCCCTCGAACTTCCGCACCGCGTAGTTCACGTCGCCGTTGTCGGCGCGGTAGGCCAGGCCCTTTTGCTCCAGCGTGCTGATGAGCGAGAGCATCTCCGGCACGTATTCGGTGGCACGCGGCTCGTGGTCAGGCGACTGGATGCCGATGGCGGCAACGTCAGCGCGCATGGCGGCGATCATCTCGTCCGTCAGGGCGCGGATCGACATGCCGCGCTCTACCGCCCGGCGAATGATCTTGTCGTCGATGTCGGTGATGTTGCGCACGTAGGTCAGCGGATAGCCGCTGGCACGCAGCCACCGTTGCACCACGTCGAACGCCATCATCATGCGCGCGTGCCCCATGTGGCACAGGTCGTAGATGGTCATGCCGCACACGTACATGCGGACATTGGCAGGATCGATCGGAGCGAACGGCTCCACGCGACGGTTCAGCGTGTTGTAGATGCGCAGGGTCATCAAGCAGGAAATCGGGAAAGGCGGGTGAGGCGCCCGAACCGGCTCAAGCCGTGTCCAGGGCGGATCCGCTGGTAGAAAGCGCAACTCCGGCACCGCAACATCCATGCGGCAGCAGTGCGGTGGCCGGGGTCGTTAGAATCGTTTGAGTATAGCGAAGGAGTTTGCCGACGTGATCCCTGCCCACCCCACCATGACCCTGACCCGCACCCTGCGTGCCACCGCTGCGGCCGCCCTGCTGGCCGCCGTTGCGCTGCACCCTGCCCTGGCGCAGAAGGTGCGCCTGAGCACCAGCGCCGGCGACATCGTCGTCGAGCTCGACAAGGAAAAGTCGCCCCGCACGGTCGACAACTTCGTCCAGTATGTGAAGGCCGGCCACTATGACGGCACGATCTTCCACCGCGTGATCGACAACTTCATGATCCAGGGTGGCGGCATGAAGGCCGACATGACCGAGAAGCAGACGCGCGCACCCATCCCCCTGGAAAGCCGCAACGGCCTGCAGAACGTGCGCGGCACGATCGCGATGGCCCGCACGAACATCCCTGACTCGGCCACCTCGCAATTTTTCATCAACGTGAAGGACAACGCCTTCCTGGACGCCGGCCCCGGCAAAGACGGCTATGCCGTGTTTGGCAAGGTGGTCAGCGGCATGGAGGTCGTTGACCAGATCAAGGCGACACCCGTTGCCACCAAGGGCCCCCACCAGAACGTACCGGTGCAGCCCATCCTCATCAAAAAAGCCTCGCTGGAGAACTGAAAAAATGACCAAGACTGTTGAACTGACCACCAGCGCCGGTGTGATCCGCATCGAACTCGACGACGTGAAGGCGCCGATCTCGGTGGCGAACTTCCTGTCTTATGTGAACAAGGGCCACTATGACGGCACCGTGTTCCACCGCGTGATCAAGAACTTCATGATCCAGGGCGGCGGCATGACGGCCGACATGAGCCAGAAGCCGACCGACGCTGAAATCAAGAACGAAGCCAACAACGGCCTGAAGAACGACAAGTACACCCTGGCCATGGCGCGCACCAACGCGCCGCACTCGGCCACGGCGCAGTTCTTCATCAACACCAAGGACAACGGCTTCCTGAACCACACCGGCGAAAACGCGTCGGGCTGGGGCTACGCCGTGTTCGGCAAGGTGGTGGCTGGCACCGAGATCGTTGATGCCATCGAGAAGGTGCGCACGGGCCGCAAGGGCTTCCATGATGACGTGCCGGTCGACGCCGTGACCATCGAGAAGGCTGTCGAGATTGCCTGATCAGGCACCGACGGACGGCGCAGCCACGCTGCTGCGCCTGCCTGCGGGCATGCAACGTCTGGAGTTCATCTCTGACCTCCACCTGAGCCCCGAACTGCCGCGCACCTGCGCGGCTTTTTTCGCTTGGCTGGAGCAGAGTGACGCCGATGCCCTGTTCATCCTCGGCGATCTGTTCGAGGTATGGGTGGGCGACGATATGCTCAGCCAGGCCTTCGAGCAGGAGTGCGCCGCAAGGATGGCGCAGGCAGCCCGCCGGCGCCCGCTGCATGTGATGCATGGCAACCGCGACTTCCTGCTCGGCGACGCCTTCATGGCCGCCACAGGATGCGTCAGCCTGAATGACCCGACGCTGCTCGTCAGCGACTTCGGAAAGGTGCTGCTCACCCATGGCGACGCCTTGTGCACCGACGACACCGCCTACCAGGCGTTCCGGGCGCAGGTACGCACCCCGGCCTGGCAAACCGCCTGGTTGGCGCGGCCATTGCCCGAGCGCCTGATGATCGCGGCGCAGATGCGCGCCGCCAGCCAGGAGCACCAGCAAGGCCAGGCACCCGCCGACTGGGCCGACGTGAACCCCGTGCTGGCCCAGGCGTGGCTGGCGAAAGCGCAGTGCACGACCCTGCTGCACGGCCACACCCATCGCCCCTGCCATGAGCATCGCCCTGAAGGCTGGGAGCGACTGGTGCTGAGCGACTGGGACCTCGACCAGGCGCACAGCGTTGCGCCGCGCGGCGACGTGCTGAGCTGGTCGGCAGGCGGGTGGCAACGCCGCCCCTGCACGGCACCGGGCTGACCTGACCTGCATGGCCCTCATCGACTGGTTTGTGCGCTGGCGCGAGCGCCGGCAACTGGCGCGGCACGCCATTCCGGATGAACTCTGGGCCCTGGTGACCGGCGCCTACCCGTTCCTGATTTCAGACGCAGCCGACCCTGCTGCCAGCGCACTCCGCCGGCTCGTCAGCCTGTTCCTCGCCCGCAAGGAATTCATTGGCGCGCAGGGCCTGGTGGTGGACGACACCATGGCCGTGGTGATTGCCGCACAAGCCTGCCTGCCCATCCTGCACCGACCGGAAGGTTTGGCGGCCTACGACGGCTTCATCGGCATCGTGGTCCACCCCGACGAGGTGGTGGCCCGCCGCGAAGACATCGACGATGACGGCGTCGTGCATGAGTGGGACGAACACCTGACCGGCGAGGCCATGCAGGGCGGGCCGCTCATGCTGGCCTGGTCAGACGTGGCCCAGGCAGGCAGCCTGGCTGAAGAGGCTTACAACGTCGTGATCCACGAATTCGCGCACATCATCGACATGGCTGATGGCGAGGCGGATGGCGTTCCTCCGCTGCCAGGAACTGCCTCACGCGCGGCCTGGCTGGCCGTGATCGAGCCGGCCTTCGACGATTTCTGCCGCCGCGTGGACAACGGCGAAAGCACCGTGATTGACCCGTACGGGGCCGAGGCGCCTGAGGAGTTCTTTGCCGTGGCCTGCGAAGCATTTTTCACCGCGCCGCAAGCGATGCGTGCCGAGTTGCCTGCACTGTATGGCCTGCTCAGCGACTACTTCCGGCAGGATCCTGCGAGCGCAGGTCGAGGCTGACGCTGGATCCGCATTTTCCGATCACCCACGAAAAAAGGGGCGCTTGAAGCGCCCCTTTTGCTTGAGATGGGGCGGCTAGCTGCCGCCCTGCAGCCTCAAAGCGCCGCGGCTTCCGCCTTGGGCTTGTCGCCACTCTTGCCCGAGGGCTGGATGTCGAGCGTCGTGTTGCCGTCGGCATCCAGGTCCACCGTCAGGCGACCACCATCCACCAGGCGACCGAACAGCAGCTCGTCGGCCAGCGCACGACGGATCGTGTCCTGGATCAGACGCTGCATCGGGCGAGCGCCCATCAGCGGATCGAATCCCTTCTTGCCCAGGTGCTTGCGCAAGGTGTCGGTGAAGGTGACCTCGACCTTCTTCTCGGACAGCTGCTGCTCGAGTTGCAACAGGAACTTGTCCACCACCCGCAGGATGATGTCTTCATCCAGCGACCGGAAGTTCACGATGGCATCCAGGCGGTTGCGGAATTCCGGCGTGAACAGGCGCTTGATGTCACCCATTTCATCGCCCTGCTCACGCCGGGTGGTGAAGCCGATCGTCGACTTCTGCATGGTCTCGGCACCCGCGTTCGTCGTCATGATGATGATGACGTTGCGGAAGTCGGCCTTGCGCCCGTTGTTGTCGGTCAGCGTGCCGTGGTCCATCACCTGGAGCAGCACATTGAAGACGTCCGGATGGGCCTTCTCGATTTCGTCCAGCAGCAGCACGCAATGCGGCTTCTTGGTGACGGCCTCGGTCAGCAGACCACCCTGGTCGAAGCCCACATAGCCCGGGGGCGCGCCGATGAGGCGGCTCACGGCATGGCGCTCCATGTACTCCGACATGTCGAAGCGGATCAACTCGATGCCCAGGATGTATGCCAGTTGCTTGGCCACTTCCGTCTTGCCCACGCCCGTCGGGCCGCTGAACAGGAAGCCGCCGATCGGCTTGTCTGCCTTGCCCAGGCCGGATCGGGCCATCTTGATGGCTGCAGCCAGCACGTCAACGGCAGGATCCTGACCGAAGACAACCGCCTTCAGATCACGCTCCAGCGTCTTGAGCTTGCCCCGGTCGTCGCTCGACACGCTGGCCGGCGGGATGCGGGCAATCTTCGCCACGATGTCTTCGACCTCGTTGCGGGTGATGGTCTTCTTCTGCTTGCTCTTGGGCAGGATGCGCTGGGCAGCACCGGCCTCATCGATCACGTCGATGGCCTTGTCGGGCAGATGACGGTCATTGATGAACTTGGCTGACAGCTCGGCAGCCGCCTGCAGGGCACCCAATGCGTACTTCACGTTGTGGTGCTCTTCGAAGCGCGACTTCAGGCCCTTGAGGATTTCCACGGTCTGCTCGACCGAAGGCTCAGGCACGTCGACCTTCTGGAAGCGCCGCGACAGGGCCGCGTCCTTCTCGAAGATGCCACGGTACTCCTGGAACGTGGTCGCACCCAGGCACTTCATGGCGCCGCTCGACAGGGCCGGCTTGAGCAGATTGCTCGCGTCCAGGGTGCCGCCCGAGGCCGCACCGGCACCGATCAGCGTGTGGATCTCGTCGATGAACAGGATCGACTTCGGGCTTTCCTTCAGCTGCTTCAGCACGCCCTTGAGCCGTTGCTCGAAGTCACCGCGGTACTTGGTGCCTGCCAGCAGCGCACCCATGTCGAGCGCGAACACGGTGGCGTCGGCCAGCACTTCGGGCACGTCACCCTGGGTGATGCGCCATGCCAGGCCTTCCGCGATGGCGGTCTTGCCCACACCGGCCTCGCCAACCAGCAACGGGTTGTTCTTGCGACGGCGGCAGAGCACCTGGATGACGCGCTCGACTTCGTGATCGCGGCCGATCAGCGGGTCGATCTTGCCTTCCTTGGCCAGCACGTTCAGGTTGGAAGTGAACTGGTCGAGCGGCGAGCCCTTGGCGTCACCACCCTCTTCCTTCTCGCCCTCACCGGAGCCGCCACCACCACCTTCATTGCTGCCCTTGGCAGGCTCGGGTGGATCAGACTTCTTGATGCCGTGCGCGATGTAGTTCACGACGTCCAGGCGAGTCACGCCCTGCTGGTGCAGGTAATAGACCGCGTGGGAATCCTTTTCGCCGAAGATCGCGACCAGCACGTTGGCGCCGGTCACTTCCTTCTTGCCGCCGCCCGTGGACTGCACATGCATGATCGCGCGCTGGATCACGCGCTGGAAACCCAGCGTGGGCTGGGTGTCCACCTCTTCGGTGCCACCCACGGTGGGCGTGTTCTCGCGGATGAAGCCGGTCAGGCTCTTGCGCAAGTCGTCAATGTTCGCGGCACAGGCCCGCAACACTTCGGCGGCAGACGGGTTGTCCAGCAGGGCCAGCAACAGGTGCTCGACGGTGATGAACTCGTGACGCTGCTGGCGTGCCTCGACAAACGCCATGTGCAGACTGACTTCCAATTCCTGAGCAATCATGCGGCCTCCATAATGCATTGAAGCGGGTGTCCGGCACGTCGCGCCGCGGCGAGTACCAGTTCGACTTTAGTTGCGGCAACGTCCTTGCTGAAGACGCCGCAGACGGCTCGACCGTCGTGGTGGATCTTCAACATGATTTGGGTTGCTGCGTCGATATCAAGTCGAAAATATTCCTGCAGCACCATCACCACGAATTCCATCGGCGTGAAGTCGTCATTGAGCATCACAACCTGGTACATCCGGGGCGGCTTGGTGCGTGCAGCCTTGCGTTCAGCCACCACCGAACCTTGCCCGTTGTCAGGCTTGCTGATCACGGGTTGATCGGGTGGGGGCGTCGGTCGTTTCGAAGGCATGAATTCAGTATAGCCAGTTGGGATTCCCTGCACACTTGACGCCCATGGTGCCCCGGTTCAGACATGGGGCATGCTGCGAAAAGCGATCCCAAGGACCATGATTTGTACCGATTTTCGCTTTTGGAAAGTACCGCCCCATTTGTAGCATTGACACGGCAAAACACAGGAAACCAGAATACGCCTCATAAGCCGGATACCGGCATCAGGAGAGGACTGAAATGGAAATGATCGGCACTGTGAAGTGGTTCAATGACGCCAAGGGCTTCGGGTTCATCAACCCGGACAACGACGCAAGCGACGTCTTCGCGCACTTCTCGGCCATCCAGATGGACGGGTTCAAGACCTTGAAGGAAGGCGAACGCGTGAAGTTCGAGCTGGTGGAAGGCCCCAAGGGCAAGCTGGCACAGAACATCCGCACCGCTGATGTGGAGGTCTCCCGCGAAACAGAGAAGTAAGTGTGACGGGGTCTGTCATCCCCCGTGCAAAGCAAAAAGCCCGCAATTGCGGGCTTTTTGCTTTGGCGATGGGTTTTTTTCGTTTCGCCCTTTGCCTTTTGTCTTGCGCATCAGCACGCAAGCGCTGGCCCCACATCAAGCCTCACATCTGGTCGACCATCACCTGCCCGAACCCGGAGCACGACACCTGCACCGCCCCATCCATCAGGCGGGCGAAGTCATAGGTGACACGCTTGGTTTCGATGGCGGCCTCCAGCGAACGGAGGATCAAGTCAGCGGCTTCGGTCCAGCCCATGTGGCGCAACATCATCTCGGCTGACAGGATGCTGGAGCCCGGGTTGACATAGTCCTTGCCAGCATAGCGCGGCGCGGTGCCGTGGGTCGACTCGAAACAGGCCACTGAATCCGACATGTTGGCACCGGGCGCGATGCCGATGCCGCCGACCTGCGCTGCCAGTGCATCCGAGAGGTAGTCGCCATTCAGGTTCAGCGTGGCCACCACCGAGTACTCCGCCGGCCGCATCAGGATCTGCTGCAGGAACGCATCGGTGATCGCGTCCTTGATCACGATGTCCTTGCCGGTGCGCGGATGATTCAGGCGCATCCACGGCCCGCCGTCGATCGGCTCGGCGCCGAACTCACGCGCGGCCAGCGCATAGCCCCAGTCCCGGAAGCTGCCTTCCGTGAACTTCATGATGTTGCCCTTGTGGACGATCGTCACGTTCGGCTTGTCATGGTCGATGGCGTACTGGATGGCCTTGCGCACCAGGCGCTCGGTGCCTTCGCGCGACACCGGCTTGATGCCGATGCCCGACGTGTCCGGGAAGCGGATCTTGTTGGAGCCCAGCTCGTTCTGCAGGAAAGCGATCAGCTTGCGGGCCTGCTCACTGCCCGCGGCGTACTCGATGCCCGCGTAGATGTCTTCCGAGTTCTCGCGGAAGATCACCATGTTGGTCTTCTCGGGCTCCTTCAGGGGCGAAGGCACACCCTTGAAATACTGCACCGGCCGCAGGCACACGTACAGATCCAGCTCCTGGCGCAGCGTGACATTGAGTGAGCGGATGCCGCCGCCCACCGGCGTGGTCAGCGGCCCCTTGATGGACACGAGGTAGTTGCGCAGCACCTGCACGGTCTCGTCAGGCAACCAGACGTCGGGTCCGTAGAGGCGCGTGGCTTTCTCGCCGGCAAACACCTCCATCCACTGGATCTGCCGCTCACCGCGATAAGCCTTGGCGACCGCGGCATCCACCACCTTGATCATGACCGGCGTGACATCCACACCCACGCCGTCGCCCTCGATGTACGGAATGATGGGACGGGCCGGAACGTTGAGCGAAAAGTCAGCGTTGGCGGTGATCGGTTGACCACCTTCGGGCACATCGATGTGCTGGTACATGCAGTAGGACTCCAAGCGTCTGTCTGACGCGGTTCGCCGAAGCAGAAATTCTAGTTCAGCGTGGGAGTGCAACTGAGGCGTGACTCACCGCTCAAGCACCCGGGTCAGCTCAGGCAATAGTCGATCAGCTTGACCCACAGGCCATGCCCGAGCGCCCAGGCCGAAGCCCCCGCCAGCGCAGCGCCGGAAACACGCACCGCCAGGCTGACGATGCGCGCGTCCAGTTGCCGGCCGCGTCCGCCCAGGCGCAGCCACAAGGCCGGCGCCAACCCCAGCGCGATCGATGAGGCCAGCGCAAAGACGGCCATGACGGCCGCGCCGCCCCAGGGCCCATTGGCCAGAGCCGCCACCATCAAGGCCGATTGCAGCAGGCCGCAGGGCCATGCCCACCAGACGGCGCCCACCGCGGTGGCGCGGGTCGGGCCGTTCATGCGTTGCCAGCCGCCCTGCCCGCTGGCGCGCGGCGTTTGCCGGCCCAGCGATTCCAGCCATTCCGGTTGTCGCCCCTGCCACAACAGCCACAGCCCCAGCGCCAGGGCTGCCAGATGAGCCAGCGTCCAGAGTGGGCGCAGCGCGGGTGTCCAGGCGCCCAGCCAGGCCAGCGCACTCACGCTGGAAGCCACCACGGCACCTGCAGCCGTGTACCCCAGCAAGCGCCCGAGGTGAAAGCCCGCCCAGGCACCCGCCGGGCGCCCGCTGCCGCAAGCCGCCACGGCCGCCGCGCTGGGGCCACTGCACATGGCCACGCAATGCACGGAGCCAGCCAAGCCCATCAACAGGGCGCTCAAAAGCAAAGCGAAGTTCACCCTCAGATGATGCGCGAAAAACGCTCCCGAACACGGTCGGCCTGCAAATGCCGGTCAAAGCACATGGCGATGGCGCGCACGAAGAACCACCCCGCTGCCGTGATCTGGATAGCGCCCGGAGTCACCGTCACCAGACCCATGTCAACGTACGGCTGCAGCTGCGAGAGCTCATTGCGGAAGTACTCGTTGAAGCTGATCAGGTGCGCCAGCTCGATCGATTCGAACTCCAGCCGACCCTGGCACATCAGCGCCATGATCACGGCACGGCGAAGCAGGTCATCACGCGTCAATGCCAAGCCGCGCACCACGGCAAACTGGCCTTGGCGGATGGCGTCGTAATACTCGGGCAGCGTCTTCGCGTTCTGGCTGTAGGTGGCGCCCATGCGGCCGATCGACGACACGCCCAGCCCGATCAGATCGCAATCAGGCTGCGTGCTGTAGCCCTGGAAGTTGCGATGCAGCCGCCCTTGCCGCTTGGCCGCCGCCAGTGAATCGGTGGACAGCGCAAAGTGGTCCATGCCGATGTAGGTGTAGCCGTGGCCCAGGAAGCCACCGATGGCGCCCGACAGCATGCTGATGCGGTGCTCAGGGGGCGGCAGCTGGCTGCCATCAATGCGCCGCTGCGGCTTGAAGCGCGAGGGCAGATGCGCATAGGCATACAGCGCGATGCGGTCAGGCCGCCACTCGCCGATCTGGTTGATGGTGCGGGCGAAGGTCTCGGGCGTCTGCTTCGGCAGGCCGTAGATCAGATCGACATTGATCGACTCGAACCCCAGTTCGCGGGCGCACACCATCAGGCTCTGGATGCTCTCGGGCGACTGCACCCGGTGCACGGCCTTCTGCACCTCGGGGTCCAGGTCCTGCACGCCGAAACTCAAGCGATTGAAGCCGAGCTGCCGCAGGTGCGCCAGGCGTTGCGGGTCAGCGGTGCGCGGGTCGACCTCGATCGACACCTCGGCCCCCGGGGCGAGCCGGAAGCTCTTCTGCAGGAACGCCATCACCCGGCTGAGCTCGGCGTCACTCAGGAAGGTGGGCGAGCCACCACCGAAGTGCAGCTGCGACACGTTCTGCACGCCGCCCAGCGCCTGTGCATGCAGGGCCACTTCGGCCTCCAGCACATCGAGGTATTCGGTGGCGCGCTCATGGTGTTTGGTGATCACCTTGTTGCAGGCGCAGTAGTAGCACACCGATTCGCAGAACGGGATGTGCACATAGATGGACAGCGGCTTCTTGCCGCCCACCATGGCGCCCTCGGCCCGCTGGTGCAGAGCGCCCAGGTAATCGGCCGGACCAAACGCCTCCACGAAGCGATCAGCGGTCGGGTAAGAGGTGTAGCGCGGGCCCGGCACGTCGAAACGTTGCAGCAGGTCCACTGGCAGCGGCGTGGCCGCTTCAAGGATGTGATTTGCCATGGCCGTGATGGTGCCAAAGCACACTGCAGCGGCCTTGATCTGGCTCAAGGGTGCGGCGCGGCGCCCGTCCAAGAATGGCGCATCGATTGAGGAAGATCATGCTGCCCACCTGCTCCCCGCACGACCTGTCATGCCCTTCGGCCCCTGAGGCCGCGCACGCCATAATGAAAGCCATGACCACCGACACCCAGCGCGTGAAGGCCGACGCCTTCAAGGTCGCCTGCTCCAGCTGCAACTTGCGTGAACTGTGCCTGCCCGTCGGGCTGGCCAGCCCCGACCTGGAGAAGCTCGACAGCCTGGTGGCCAACCGCCGCACCGTGGCGCGCGGCGACACCCTCTTCCGCTCGGGCGACGAGTTCCAGTCTCTCTACGCCGTGCGCACCGGCTTCTTCAAGACCTGCGTGTCGTCCGAAGACGGGCGCGACCAGGTCACCGGCTTCCAGATGGCGGGCGAGTTGCTGGGCCTGGACGGCATCAGCAATGACCGCCACTCCTGCGACGCAGTGGCACTGGAAGACTCCCAGGTGTGCGTGATTCCGTACAGCCAGCTGGAAGAGCTGTCGCGCGAGTTCACCGACCTGCAGCACCAGTTCCACAAGATCATGAGCCGCGAGATCGTTCGCGACCACGGCGTGATGCTGCTGCTGGGCAGCATGCGCGCCGAGGAACGACTGGCTGCCTTCCTGCTGAACCTGACGCAGCGGCTGCAGGCCCGGGGGTTCTCGGCCTCTTCATTGATCCTGCGGATGACGCGCGAGGAAATCGGCAGCTACCTGGGCCTCAAGCTCGAAACGGTAAGCCGCACGTTCTCGAAGTTCCAGGAAGAGGGCCTGCTGGAGGTGAAGCAGCGCCAGATCCGCATCGTCGACCAGGCTGGCCTGCAGCAACTGGTGAACGGGGCTGGCGGCGCCTGCTGAACGCGGATTCCGGTGGGCTCCATCGGAGCCAACCCACCATGAACAAGGGCCGCATCGAGCGGCCCTTTTTTGTTTCAGCTCAGGCGCTGTGCCCGGGGCCGGTCAGCGGCTCGTCGAAGTGGTCAGCGGGCATGGTCAGCAGCAACTGCGACAAGGCCCCTGAGGTGGCGATCACGGCCCAGAAGACGAAGAACGAGACGCTGTAGACGGCCTTCGGCGACCACTCGATGGCAGCACCGCCAAACCACATCAGCGTGCCCGGATCAACCACCGAGAACACCAGCATTTCAAGCACCCCTGCCATCAGGAAAGCCGGCCAGAGGATGCCGACGGTGCGGACGCTGAACGGTGTCTTCGGGGTGCTCATGGTGTTCTCCTGAAGGACTAGGGCTTGGGCGTAGCGGCGTGGTTGCGGGCCTGCATGGCGGGTGTGTTGCCGTCGGCACCGTCCTTGATGTTGACGGTGACGCTCGGGTCGTCGCGGTCCAGTACCGGGTCAGCCCCGCGCACTGCGATGACCGCCGTGGTCAGGCTGGCACACACCACCACCACGGGCCCGCCCACCACCAGCCACATCATCGGATGGCGGAACCACGCCTTGCCACTTTGGGCCGGCGCAGCAGGGCTTGCAACAGGGGAAATCTCGGAGGTCGACATGCTGTGTTCCTGCGTCCGCTCAGCGCGGCACGATGAAGGTTGATTTTTCGCTCAGGGTGATGGCGGATGGCGCCCCCTCCCCTGGCACACGTTCGATCTGGAAATGGATCGGGTGGGCACCGGCGCCGGCCTGCTGGCTCGATTCATACGGCACCTGCACCGACACCGTGATCCACCGCGCCTCGGCCGGCAAGACCTCCACCACCTCAGGCACACCCACCAGCTTGATGCCGGTCAAGCCGTCGACATGGATGCGGTAGTGCTGCACGCGCTCGGCGGCGTTCATGATCTGCAGGCGGTAAACGTTCTCGATGCGCCCATCCTCCACCTGCCTGGCCAGCGAGGCGCGGTCACGCACCACGTCCACGCGGAAAGGATCACGCAGCGCAATGCTGGCCACGAAGGCACCGCAGATGATGGCGAGGATGGCCGTGTAGATCAGCACCCGCGGGCGCAGCACCCGCTTGAGGATCTGCTGTTTGTCGAGATGCTGGGACAGGCTGTTCTGGGTGGCGTAACGGATCAGGCCGGGTTGATAACCCATCTTGTCCATGATGCCGTCGCACACGTCAATGCAGGCGGCACAGCCGATGCACTCGTACTGCAGGCCCTTGCGGATGTCGATGCCGGTCGGGCAGACCTGCACGCACAGGCCGCAGTCGATGCACGAACCCAGACCCAGTTGCGCCGGGTCAGCCTTCTTGGAGCGCGGGCCACGCGGGTCGCCCCGCTCGCTGTCGTAGCTGAT
Source organism: Ideonella margarita (assembly GCF_038066635.1). NCBI lineage: Bacteria > Pseudomonadati > Pseudomonadota > Betaproteobacteria > Burkholderiales > Sphaerotilaceae > Ideonella > Ideonella margarita. The sequence continues at coordinate 440,349 of NZ_JBBUTI010000004.1, read as the reverse complement.
GATCAGGGTGTCGTGGTCGAACATCACGCTCTGGAAGCGCGCGTACGGGCACATGTACTTGCAGACCTGCTCACGCATGTAGCCGGCGTTGCCGTAGGTGGCAAAGCCGTAGAACAGCACCCAGAACCATTCCCACGGCCCGAAGCCGAGCGTCATCGCCTCGGCGGCCAGCGTCTTGATGGGCGTGAAGTAGCCAACGAAGGTGAAACCGGTCCAGAGGCCGAACAGGATCCAGACCGATTGCTTGGCCGTCTTGCGCCAGAGCTTCTCCAGCGTCCACGGGCCTTCGTCGAGGCGCATGCGCTGGGCGCGGTCGCCCTCGATGCGCTGCTCGAACCACATGTAGATCTCGGTGTACACCGTCTGCGGGCAGGCGAAGCCGCACCACAGGCGCCCTGCCACGGCCGTGAACAGGAACAGCGCGTACGCCGAGATCATCAGCAGACCCGACAGGTAGATCAGGTCTTGCGGGTAGAGCACCAGACCGAAGATGTAGAACCGGCGCGAAGCCAGGTCAAACAGCACGGCCTGGCGGTCGTTCCAGACCAGCCAAGGCAGGCCGTAGAACACCAGTTGGGTGATCCACACCAGGGCCCATCGCCAGGTGGCGAACAGGCCGGTGACGGCACGCGCGTAGATCTTCTTCTGTTTCTGATAGAGCGAGACCACGGTCCCGGACTTGTCCGCGTCGTCAGTGACGGCGGCGGCGTTGGATGCAGGCGTGGTCTCACTCATACAGATTCATCAGATCACTGCGCAGCGACCTTGGTGGCCTGGCTCAGGTTCCAGACATAGGCGGTCAGCACCTTCAGCTGCTCCGGCGTGAAGCGGTGGCCTTGCGGCGGCATCACGTTGGTCTTGCCGTTGTTGACCATGGCCACGATGGCGGGTTCACCCCAGCCGTGCAGCCAGACCTTGTCGGTCAGGTTCGGGGCGCCCATCAGCGGGTTGCCCTTGCCGTCTGCACCGTGGCAGGCCGCGCACGCCGCGAACTTGGCCTTGCCCAATTGGGCCGCGACCGAGTTGTGCGGGCTGTCCGACAGGCTCAGCACATAGTTGGCCACGTTGCGCACATCTTCCGAGGTGCCCACTGCAGCAGCCATCGGAGGCATGACGCCCTGGCGACCTTCCTTGATGGTCTTCTCGATGTACTCGGGGCCGGAGCCGCCCAGCCAGTCACTGTCGGCCAGGTTCGGGAAGCCCTTGCTGCCGCGTGCGTCAGCGCCGTGGCACTGGGCGCAGTTGTTAACGTAGAGGCGCTCACCGATGGCCATGGCCTGCGGGTTCTTGGCCATCTGCTCGGCGCTCAGGTTGGCGAAGCCGGCGTAGACGGGCGCCATGGCGGCCGCTGCCTTCTCGTTCTCACCCTTGAGCTGCCCCACAGCCGACCACTTCAAGGTGCCTTCGCTGGCACCCAGGCCCGGGTACAGCGACAGGTAGATCGCCGCGAACACGATGGTCAGGATGAACAAGCCCATCCACCAGCGCGGCAGCGGGTTGTTCATCTCCTTCAAGTCTTCGTCCCACACGTGGCCGGTGGTGTTGTCATCGGCCATCTTGACGCGCTTGCTGGCCACCGCCAGCACGAACACGCAGAAGGCCAGGCCGCCGATGACGATGCCCGCCACGAACAGCGACCAGCCATTGCTGAAAAAGTCACTCATGTCATTTACTCCTTGAGCGGGGGGCACCAGAAGGCGCAACCCGCCGTGTCTCATGGGCGATCGGAGGTTCCGACGGGCGCATCGTCGTCCAGGAACGGCACCTGGGCGGCGTCATCGAAGAAGTCCTTGCGCTTGCGGCTCCAGGTCCAGAGCATCAGCCCCAGAAAGAGCACCAGCGAAACCAGCGTCACGACGCTGCGCATCACGTTGATGTCGAAGTCCATCGAAAACTCCTGATCTCTCACTTGCGGGCCGTGCCCAGCACCTGCAGGTAGGCGATGACGGCTTCAATTTCCGTCTTGCCCTTCACCGCGTCGCCCGCCTGGGCGATCTCGTCGTCGGTGTAGGGCACGCCCACCATGCGCAGGGCCTTCATCTTGTCGCCCATGTCAGCCGGGTTCACCTGGTTGGCCAGCAGCCAGGGGTAAGCAGGCATGTTCGACTCGGGCACAACGTCACGCGGGTTGTTCAGGTGAACACGGTGCCATTCGTCAGAGTAGCGGCCGCCCACCCGGTGCAGGTCAGGGCCGGTGCGCTTGGAGCCCCACTGGAACGGGTGGTCGTAGACGAATTCACCAGCCACCGAGTACGGGCCGTAGCGCAGCGTTTCTGCACGGAACGGACGCACCATCTGCGAGTGGCAGCCGTAGCAGCCTTCGCGCACGTAGATGTCGCGGCCAGCCAGCTGCAGCGCGGTGTAGGGCTTGAGGCCTTCCACCGGTTGCGTCGTCGAGCGCTGGAAGAACAGGGGCACGATCTCGACCATGCCGCCGAAGGCGATCGTGATCAGGATCAGCACGATCATCAGGAAGTTGCTGGTCTCGATCCTCTCGTGACCACTGGGCTTGCGGTTGTCAGCCATGTTGTTTTACTCCTCGATCAGGCGTGAGCGACCACAGCAGGGATCGCCTGTTGCGTCGTCTTGCCGTTGACAATCGTCATGAACGTGTTCCAGCCCATGATCAACATGCCGCCCAGGTAGAGCGCGCCACCCAGCACACGGATCACGTAGAACGGATAGGTCGCCTTCACGCTTTCAACAAAGCTGTAGACCAGGGTGCCGTCCGGGTTCACCGCACGCCACATCAGACCCTGCATCACACCGGCAATCCACATCGCGGCGATGTAGAGCACGATGCCGATGGTGGCCACCCAGAAGTGCAGCTCGATGGCGCGGACGCTGAACATTTCCTTGCGGCCGAACATGCGCGGGATCAGGTAATACAGCGCGCCGATCGACACCATGCCCACCCAGCCCAGGGCGCCGGAGTGCACGTGGCCCACGGTCCAGTCGGTGTAGTGCGACAGGGCATTCACCGTCTTGATGGACATCATCGGACCCTCGAAGGTCGACATGCCGTAGAACGACAGCGAGACGATCAGGAACTTCAGGATCGGGTCGTCACGCAGCTTGTGCCAGGCACCCGACAAGGTCATGATGCCGTTGATCATGCCGCCCCAGCTCGGCGCCAGCAGCACCAGCGAGAACACCATGCCCACGCTCTGTGCCCAGTCAGGCAGCGCGGTGTAGTGCAGGTGGTGGGGGCCCGCCCACATGTAGGTGAAGATCAGGGCCCAGAAGTGGACGATCGACAGGCGATACGAGTACACCGGACGCTCGGCCTGCTTGGGGATGTAGTAGTACATGATCCCCAGGAAGCCGGCGGTCAGGAAGAAGCCCACCGCGTTGTGGCCGTACCACCACTGCACCATCGCGTCTTGCACGCCGGCGTACACCGAGTAGCTCTTGGTCAGGCTGACCGGCACAGCCGCGCTGTTGACGATGTGCAGCAGGGCCACGGCCAGGATGAAGGCACCGAAGAACCAGTTGGCCACGTAGATATGGCGGATCTTGCGGGTACCGATCGTGCCGAAGAACACGACGGCGTAAGACACCCAGGTGACGGCGATCAGCAGGTCAATCGGCCATTCCAGCTCGGCGTATTCCTTGCCCGAGGTGTAGCCCAGCGGCAGCGTGATGACCGCCGCGATGATCACCAGGTTCCAGCCAATGAAGGTGAACCAGGCCAGGGCCGGCGCGAACAGGCGCGTCTGGCAGGTGCGTTGCACCACGTGATAGCTGGTGGCGAACAGCACGCAGCCGCCAAAAGCAAAGATCACCGCGTTCGTGTGCAGCGGGCGCAGACGACCATAGGTGAGGTACGGGATGCCGAAATTCAGCTCGGGCCATGCCAGTTGGGAAGCAATGATCACCCCCACCAACATGCCGACGATGCCGTACACCACTGCCGCTACTGCGAACAGGCGTACGACGCTGTCGTGATAGGCCGGTTGTGCCGGCGCGGAACTACTTGCCATCGAAGGCCTCCTTCTTCTTGGAACTTGCTAACTGGGATTGTTCGGGAACCAACACCGCCGCTGATTGATCGACGTCAACGGCGTCACCCGGTTGTTGCAGAATTCGCTCACCTTCCCGCTCGAGATCGTCGAACTGGCCCCGGTTCAGGGCCCAGCCGAAGACGCCGATGATCATCAAGACCAGCACGGCTGAAAGCGGGATAAGCAGATAAAGAATGTCCATGGTGCGGCCTGCTGATCAACGGGCCAGCCGCATGGCGTTGGCAACCACCAGCAGCGAACTCAGTGCCATGCCCAGGCCGGCAGCCCAGGGCGGCAGATAACCGGCCAGCGCCAACGGGATGCAGGCCGCGTTGTAAACGGCAGCCCAAATCAGGTTCTGGCGAATCACGTTCAACGTGCGGCGCGCCAGTTGCACAGCCACCACAACATCCTGCAAGCGGTTCGACACCACGACCGCGTCGGCATGCGCCCGCGACACCAGCGCGCCCTGCCCCATCGCAAACGACACATCGGCCAGGGCCAGCACCGGCGCGTCATTCACGCCGTCGCCGACCATGCCCACGCGCTCACCGCGGGCCTGCGCTTGTGCAATCGCACAACGCTTGTCGTCTGGTGTGGCGTGGCCTAGGTAGTCCGACAGGCCGAGGCGTTGCGCCATGCTGGCCGCACGCGCCGGGCTGTCACCCGACAGCAAGCCCAGGGTCAGGCCGGCAGCCTTCAGACCGGCCACGGCGGTGACGGCGTCGGCGCGCAGTTGCTCATCCGCTTCAAAGCGCCAACGCGGCTGGCCTGCCGGGCCGAACCAGGTGACCAGTGCAGCGCCGCTGTCGGCCGTGTGTTCCTCGGCGCTATCCAGCGTCGATGTGACCTGCCCGGCACCCTGCACCCAGGCGAGTGAGCCCAGTCGCCAGGCCGTGCCGTCTGGCGCCACAGCCTCCAGGCCTTGGCCCGGCAACTCGTTCACGTCACGCCACACCCAGGCGCTGGCGCCGTCTTCATCGACGAGCAAGTCACTCTGAGCCACGGCCTGTGAAAGCGGATGGCGAGACCACCCTGCCAGCACCTTCGCGGCCGCCAAGGCGCCTGGCACCGGCGCGGCGTTGGTGGCCGCCAGCGTGTCCACCACCTGCTGCAGCATCGGGCGGTCTTCGGTCAGCGTGCCGGTCTTGTCGAGGTAGAGGCGCTTCAGGCCGGCCAGCGCCTCCAGCGCGTCCATGCGTTGCAGCATCACCCCGCGGCGCGCGAGTGCGCCGGTGGCTGCCACCAACGCGGCCGGCGCTGCCAGCGAGAGTGCGCACGGGCAGGTGACGATGAGCACCGACACGGCCACCCACACCGCCCGCGACGGATCAATCACCGACCAGACAGCGGCCGCACCCGCGGCCAGCAGCAACACGGCCCACAGGAACGGCCCCGCCCACCGGTCAGCCCGCCGTGCCCAGGCGGGGCGCTGGGTGAGTGCGTCGCGCATCAGGCTGACGATGGCCGCGTACCGCGTATCGGCGCCCACCTGCTCGACCAGCATGCACACGGGCGCGCCCACGTTCGCGCTGCCGCCCACCAGGTTGTCGCCGGATTGTTTGAGCACCGGACGCGATTCCCCGGTCAATACCGACTCATCGACCTGCGTCTGGCCTGCCGTCAGGCGGCCATCGGCCGGAAACGCCATGCCCAGCGCCACCTGCACCACATCGCCCCGGCGCAGGCGCTGCACGCTCACCAGCTCGGTCTGACCATCGGCGCCGAGGCGCAGCGCGGTTTCAGGCATGCCGGACACCGACTTTTCCAGCGCTTCCGCAGCGCGATGGCGGGCCGTCAGCTCGAGGAACCGTCCGCCCAGCAGAAAACTGACGAACATCGTGAACGAGTCGAAGTACACCTCGTGGCCAAACGGCCCCTGCGGATCAAAGGTGGCACCGGAGCTGGCGACGAAGGTCACGGCCAGGCCGATGGCCACCGGCACATCCATGCTGATGCGGCGCGCCTGAACGCTGTGCCAAGCCCCGCCAAAGAACGGGCCTGCGGCAAACAGCAGTGCCGGCAAAGAGACCAGCCAGCTGCCCCAGTTGAGCAACTGGCGCAAGTCTGGTGCGAGGCTGCCGTCGGTGGCCACGTAGCTCGGCGTGGCGAACATCATCACCTGCATGGCGCAGAAGCTGGCGACGAACAGGCGCCAGAGTGCGGTGCGGCGCTCCTTGCGGCGCAGCTCGCGGGCTTCGGCGGCGGCATCGGGCACGGCGTCGTAGCCGGCACCGCGCACGGCACGCACCAGCGCCGAGACCCGCGTGCGCGCCGGGTCCCAGGTGATCTGCGCCCGGTGGCCTGCGGCGCTGACCTGCACATCGAGCACGCCGTCAACCTTGGCCACGGCGGTCTCGATCAAGCCGGCACAGGCGGCACAGACCATGCCGCCGATCTGGAAAGAGGATTGCCCTCGGCGCTCACCACCGGCAAACTCGGTCCAGCGCGTGAAGCGCTGCATCTCCACCGGATCGTCTAGAACGTCCAGTTCGGAGCCTGCCTGCGGCAAAACGTCGGAGCTTGTTATCGTGGCGGTCATGGGATCGAACAACTGCCGACACGGTGCTCGGCAACTTCTTCCGATAATCTAGCCTGAACCCCGGGTTAACGACATGACATTTATCAAGACCAAGACCCTTCGCCGCCTACTCGGCGTCGCTTTGATGGCACTCGGTGTTCACCTCGTGGCCGAGGCCCAGGACGCCCCGCAGCGCCTGCCCGTCATCACCCTGCAGGCCGGCATGCACAACATCTCGGCGCAGTTGGCCAAGACACCGGAGCAGCGCCAGATCGGCCTGATGTTCCGCAAGGAGATGGCCAGCCACGAAGGCATGCTCTTCGCGTTTGAAGTGCCTGCCACCCAGTGCTTCTGGATGAAGAACACGCTGCTGCCGCTCTCGGCGGCCTTCGTGGCCGACGACGGCACCATCGTCAACATCGAAGACATGGCACCACAAACCGAAGCCTCGCACTGCTCGAAGAAGCCCGTGCGCTTCGTGCTGGAAATGAACCAGGGCTGGTTCGCCAAGCGCGGGTTGAAGGCGGGCAGCAGGCTCACCGGGCCCGCGTTTTCGGGCTGACTTCTCCAGCCCGGCGCGGCACGGCTCAGGCCGCCAGCGTGATCGTGAACCGCAGGCCGTCCACGTCCGGCCTTGACGCCACGACGATCTGACCACCCAGGCGCTGCACCACCTCACGGGCGATGGTCAGGCCCAGGCCCGTACCCCCGTCGTTGCGCAGATCCGCCCGATCACCGCGCCAGAAGGGCTCGAACAGGCGGCCAAGCTGATCCTGCGGCACGCCCGGCCCGTTGTCCTGCACGATGATCTGCGCGCCGCCTTCCGGCAGGCTGCTCACCCGCACCTCGATCAGGTTACCGCCGTAGAGGCAGGCGTTGTCCAGCAGGTTGTTCACCACCTCGCCCAGCCACAGCGCATGCGCTCGGGCCAGCACCGGCTGATCGGGCGCGTCCAGCGTCATCGTTCGGCCCTGCTTCAGGCTCTGCAGCACCATCGGCTCAGCGGCCTCGCGCAGCAAGGGCACCACATCCAGCGTCTGTTGTTCGGCGTCCACGGCCAGCGCCGTTTCCGAACGCGCCAGGCTGAGCAACTGCCCGATCAGGCGGCTCAGGCGGTCGGTCGATCGCCCCAACTGAGACAACAGCGGGCGCCAATGGCCGTCAGGCATGCCCGGTGAGGCGGCCAGCTCCTGGCTCAGCGTCTGCGCAAGCACGCGGATGCCCGCCACCGGTGTGCGCAGCTGGTGGGCCGCATCAGCCACGAAGCGTCGCTGCAACAAGATGGCCTGCTCCATTTCGGCCAGCAGCAGGTTGATGCGGTCGATCAGCGGGGCGGCCTCCTTGGGCACATTGCCCATCGGCAAGGGCCGCCAATCCTGGGTATCACGCCGGGCCACCTGCGATGCCACCTCCCGCAGGGGTTGCAGGCCACGGCGAATTGCCCAGCCAATCAAGCCGAAGGTGACGCTGCCCAGTGCCAGGGCGGGCAGCACGATGGAGAGCTGCAGGTCGCGCATCAGGGCCTGCCGCTTGCGGCGCGTCTCGACCACCACGATGGACACGCTGCGGTCCAGCATCGGCGAGGTCACCGAAAACACCACGCCGCGAACGGGCTCGGCATCAAAGTTGGCATCAAACACGCGCGGCTGCTCGAAGCTCTGCTGCCGCAACTCCGTGTCCGGCAGCGGCACCCGCGCATCGCCCGCCAGCGCATTGCCGTCGGCGTCGACCATGACGAAGCCGTTGCGGTCCTCGCGGTCCCAGGTCAGGATCTCCATCGTCTGACGACTCAGATCGAGCAAGGGCCCGCGGTCAGACCAGGTCAGCTTGGCTGCCAGCGCACTGACCTCGTCCTGCAAGCCGCGATCAAAGGCCAGGTTGGCGCTGGTCTTGGCGAGCGAGTACGAGCCGATCACCGCTGCCAGCAGCCCGACCAGCCAGCTCCACAGCAGCGGCCGCAGCAACTGGCTGCGCACGCTCGGCCCGCTGCGCGGCACCTGCATGCTCATTCGGAGAGGTCCGCGGACGCGCCCACGTCACTGGCCTCCATCACGTAGCCGAAGCCACGCACGGTGCGGATCACCACGCCCAGCTCGCCGAAACGCTTGCGCAGGCGGTGCACATACACCTCGACCGAATTGCCGCTGAAGTCAGACTCCCAGGTCGAAAGCTTGGCCACGATCGCGTCCTTGGCCACGACGCGGCCGGCCTTCTGCATCAGCATTTCGGTCAGGGCCAGCTCACGCGGGCTGAGTGCCACGCGCTCTCCGGCGTGCAGCAACTCCTTGTGAGTCAGGTCGAGCGTCAGGCCGCCCAGCACCAGGGTTTCGTCGATGCGGCCTTCAGACCGGCGCTTCAGTGCGCGGATGCGCGCCAGCAACTCGGGCAGATCGAAGGGTTTGACGAGGTAGTCGTCGGCGCCGGCATCGAGGCCACGCACGCGGTCGTTCAATTCATCGCGGGCGGTCAGCAGCAGCACCGGCATGCGCGCCCCGCGGGAGCGCCAGTGCCGCAGCACTTCCATGCCGTCGCGGCGGGGCAGACCCAGGTCGAGGATGCAGAGGTCGTACTGCACCAGCAAGCCCTCGCCCATCGCGCGCTCGCCGTCGCTCAGCACATCGACCTGCCAGCCTTCGCGCTCAAGGCCGCGCGCCACGCCCAGGCTCAGCGCCGGGTCATCTTCCACCAGCAAGATACGCATGCCCCACCCGTTGTCCAACTGCCAAAACGGGAGAGCGTACCAAACAAAAAGGCCGGCGCTGGGCCGGCCTTCTGAGTCAGGGCAAGAACCCGTCTCAGGCGAAGTTGGCTTCGGCGAAGGACCAGTTGACCAGCGAGGTCAGGAAGGTCTCGACGAACTTCGGACGCAGGTTGCGGAAGTCCACGTAGTAGGCGTGTTCCCACACGTCGATGGTCAGCAGGGCCTTGTCGCCCGTCGTCAGCGGGGTGCCGGCGGCGCCCATGTTGACGATGTCGACCGAGCCGTCGGCCTTCTTCACCAGCCAGGTCCAGCCGGAACCGAAGTTGCCGACGGCGCTCTTGGTGAAGGCTTCCTTGAAGGCAGCGTACGAGCCCCACTTGGCGTTGATGGCGTCAGCCAGGGCGCCGGTAGGCTCACCGCCGCCGTCCTTCTTCAGGCAGCTCCAGAAGAACGTGTGGTTCCAGATCTGGGCAGCGTTGTTGTAGACCGGGCCGGTCGAGGCCTTGACCACGGCTTCAAGGTCCTTGCCAGCGAACTCGGTGCCTTCAACCAGGTTGTTCAGGTTCACGACGTAAGCGTTGTGGTGCTTGCCGTGGTGGTATTCCAGGGTCTCGCGGCTCATGTGCGGAGCGAGGTCGTCGAGGCCGAACGGCAGCGAAGGCAGGGTGTATGCCATGGGAAGTCCTTTCAGGGGTGGTTCAACGAATGGGGCGCATTGTAGGCACGCCCATCTATTCCAGCCGCGCCGAGGGGCTTGGCCCGTTCAGCGTCACATCATCAACTTGCACCTGGGCGTGGCCGTCTGCCCACACCGCGCGCAGGCCTTGGCCCGGCGTCAGGCCGGCGGCCGACACGCGCGGCAAGCCGTCCGCATCCTCCATCCAGGCGTAGCCCCGCGCCAGCACCTGGCGGGGGTCGAGCGCCTGCAGCCTGGCGGCCTGCCGGGCCAGGCGCGTATCGGCTGCCAAACGCTGGCGCGTGCCGGCGCGCACCAGCCGCTCGCCCTGCAGCTGCAAACGCTGCTGCGCCCGGCTTACCGCCGTACGCAAGGCCGCTTCATGGCGCTGCGCCAGCAGGTCGAGGCGGGATGCCTGCAGGCGCACCGCCTGTGCCGGCCGCTGCAGCCGCAGCGACACGGTGTCGAGACGCTGCGCTGCCGCGTCCAGCCGCTGGGCCACGCGCCGCTGCAGATGGGCGGCGCGTTGCTGCAGCCCGCTGAGCAGATCATCACGCGAGGGCGTGGCGAGTTCAGCCGCAGCCGTGGGGGTGGCGGCGCGCAGATCCGCGGCCAGGTCGGCCAGCGTGATATCGGTTTCATGGCCCACGCCACACACCACCGGCAGATCGGAGTCAGCCACGGCGCGCACCACGCGTTCATCATTGAAAGCCCAGAGGTCTTCCAGCGAGCCACCACCGCGGCACAGCAGGATCATCTCTGCGCCCGGCACGCGGTTGGCCGCCTGCATCGCGGCAACGATGGCGGGCGGCGCCTCGGCGCCCTGCACCAGGGTCGGGCACAGCACCAGCGAGACATGCGGCGCACGCCGGCGGAAGCTCGTCAACACATCGTGCAAGGCCGCGCCCGACGCCGAGGTGACCAAGGCCACCCGCTGTGGCACGGCGGGCAAGGGGCGCTTGCGCTCAACCGCGAACAGCCCCATCGCTTCGAGACGGGCCTTCAGCTTGAGGAATTCTTCGTAGAGGGAGCCGGCGCCCACGCGCTGCATCGACTCCACCACCATCTGCAGCTCACCGCGCGCCTCGTACACGGCCAAGCGGCCACGCACATCGACCTGCTGGCCGTCGCGCGGCTGAAAGTCGAGCATCTGGGCCGAGCGGCGGAACATGGCGCAGCGCAGACCGGCAGCCGCGCCGTTCGCATCCTTGAGCGTGAAATAGACGTGACCGCTGGCGGCCCGGGTGAGGCCCGACAACTCGCCGCGCACCGTGACGGACGCAAACCGCGCCGCCAGGGCGTCACTGACCGCCAGCAGCAGCGAGCTTACCGACCAGGCCGGCGCGCCTGAACGGGCATTGAAGCCGTTTGCGCTCATCCGGCGCCCCCTTTTCGCACCAAATCACCGGGCGTCAGCGAGCTTGCTGACGAATGATATCCACGGTTGCAACTTGTCACGCAACAGCCCTCCCGACGGCCTTGAAAAGGCGCGCCTTCGGTGCAAGTCTTTGATTTATAAAGAAAAACAGGCGCTTCATTTTTAGGCAATCTGTTGGCGCGCCCGTAAAACACGGGTCGCAGCCCTCGTTTTGGGCACTTACCCACAAAGTTATCCACAGAAATTGTGGATGGTTCAGTGGGGCCGGTCGGTGTGGTGGCGCAAGCTCGCAACAACACGCAGATCAGGCTGCACATTGGGGACATAATCCGCGCGTCTTGACCCTGCCCGGCCGTTGGCCAGAGGACTTCTTGCTGTCGATCATACAAGCCGCTGGCTGGCCAATCTGGCCCCTCATCCTGTGTTCGGTGGCCGCTGTGGCCGTGATACTCGAACGTGCCCTGGCCTTGCGCCGCCCCAAGATCGCACCGGAAGGGCTCGTCGATGAGGTCATCACGGTGTGCCGCCAAGGCGTGCCGTCCAGCGACATGCTGAAGAAGCTGATCGACAACTCGCAGCTCGGCGAAGTGTTGGCATCCGGCCTGAAGCTGGCGGCCGTGGATCCGCGGGTGAACGAAGCCACGCTGCGCCAGGCGTTCGAGCTGGCGGGCCGCGTGGCCGCCCACCGGCTTGAGCGGTACCTCAATGCACTGGCAACGGTGGCCTCGGCGGCCCCGCTGCTGGGCTTGCTCGGCACCGTCATCGGCATGATCGAGATCTTCGGCTCGCAAGGCGGCAGCAGCACGGCCGGCAACCCGGCGCAGCTGGCGCAGGGCATCTCCATCGCGCTGTACAACACGGCGTTCGGCCTGATGGTGGCCATTCCCTCGCTGATGGCTCACCGCTACTTCCGTGGCTTGGTCAACGACTACCTCCACGACCTGGAAACGGGCGCTGAGCGACTGCTGCAGCACCTCGTGCGCACACCGCTGCGCGCCGCCTGAACACCCTGGTCCGACATGAACTTCCGTCGTCCGACCACCGATGAGCCGGAGATCAACCTGATCCCCTTCATCGACGTGCTGCTGGTGGTGCTCATCTTCCTGATGCTCTCCACGACCTACTCCAAGTTCACGGAGTTGCAGGTCAACCTGCCCGTGGCGAATGCCGAAGCGACCAAAGACCGCCCGGCTGAAATCATCGTCAGCGTGTCGGCCGAGGGCCGCTACGTGATCGACCGGCAGGCGGTGGAAGGCCGCAGCGTCGACACCCTCGCAGCTGCCCTGCGCACAGCCGCAGCCGACCGGAAAGATCCGTTCATCATCATTTCCGCGGATGCGACCGCCGCTCACCAATCGGTGATCAACGTGCTGGACGCGGCCCGCCGCGCAGGCCTGGCCCGGGTGACGTTCGCTGCACGCAGCGGCCAGGGCGACAGCGGCAACGCACCATGAGCCTGGGGGCCTGGCTCTCTGCATCGCTGCAAAGGGCCTGGTGGCAAAGCCGGCCCGGCGTGCTGGCGCAGGTACTGCGGCCGCTCTCGTGGCTCTACATCGCCCTGGCTGGTTTTGACCGCTGGCGTTGGCAGCGACATGCCACCGCCAGCCTGCCGGTGCCCGTGGTGGTGGTGGGCAACCTCATCGTGGGCGGTGCCGGCAAAACGCCCACCACACTCGCCCTGCTGCAGGCGCTTCAAGCGCGTGGTTGGCAGCCTGGGGTGGTGTCGCGCGGCTATGGCCGGCAAACCAAGGGCCCCTGCGCCGTGAGCCGAGACACGCCGGCCACCGAATGTGGCGACGAGCCCTTGCTGATCCATCTGCGCAGCGGCGTGCCCGTGCAGGTAGGCTCCGACCGCGCCGAGGCTGCCCGCCTGCTGCTGGCGCAAGACCCGAGCATCAACATCATCGTCTCGGACGACGGCTTGCAACACTGGCGCCTGCACCGCGACCTGCAGATCATCGTGTTCGATGACCGAGGCGCCGGCAACGGCCTCTGCCTGCCTGCAGGCCCGTTGCGCCAGCCTTTGCCGGCGGAGCTGCCGCCGAACAGCCTGCTGCTCTACAACGCCCGCGCCGCCAGCACCACCCTGCCCGGCCCGGTGGCTGCTCGCACGCTGGCGGGCGCAGTGCTGTTGAGCGACTGGTGGGCGGGCCGGCCCGCCGACATGCCGCTGCTGAATCAACTCGCCGAGGCCTCGCGCCAGCAACCCGTGCTGGCCGCAGCGGGCCTGGCCGAGCCCGAACGCTTCTTCCGCATGCTGGAGGCAGCAGGCGTGCGCCTGCGTCGGCTGCCGCTCGCCGATCACGCGGAGCTGCCCGGCGCGCCTTGGCCGGCCGATGAAGCGGACGTGCTGATCACCGAAAAAGACGCCGTGAAGCTGCGCCCGGGCCAGCCGGGCACCACCGGCCCGACGCGCATCTGGGTGGTGGCGCTAGACTTCGCCCTCCCCGATGTTTTTTACCAGGCGCTCGACCGCGCCCTGCAACCTTTTCCCCGAGCCCGCCATGACCATTGACCACCGCCTGATCGACCTGCTGGTGTGCCCCGTCTGCAAGGGCGCCCTGACGTTGCGCCGCGACGAGCAGGCGCTGCCGGTTGAGCTGATCTGCCCGGCCGATCGCCTGGGCTTTCCGCTGCGCGACGGCATTGCCGTGATGCTGGAGAACGAAGCCCGCGTGCTGCCTGCCGAGGAGCAGGTGTGAGCTTTCATGTGTTGATTCCGGCGCGGCTGGCCTCCAGCCGCCTGCCTGACAAACCGCTGGCTGATCTCGGCGGCAAGCCGATGGTGGTGCGGGTGGCTGAGCGCGTGGCCGGTGCCGGTGCGTTGAGCGTGACCGTGGCCACCGACCATGAGCGCATTGCCTCGGCCTGTGAGGCCCATGGCGTTCGGGTGGTGATGACCCGCGTCGACCATGCAAACGGCAGCGACCGCCTGGCCGAAGCCTGCAGCCTGCTGAGGCTCGATGGCGACGACATCGTGGTGAACGTGCAAGGCGACGAGCCGCTGATCGACCCCGCATTGGTCAGCGCCTGCGCTGAGCTGCTGCAGGCGCGCCCGGAATGCAAGGTGGCCACCGCCGCCCACGAGATTCACGACGTCGTCGACTTCGCCAACCCCAATGTGGTGAAGGTGGTGACCGACGCTCTGGGCCGCGCGCTGTATTTCAGCCGAGCCCCCCTGCCCTGGTGGCGCGACGGCTCGCAGCCTGGCCAGCCGGCGCTGCCGCAAGGCCATGCGCTGCGCCACATCGGCCTGTATGCCTACCGCGCCGGCTTCCTGCGCAGCTTCCCGACGCTGGCGCAATCGCCGCTGGAACACATCGAGGCGCTGGAGCAATTGCGCGTGCTGTGGCACGGCGAGCGCATCGCCGTGTACCGCGCGGAATCAGCGCCCGCGGCCGGTGTGGATACGCCTGAAGATCTGGCCCGCGTTCGCCGGATTTTCACAGGGTAAGCCCCGCCGTTCACAGCCCGGGCCGTCAGGCTCGTGCAGGGATGGGCGTGCTATCCTCAAAGCAAACATGAGCGCAGGTTTTCCCGCCTGCGCCGGCTGCTTTTTGCAGCCAGCAAGAATCATCATTCGAGAGGCAATTTCATGCGACTGATCCTGTTGGGCGCGCCCGGCGCCGGCAAAGGAACCCAAGCCAGCTTCATCTGCCAGAAGTACGGCATTCCGCAAATTTCGACCGGCGACATGCTGCGCGCCGCTGTCAAGGCTGGCACCGAAATGGGCCTGGCCGCCAAGAAGATCATGGACGCTGGCGGCTTGGTCAGCGACGAGATCATCATCGGCCTGGTGAAGGAACGCATCACCCAGGCGGACTGCGCGAACGGTTTCCTGTTCGACGGTTTCCCGCGCACCATTCCGCAAGCCGACGCCATGAAGGCCGCCGGCGTAAAGCTGGATCTGGTGCTGGAAATCGACGTGCCTGACACCGCGATCATTGAGCGCATGAGCGGCCGCCGCGTGCATGTGGCCTCGGGCCGCACCTACCACGTCAAGTTCAACCCGCCGAAGGTGGCTGGCCAGGACGACGTGACGGGTGAAGAGCTCATCCAGCGCAAGGACGACGAAGAAGCAACCGTGCGCACCCGCCTCGAGGTGTACCAGGCGCAAACCCGTCCGCTGGTGGACTACTACGGCGAATGGGCCGCAACCGGTGACGCACAGGCACCCCGCTATCGCAAGATTTCGGGCCTGGGCACGGTGGAAGAAATCACCGGCCGCGCGCTGGAAGCCCTGACCAGCTGATCGCTTGCCTGGCACAGGCACCTTCGGGTGCTGCGCCAAAACCCCAACGGGCCGCCAGTGTGCGGCCCGTTGGCGTTTTGGCGGCCTGCCTGCATGCGGCCCACCTGCATCGGGCCAGCCACCGTTTTCCCGGGTGCAGGCCGTGCTCAACTTGACGCACAATTGACGTTTACGTCAACGTCAACCGCAGCGCCACCAGGCCCACGAGGCCGGCGCGCAGCTCAAGGAGAAACAACATGGACATCGCAGGCAAGGTTTTCATCGTCACCGGCGGCGCCAGCGGCCTGGGTGAAGGCACGGCACGCATGCTGACCGCCAACGGCGCCAAGGTGGTGATCGCCGACTTGCAGGCCGACAAGGGCGCAGCCCTGGCGGCTGAGCTGGGCGGCGTCTTCGTGCGCTGCGACGTGAGCCAGGAAGCCGACGGCCGCGCCGTGGTGGCCGCCGCCACCGGACTGGGCAAGCTGATGGGCCTGGTGAACTGCGCCGGCATCGCCCCGGCCGTGAAAACCGTGGGCAAGGAAGGCGCGCATCCGCTGGACACCTTCACCAAGGTCATCACGGTGAACCTGGTGGGCAGCTTCAACATGATTCGCCTGGCCTCCGAAGCCATGTGCAAGAACGAGCCGGAAGCCACAGGCGAGCGCGGCGTGATGATCAGCACGGCCAGCGTCGCGGCCTATGACGGCCAGATCGGCCAAGCCGCTTATGCCGCCAGCAAGGGCGGCGTGGTGGGCATGACGCTGCCGATCGCCCGTGACCTGGCGCGCAACGGCATCCGCAACATGACCATTGCTCCGGGCATCTTCGGCACGCCGATGCTGTTCGGCATGCCGCAGGAAGTGCAGGACGCACTGGCCGCCAATGTGCCCTTCCCCAGCCGCCTGGGGACCCCGGCTGACTATGCAAAGCTGGTGCACCAGATCATCACCAACGAGATGCTGAACGGCGAAGTCATTCGTCTCGATGGCGCCATTCGCCTGGCACCGCGCTGAGTCTTTCTGCGCCAAACATCAACGGGCCTTCGGGCCCGTTTTTTTTCGAGGTCATCGTCGTACTGCGTGGTCAGCAGACATGAAAAAAGCCCCGAGGCTTGCACCTCGGGGCTTCAGGACTTCAGTTCAGATCAGGAGATCAGAACTTCTTGTCGTAGCTGACCGACAGCTTGACCGAGCGTGCCGGGGTGTAGCTCAGAACACGGCCGTAGGTCGGCAGGATCGAGCTGGAGTCACCGTCGGTTTCGTGCACTTCTTCAACCGCCTGGGCGATCTGCGAATTGAACACGTTGAACACTTCAACACGCAGAGCCAGACCCTTGATGGTGTCGGGCTTGTACGTCAGGCTGGCGTCCAGGCGACGGTCCCAAGGCAGGTTGCCTGCGGTACCACGAGGCGACGGCGAGGTCACACCATTGACCGTGCAGTAACGATAGGCAGAGCCGTAGCTCAGCTGGTAATCGTCAAAGCTCTGGCTCTGGCCATCAGGATAGTTGCCGATACAGTTACGCGGACGGCCCGAAGCCAGCAGCAGGTTGGCACCCACCGTGAATTCCGGGGTGATGTCGTACGTGCCGAAGGCCTTGATCTGGTGACGACGATCGCCTGGCAGGTAGCCGTAAGCGCCTTGCATCAGCTCAGGGTGGTCCCAGGTCTGGGTGGCAGCCACGTCGGTCTGAGCCACGTCAGACAGGGTCTGGCCTTCGGTGTTGCCCTTGTTCTTGGCGTACGTGTAGGTCACCTTGCCATACCAGCCGTTCTTCAACGGGTGCTCGGCGTACAGGTCCAAGGCGGCGTAAGTACGCTTGGCCTTGTCGAAGCCCAACTGCTCCTTGGTCAGGTGCACCTTGGTGTAGTTGCCCTTGCCCGAGTAGTCGATCAGGAAGTCGTTGGCGACGCCCGGGTTGAAGGACGCGCAACCGAAGCCACCCCAGTTCGTCGTGTCGATCTTGTTATCGACAGCGTACTGGTCAAAAGCACGCGGATCGCACAAGTCGTCGATGGTCGAGTTCAGGCGACGGTAGGTCAGGCGTGCACCCACCACCAGTTCGTCAGACAGCGCCTTGTCGAGGCCCAGGCTGATTTCGTCCTGGCTGCTCGGCTTCATGTCCTTGGCAGACACGGTGTTCGCGTCCTTGGCTTGGCCGTATTCGTTGTTCGACGAGTACGGATCACCCAGGTTCACGCGGCCGATCGGGGCGCCGTTGGCGTCCACGCCGGTGTACACGAAGAACTGGCGGGTGAAGGTCGATCGGCTGGCGCCGCGGACTGCCAAGTGGGTCGGGATCTGCACTGCGTAACGACCAGCGCTACCGTAGACCTTGGTCGACGAATCACCAGCGACGTCCCACGAGAAGGCCAGACGCGGATTGATCTGGTTCTTCATCTCCAGGAAGGTCTCGCCGTCACCGTTCTTGTTGGCGTACTGCTCATTGCGCAGGCCAGCGGTGACTGCCAGGTTCTTGGTGATCTGCCACTTGTCTTCAATGTACTGGGCCGACTGGTCCGAGTAGGCATTGGTGACCGTGTTGAAGATCTGCTCGCGGCCATAGTAGTAGCGGCCACCAGACACCAGTGCACCTGCGGCGCCGACGGACGTCTTCATGCCGGTCGGGATCAGACCTGCGGAAGTCGTCGAGGCGTAAACATACACGCCGTTGCCAGCGTAGTACTCACCAGCATTGGTCGAGGCCAGCTTCACGCGGTCGATACCACCACGGATGCTGTGGTCGCCCAGGCGGTATTCCAGGTCCAGACGCTGGGCCTTGACCGTGTCTTCAGCACCGGCGCCGAGCACGCGCGTGCCAAACGGAATCGGGTACACATTCTTGTACGTGAAGCCCGGGTACACGGCGGTACCGGAGGCGCTCACCTGACGGATCTGCGAGTTGACGTCAACACCAGCGTAGTTGTTGATGTGCGGCGTCTTGCTCTTGCCGACCAGAGCCGTCAAGGTCAGGTCGTCGGTCAGGTAGCTGGTGTACTTCAGGATCTGGCTCGAGGCACCCACGCCATTGTTATGGTCAGGTTGGTTCGTGAACAGACCGGTCGACGTCACCACGCCATTGCGGGCGTCGTTGGCATAGCTGTAGCCAGACAGCTTGTCGGTTTGCGCGTAGCGGTCACCGATCAGGGTCAGCTCCAGGCGGTTGTCCGACGTGATGTTCCAGTCGAACTTGCCCAGGTAACGGGTGGTGGTGTCGTCCTTGTCAGACCAGCCAGCGGTGGCGGTGTTCAGGCCTTCAACCGAGTTCACCAGGGTGCCCGAGGTCGTGTTCAGCTTTTCAGCTGCCACGAACATGAACAACTGGTCCTTGATCAGCGGGCCGCCAACGTAGGCGCCAATGCTGGTCGAGTCAGCCGAGTTGCCGGTACGGCGGCGGAACAGCTTGCCATCGGTGTCTTCATTGCCCGGTGCGCCAGTGACCGGGTAGTAGATGTCACGCGACTTCGCACGCAGTGCGTTCGGCGTCAGGCTGAAGTTGAAGCCAGCTTCCCATTCGTTGGTGCCGCTCTTGGTGGTGATGTTCACCACGCCGCCGATGGATCGGCCGAATTCAGCACCGAAACCACCGGTCAGCACCTGGGCCTGGCCCACGGCGCCGAAAGGCAGTTCCGACGAACCCAGCTGGTTCAGCGGGTTGGTAACGGGGAAACCGTTGATGTAGTACGAGTTTTCCGAAGGAGCGCCGCCACCGATGCTGGCACCACCCGAATAACGGGGGTCAGCACGCGTGGTGTTCGGAGCCAGCTGGATGATGGCGTCGACATTACGGGCGATCGGCAGTGCAGCCAGTTGCTTCGAAGTGAAGGTCGAGCCATTGTTGCTCGAGGACACGTCGATCTTGGCAACCTTGCCAACGACCTGCACGGTCTGGGTGCCACCGACGGCAGCAGCGGCGAAGATGGCTTCGCTACCCTGGCCAATCAGCACGTCGATGTTGTCAGCGGTGCTGACGACAGCGCCGTTGCGCAGCACGGTGACCTTGTAGGTACCGGTCGGCAGCGAGGTGGCGGTGAAGCGACCGGAGGCGTCCGGCGTCAGGGTGCGCTTGGCACCGGTGGCGGTGTTTTCAACCACAACGGTGGTACCGGCCACGGCTTGCACCGTACCGAAGATGTTGCCCGTCGCGTTGGACTGCGCATAGCCAGCGCTCGATGCCACGCACAGGCCGACGGCCACGGCGATGGCGGAATGACGCCAGATGCTGGTCGTAGTGTTGTTAGCCACTCAGTTCTCTCCAGAAAGGTTGATCGATAGACCCAGTTCCGTAGCAAGGCACATGCCGGTCTTGTGAAGCCTTGATGAACCCACTACGAAAACGTGTGAAAACATTGTGCGGGACTCGCACCCGCCCCCCATAGTAGGGAAACCCTTTTTGAGGTGCCCGCGACACGAACTGTTGCTAATTCGCAAAAGTTCCCTGACCCATCGAATCAATTTTCTGAGCCGCTGGAGAGTCGGTTCAGGGCATGAAAAAAGACCCGGCACGCCTATGACGCCCGGGTCTTTGCGGCACTCAGCAGTGCCCTGTTTTTCAGCGGTGTCAGTGCCAGCCGATGAGCACGTCGCGGCCCTCCACCACCAGTTGCACCTTCATGCCAAAAGGCATGGTCACCTTGGTGTCGACATGGCCAAACGGCAGGCCCGTGAGGATCGGCGTCTTGGTGACCGTACGCAGGTGCGCCAGCATGCCCTTGAGGTCGTAGCCGCGGTCCAGCAGCGACTTTTTCCAGTCGGTGATGCCGCCCAGCAGCACGGCCTTCTGCTGGTCCAGCACGCCGGCCTGGTGGAGTTGCAGCAGCATGCGCTCAACGCGGTACGGGTGCTCGTTCACGTCCTCGACGAACAGCAGACCGCCCTTCACTTTTGGCCAGTGCGGCGTGCCCAGCAGCGACGTCAATACCGTCAGATTGCCACCCCACAAGACGCCCTTGGCCTGCAGGCCGTCATGGCCTTCAGCGGTGCGAAAACCCACCGCTTCCAGTTCCCCCGTCATGGCTTCTGCAAAACAATCCGGCGTCACTTCGTCCAGCGTCTCACGGCCGAAGTCGTCGGCCGCCAAGGGGCCGCACCAACTCTGTGCGCCGGTGTGCGCCAACAGGCCCATCTGCAGGGCGGTCAGATCGCTGTAGCCCACCCAACGCGTGCCCTGCTCCACGCTGCGCGCCAACAGTTTCCAGTCGATGCGGTCAAGCAAGCGGGTGAGGCCGTAGCCGCCCCGGCTGGCCAGTGCCACGTCGGGCGCCTGTTTGGCGACTCGGTGGATGGCAGCGAGGCGCGTGTCATCGTCACCACCAAATCGCTGGTGCTTGGCCAGCGCAGCCTCGTCGATGTTCACATCAAAGCCCAGCGCCTTGAGGCGACGCGCCGCCAGCTTCAACGGGCCGACTTGCAGCAGCACGCCAGAGGGCGTGAACAGGGTGAGGGACAACGCGCTCATGGGCGACTCCGTGACATCAGAGAGGTAGGTCGGGGTGATGCGGCAACTCCATCGCATCACCGGCGGGAATGTGATCGTCATGCCCGCAGGCGTGCGCTGATGAGCCGGGCAAGGTCCCGGGCACCAAACCAGGGATCACGACTGGCTCAACGGATGAGCCCAGCGACGCTTTCATGGCATCGCGCTCGGCTTTTTTCTGGGCGCGGCGCTCGGCAAAGAAGTCGCGCAGCACCTGGCCGCAGGCGTCTTCCATCAGGCCGCCCTGCACCAAGGTATGGTGATTCAGCTGGGCTTGCGCGAAGAGATCAACCACCGAGCCAGCCGAACCGGTCTTGGCATCGCGGGCACCAAACACCACGCGCTTGAAGCGTGCGTGCAACAGGGCCATGGCGCACATGGCGCAGGGCTCCAGGGTGACGAACAGCTCGCAGTCGGGCAGCCGGTAGTTCTCGAGCAACTGGGCGGCGTGGCGCAGGGCCACGAGCTCGGCGTGGGCGGTGGGGTCGTGGGTGGTGATCGGGCGGTTGTAGCCGGTGGCGATCACCTGCCCTGCCCGCATGATGACGGCACCGACAGGCACCTCACCGATGAGCCAGGCGTTCTGCGCCTGGCTCAGGGCCAGACGCATCGCGGCCTCGTCCTGGGGCGACCATGTCTGCGTCATCACACCCTCGGCGTCATTCCCACTCGATGGTGGCGGGCGGCTTGCTCGAGACGTCGTAGGTCACGCGGTTGATGCCGCGCACTTCATTGATGATGCGGCCCGACACGCGCTTGAGCAGGCTGTACGGCAGCTCGGCCCAGTCGGCAGTCATGAAGTCGCTGGTCTGCACCGCGCGCAGCGCCACCACGTAGTCGTAGGTGCGGCCGTCGCCCATCACGCCCACGCTCTTCACCGGCAGGAACACCGTGAAGGCCTGGCTGGTCAGGTCGTACCAGCTCTTGCCGGTGGCCGGGTCAATGGTGGCACGCAGCTCTTCGATGAAGATGGCGTCAGCGCGCTGCAGCAGCAGGGCGAACTCGGGCTTCACTTCGCCCAGGATGCGCACGCCCAGGCCCGGGCCCGGGAACGGGTGGCGATAGACCATGTCGGGTGGCAGCCCCAGGGCCACACCCAGCTCACGCACTTCGTCCTTGAACAGCTCGCGCAGCGGCTCGAGCAGCTTCAGACCCAGCTGTTCCGGCAGGCCACCCACGTTGTGGTGGCTCTTGATGGTCGTGGCCTTCTTGGTCTTGGTGCCACCGCTCTCCACCACGTCCGGGTAGATGGTGCCCTGGGCCAGCCACTTGGCGCCCTTCACATCGGCGCCTGCGGCCTTCAGCTTCGCGGCCTCGGCCTTGAACACCTCCACGAATTCGCGGCCGATGATCTTGCGCTTCTGTTCGGGGTCGGTCACGCCTTGCAGGTGGCCCAGGAACTGGGCGCTGGCGTCCACGTGGACCACCTTGGCTTGCAGCCGGCCGGCGAACATTTCCATGACCATCTTGCCTTCGTTCAGGCGCAGCAGGCCGTGATCGACGAACACGCAGGTCAGCTGGTCGCCAATGGCGCGGTGGATCAGCGCAGCTGCCACCGACGAATCAACGCCACCGCTCAAGCCCAGGATGACTTCCTCATCGCCCACCTGCTCGCGGATGCGGGCCACGGCTTCCTCAATGTAATTGCCCATGATCCAGTCGCCCTGGCAACCGGCGATCTCGCGAGCGAAACGCGTCAGCATCGCGGCGCCCTGCACCGTGTGGGTGACTTCCGGGTGAAACTGGACGGCGTAGTAGCCCTTGTCCTCGTTGGCCATGCCCGCGATCGGGCAGCTCGGGGTCGAGGCCAGCAGCTTGAAGCCTTCGGGCAGGCGGGTGACCTTGTCACCATGGCTCATCCACACCTTGAGCATGCCGTGGCCTTCAGGCGTGCTGAAGTCTTCGATGCCATCCAGCAGGCGGGTATGGCCATGGGCCCGCACCTCGGCGTAGCCGAACTCGCGGGAATCGCTCCACGACACTTCGCCACCCAGCTGCACGGCCATCGTCTGCATGCCGTAGCAGATGCCCAGCACGGGCACACCCAGGTCCCACACGGCCTGCGGCGCGCGCAGCTGGTGGTCTTCGTAGGTGCTGGCGTGGCTGCCCGACAGGATGATGCCCTTGGGCGCGAAGCTGCGGATGAACTCGTCGGAGACGTCGTTCGGATGGATCTCGCAGAACACATGCGCTTCACGCACGCGACGCGCGATCAGCTGGGTGACTTGCGAGCCGAAATCGAGGATCAGGATCTTGTCATGCATGGTGAGCACTCAGGCAGTTGCGCCGCCAGCGGGCGCAGAAGTCGAGGAAGAAGATTCGCGGCGGAAATGCCGCACGGCCAGCACGGTGGCCACGGCCTGCAAGGCCGCACAGAGAAAGAACGGCGCACCGATGCGCCAGTCGCCCTTGGGCAGGTGCGACACCACACCGAGCAGCGCAGCGCCCAGCACCGGAGCGAAAACGGCCGTCAGGCTGTTGAGCGAGGCCACGGCGCCCATGGTGCGCCCCTGGGAATGTTCATCAGCGGCGTTCGAGACGATGGTCTGGATCGCCGTTGTGGCCATGTAGCCAAACAGGTTCAGCACCACCACCGCATACATCATCCAGCCCTCGGTGGCTGCGCCCCACAGGCCATAGCAGATGGCCGACGACACCAGGCCCATCAGCGCGATGCGTTGCGGGCTGATGTGCTTGAGCGCAATGCGGATCAAACCGCCCTGCACCAGCACCGACATGACACCGACAGCGAACAGCGACCAGCCGTTTTCCTTCGGGCCCCAGCCGAACTTGAAGCCGGTGTAGAGCACCCAGGTGGTGTGCATGACGAATTGCGCCAGGCTGGCCAGCCCGATGACGGCGACGAGCGAGCCGACGCCTTGCAAGCCGGTGAGTTGCTTCAGCGACGCCACCGGATTGACCTTGCGCCAGTTGATGGCTGCACTGCGGCGCTCCACCGGCAGCGATTCCGGCAACACGAACACACCGTAGGCGGCGTTCAGCACCGCCAGCCCGCCCGCCACGTAGAACGGCAGATGCAGGTCAATCGCGCCGAGCAAGCCGCCCATCACCGGCCCGAGCACAAAGCCCATGCCGAACATGGCGCCCAGCATGCCGAAGCGCTTGGCGCGCTCCTCAGGCGTGGAGATGTCAGCCACGTAGGCCTGCGCCACCGCGGCATTCGCCTGCAGCGCACCACTGACCAGCCGCACCGCCACCAGCATCCACAAGGCCGTGGCCAGGCCCGTGACCAGGAAGCTCAAGGCCAGCCCGGTGAAACCCATCAACAGCACGGGCCGCCGGCCATAGCGGTCAGACAGCGCACCCAGCACCGGCGAGCCAAAGAAGTTGGCGAAGCCGAAGGCAAAGGTGACCACGCCGTACCAGAACGCATGCTCGGCCTGGTTGCCGGTGAACGTGCCCACCAGCGGGGGCAGCACCGGGATGATCAGGCCGATGGCGATCATGTCGATCAGCACGGTGATCATGATGAACGGCATGGCGGCTTCGCGACGGCGAGGGGTCAAGCCAGGGTCAGGCAAGGTCATCGAAGGGGGTGCCCCAAGCTTCAGAAATGTCGGCGCCCGGACAGTGCCGGGCGCCGCGGGTGGTGAACCGGAGAGATCACTCCATCCGGTAGTTCGGTGCTTCCTTGGTGATCTGCACGTCGTGGACGTGGCTCTCACGGATGCCGGCCGACGTGATCTCGACAAACTCGGCGCGTTCGCGCATTTCGTCGATCGTGGCGCAACCGCAGTAGCCCATCGACGCCTTCAGGCCACCAGCCATCTGGTAGACGATGGAGATCATCGAGCCCTTGTAAGGCACGCGACCTTCAATGCCTTCGGGCACCAGCTTGTCGGCGTTCGGGTTGGCGGCTTCGTCGTTCTCCTGGAAGTAACGATCGGCCGAGCCTGCCTTCATCGCGCCGATCGAGCCCATGCCGCGGTAGCCCTTGTAGCTGCGACCCTGGTACAGGAACACCTCGCCCGGCGATTCTTCGGTGCCGGCGAACATGCCGCCCATCATCACCGAGCTGGCGCCTGCGGCGATCGCCTTGGCGATGTCACCGGAGTAGCGGATGCCGCCGTCAGCGATCAGCGGCACGCCGGTGCCCAGCAGCGCGGTGGCGACGTTGTCGATCGCCGTGACCTGGGGCACGCCCACGCCGGCCACGATGCGGGTGGTGCAGATGGAGCCCGGGCCAATGCCGACCTTCACGCCGTCGGCGCCGGCTTCAGCCAGTGCCAGCGCAGCTGCGCCGGTGGCGATGTTGCCGCCGATGACGTCGACCTGCGGATAGTTGCGCTTGACCCAGCGCACGCGCTCGATCACGCCCGACGAGTGGCCGTGGGCGGTGTCCACCACCAGGGCGTCCACGCCGGCAGCCACCAGCAGCTCGACGCGCTCTTCGGTGCCCTCACCCACGCCGACCGCCGCACCCACGCGCAGCTTGCCGTGTGCATCACGGGCGGCGTTGGGGAAGCTGGTCTGCTTGGTGATGTCCTTGACGGTGAACAGGCCGCGCAGTTCGTCGGCGGCGTTCAGCACCAGGACGCGCTCCAGCTTGTGCTGGTGCATCAGGCCCTTGGCTTCAGCCAGCGAAGCGCCTTCCTTGACGGTGATCAGGCGCTCACGCGTGGTCATGATGTCGCGGACGGGGGCGTCGAGACGGGTCTCGAAGCGCAGGTCACGGCCGGTGACGATGCCCACCACCCGGCCGTTTTCAACGACGGGGAAGCCGGAAATGCCGTGCTGACGAGACAGCTCGATCACATCACGCACCCGGGCGCCGGGGGCGATGGTGATCGGGTCTTTCAGCAAGCCGGATTCGTAGCGCTTGACGCGCGCCACTTCGGCAGCCTGCTGCTTGGCCGTGAGGTTCTTGTGGACGATCCCCATGCCGCCTTCCTGTGCGATCGCGATCGCCAGGCGGGCCTCAGTCACCGTGTCCATGGCCGCTGAAACCAGCGGCAGGTTCAACACGATGTTGCGGGAAAGACGGGTGCTCAGCGACGTGTCGCGAGGCAGGACTTGAGAGAATGCAGGGACCAACAACACATCGTCGAAGGTCAGCGCTTTGCCGAGTAGGCGCATGTGGAAAGCTCCAGACGCAAAAGTCGATTATACGGAACAAGCGACCGACCTGTCGCAAGGGCACACACTTCTTGCCACCCTGCCCGCCTGCCCGGGGCTAAACTATCCGCGCAACTATCCAGCTCCCAGCCATGAAGCCGACCCGCCTGACCCTGCTCGCCCTCACCCTGACGCTCGCCGCTGGCCTGGGCCATGCGCAAGCCATCTGGAAGTGGAAGGACAAGGACGGACGCATCCAGATCAGTGACCGCGCACCACCGAATGACGTTCCGGCCCGCGACATCCTGAGCCAGCCGGCCGGCACATCCAGCAAGGCCGCTGCCGCCGCACCGGCACCTGTAGCCGATGCGACCAAGGCGGCGCCAGCAGCGCCTGCCGCCTCCGGCGTCGACAGTGCCCTGGAAAAGAAGCGCAAACAAGATGCTGCCGACAAGGCCAGCCAACTGGCCGCTGCACAAGCCGCAGACAAGGCCCGCGTGGCCGCTGCCAAGGCAGAAAACTGCAGCCGCGCTCGCGGGCACATGGCGGCGCTGGAGAGCGGTCAGCGCATGTCACGCATGAACGCGAATGGTGAGCGCGAATTCCTGGACGACCAGGCCCGGGCCGCTGAATCTGCGCGCACGCGCCAGATGATGGACAGCAATTGCCAGTAACGGCCAGCCGCCCGGGCACTGCTGCTGCCCGGCGCGCTCAAGCCTTGTTCTTGCGGTAGCGCTGGCGCCGCGCTTCCTTCGGGTCCACCTTCAACGGCCGGTAGATTTCCACCCGGTCGTGGGGCCGCAGCAGCGTGTCCAGCGGCCGCAGCTTCATCCAGATGCCCACCGTCACCTGATCGACCGAGCCCAGGCCATGCCGGGCCAGCAGCCCGCTCGCATTCAGCGCGTCCATGGCCGTGCTGCCGGGAGGCAGGCTCAGCTCCACCATGTCCAGCTCACGCGGGCCGGCACTGTAGGCCACGATCACGGGCAAGGGGCGCGGGTTGTCAACGGGGGCCATGCACTTGCTCCGCGCGGGTCACGAACGAATCGACAAAGGTGTTGGCCACACGGTCAAACACGGGGCTGAGCACGGCTTCAAGCGGGCGGCTGGAAAACGCGTACCGCAGATCAAACTCGATCTTGCACGCCGTGGCCGTGCCATCGCCGCCCGGCTTGCTCAACGGCAGAAACTGCCAGGAGCCCTCCAGCATCGAAAAAGGGCCATCGACCAGCTTCATCAACAAGGAGCGATCAGGCACATGCACGTTGCGGGTGGTGAAGGCGTGCCGCACGCCCGCGTAAGACAGGTGAATGCGCGCAGTCACACCGTCGTCGTGCTGGGTGACAACTTCGGTGCGATCGCACCAAGGCAGGAAGCTCGGGTAGGCCGGCACATCAGTGACCAGGCGGTACATCTCGGCGGGCGTGTACCAGAGCAGAACAGACTTCTTGACGTGCTTCATACAATGCAGTCATTTTAGGGGCCGCCGTCATACTGCGTCGGCCCGCATCGCCAAGAGCCCATGTCCGCAAACATCGCCGAAAACCGCCGCGCCCGCTTTGAGTACCACATCGAGGAACAGTTCGAGGCGGGTGTGGTGCTGTCTGGCTGGGAGGTCAAGTCCATCCGGGCCGGCCAGGTCCAGCTGACCGACGGCTACGTGACGATCCGCGACGGCGAGCTGTTCCTGATCGGCTGCCGCATCAATGCGCTGCGCTCGGCCTCCACCCACGTGAGCCCGGAAGCCGACCGCACCAAGAAGCTGCTGATGCACAAGGACCAGATCAAGCGTCTGGTCGGCAAGGTTGAGCAGCGCGGCTTCACGCTGGTGCCGCTGAACCTGCACTACAAGGGTGGCCGGGTGAAGGCGGAAATCGCGCTGGCCAAGGGCAAGGCCCAGCACGACAAGCGCGAAACCGAGAAGCAACGCGACTGGGACCGCGAAAAGGGCCGCCTGATGCGCCACAAGGTGTCGGGCCCGGGCAAGGATTGAGCATGACGCCCGCCGGGCTGTACCCGCCGATCGAGCCTTTTGACACCGGCACCCTGCAGGTGGATGACATCCACACGCTGTACTGGGAGCGGTGCGGCAACCCGGACGGCATCCCGGTGGTGTTTCTGCACGGCGGGCCCGGCGCGGGCATCTCGCCCACCAGCCGCCGCTTCTTTGATCCAGCGCGCTATCACATCGTCCTGCTGGACCAGCGGGGCGCAGGCCAATCGACGCCGCTGGGTGAATGCCGCAACAACACCACAGACCTGCTGATCGACGACATCGAACAGCTGCGCATGCAGTTCGGCATCTCGCAGTGGCTGGTGTTCGGCGGCTCCTGGGGCTCGACCCTGTCGCTGGCCTATGCCCAGGCGCACCCTGATCGCTGCCTCGGCCTGGTGCTGCGCGGGATCTGGCTGGGCACCCGTGAAGAGATCGACTGGTGGCTCTACGGCATCCGCAACTTCTTCCCGCGGGAATGGCAGGCCTTTGCCGACCAGGTGCCGCCCGAGGAACGCAACGATTTGCTGGCCGCCTACCAGCGGCAACTGCACAGCCCTGACGCCCTGGTGATGCGCAGCGCTGCCCGTGCCTGGAGCCGTTACGAAGGCTCCTGCCTGCAACTGCGGCCGGAGCCCGCAACCGCGGACGCGTTCTCTCAAGACGCCATGGCCATCGCCGTCGGGCGGCTGGAAGCGCATTACTTCAGCCACGAAGCGTTCCTGTCGCCGGGGCAATTGCTGGCCAACATGCACCGCATCGCCCACCTGCCCGGCTTCATCGTGCATGGGCGCTACGACGTGATCTGCCCGGTGCGCTATGCGCATGATCTGGCCGACCAATGGCCCGGCGTGACGCTCGAGGTGGTGGCCGACGCCGGTCACACCTCCATGGAGCCAGGTATCGCCGAGGCGCTGGTGCGCGCCACCGATCGCTTCGCCCGCCTTCGCCACTTCCGCTGAGCAGGCCGTTCCCTCCGAACGCGTGACAAGGTTCACGCAAGCAGCGTCCAACTGGGGCCATGAGGCAGCGCCCCAGGCTCCACCACGCATTACCGGCTTAACCGATCGGTACATGGGTCGATATACCGGCAGCGTGATGGTTGGCAGGCCGTATCGGCAGCCGCGTCAACGCCTAGCATTGACCGGAGACCGCTGCCCATGCGATCTGACCCTCGTTTGTCGACGCCCTGGCTTGCCATTGGCCCAGGCCGCTTTGCGAAGCTCGCAGGTGGCTGGCTGCTGGTCGCCGCTGGCGTCTGGGCGGGCGGCGCGACGGGCCTGGCCCTCGGAGCCCTCGGCGCCGCGCTGCTGACCTCGCTGCAGGCGCAGGCCGCGGCCAACGCCGCCACCGACGATGCTGCGCCCGCGCTTTCGTTTCCTGCGCCATCCACGCCTGCGCCGGCCCCTGTCGCCCCTCTGCCGCCCGCAGAGCCCGAGAGCGGCACCCGCCTGATGGCGCAAGCCGTGGTGCCCGTCTGGCGCAACCAGATGGACGCCACCATGGTGACCGGGGAGACCGGCATGGCCACCTTGATGGTCGGCACCACCGCCATTGCAGATGCCTTGTGGACGATGTCCGAACAGCTGGAAAAGGCCGCGGCCGACACAGGCCCCGATGCGTCACCAGCCCAGGCTGCCCAGGCCGCGCAATGGCAGACCGACGCCTTGATGTTGCGTGACCTGCTCGACCAGTTGCTGACGCATTGCCAGTACGGCGATCGCCAGACCCAGATGATCCAGATCCTGGCGACCGACATGGACCGATTCACGGCCGAGTTGCCCGGCTTTGCCACCGCCACCGAGGACGACGCCACCCAATGGCTGGCCCGGCTGGAGAACAGCTACACCACGGACGAACAGCGCGCCCAGCACAACGGCGAAGCCGTCGTGGCGAGCACTTGCACCGTCGATTTCTTCTGAGGCCGGCCACGCGCGCCGACCGAGACAACACATCAAGGAGTGACCACCCATGAGCAAAACCGTGATGATCATCGATGACTCCGGCAGCTTCCGGACCATCGTCAAGCTGGCCCTGCAGAAGGCCGGCTACACCGTGGTCGAGGCCTGTGACGGCCAGGACGCACTGCAGAAGCTGGAAGGCCAGAAGCTGAACCTGGTGGTCTGCGACGTGAACATGCCCAACATGGACGGCATCACGTTCGTGAAGCACCTGAAGGCCTCGCCGGCCCACAAGTTCCTGCCCGTGATCATGTTGACCACCGAGTCGCAGGAAGCCAAGAAGGCCGAAGGCCGCGCCGCGGGCGCACGTGCCTGGATCACCAAGCCTTTCCAGCCGTCCCAACTGGTGGACGCCGTCAGTCGCCTGTGCGTCTGACCAGACAGATCAAGACAGACAAGGCAAGCGAGCAATCCCATGAGCAAGACTGTGATGCTGGTAGATGATTCGGCGACGGTGCGGCAGATCATGCGCGTCGCCATGGAGCGCAGCGGCTATTCCGTGATCGAAGCCGCTGACGGCGAAGCAGCGCTGGAGCTGCTCGACGGCCGTCGCCTGAGCGTGGTGGTCTGCGACGTGGCCATGCCGCGTCTCGACGGTCTGTCGTTCCTCAAGGCGATGCGCGCGAAGCAGGATTACCGCTTCACGCCGGTCGTGATGCTGACCACCGAATCGCGCCCGGAGCGCAAGCAGGAAGGCCGCGAAAACGGCGCCCAGGCCTGGGCCACCAAGCCCTGCCCGCCCTCCCAGTTGATGGACATCATCAAGCGGCTGGCCGTATGAGCGAGACCATGGCCCCGCGCATCGGCCCGGAGTTCACCATCGTGCACGCCGCCGCCCACCGCGAAACGCTGCTGGCTGCCCTGGGCACCTGCCCGGGTGACCTGACGCTGGCGCTGGACGACGTGATGGAAGTGGACAGCAGCGCCGTGCAGTTGCTGCTGGCACTGCGCCGCACGCTGCAGGAGCGAGGCCACCAGTTGCGGCTGACATCGATCAGCCGCCCCGTGCATGACGTGCTGGCGTTGTATCGCCTGCAGTGGCTGGCCGACTGAGCCACCGGGAGACCCACCTTGTCCTACCAAGACGACGACGCAGAGATCATTGCCGCAGCGCGGGAAGGCTTCCTTGAGGAAGCCAGCGACATGCTGCGCCAGTTCGAGCAGGCGCTGCTCGTCATGGAAACCGACCCGAAGGACACGGAGAACCTCAACGCCGCTTTCCGCGCGGCACACACCATCAAGGGCACTGCGGGGCTGTTTGGCTTCACCGCGGTGGTCAGCTTCACCCACAACGTTGAAAGCGTGATGGAAGCGCTGCGCAGCGGGCAGATCGCCGCCAGCGAAAACCTGACCGCCCTGCTCCTGCAGAGCCGAGACCAGATGGGCCGGCTGCTGGACGAGGTGGTGAGCGGTGCCGCAGATCCCGACGTGGCCGCCACCAGCCAGCAACTGGGCGCCGACCTGGCAGCCTTGCTGCAACCCGCATCGGCAAGCGCTGCCGCCACGCCGGTGAATGTCACCGCTGACCGCGACAGCGAAGTCGCCAGCGCCAACGCCGTACCTGCCGACATCGAACCCGTCTGGCACATCGCACTGCGCTTCCATGTGGATGCGCTGCGCAATGGCCTGGATCCGCTGGCCTTCATCCGCTACCTCGGTCTGGTCGGCGAGCTGCGCGACGTTCGCACCTGGTGCGAACAGGTGCCTGAGTTGCTGGAGCTGGACGCGGAGTCATGCCACCTCGGCTTCGATCTGCGCCTGCACACCGCAGCCCAGCGCGACACCATCGCCAGCGTGTTCGAGTTCGCCGAGAGCGACTGCGACATCCACATCCTGGCGCCAGACGCCTCGGCCGCCGACTACCTCACGATGGTCGAGGCCTGCAATGCCGACGACGCTGGCCGGGAACGCCATCGCGCCTGCCTCGAAGGCATGGGCGTGAATCTGGCCGACGCGCCGCCTGACGCGGATGCTGCTGCAACGCTGGCCGTGGCCGCCCAGGCTGGCACCTCGGTGGCGACCGCCCCTGCCGCTGGCCCTTCGCATGAGCCTGTCGAGGCCGTGGCGCTCGAGCGCCGCGAAACCACTGAACGCCGCGCACCCGACAACGGCCGCCGCGGCACGGACGCACGCTTCATACGCGTGCGGGCTGACAAGCTGGACCGCCTGATCGACCTGATCGGCGAGCTGGTGATTGCCAGCTCCGGCGCCCAGCTGGCCGCCCAGCATGAGCGCGCACCGCGCGTGCTGGAAGCCACCTTGCGCATCCACGACCTGGTGCAGGAAGCCCGCGACGGCGCGCTGGGCCTGCGCATGGTGCCGATCGGCGAAACCTTCACCCGCTTCCAGCGCGTGGTGCGCGATGTGTCGAAAGCGCTGGGCAAGGATGTGGAGCTGCAGATCACCGGTGGCGATACCGAGCTCGACAAGAGCATGGTCGAAACCATCGCCGACCCGCTGATGCACCTGGTGCGCAACAGCCTGGACCACGGCATCGAACCCGCGGAAGAACGACTGCGCGCCGGCAAGCCGGCCCAGGGCCGTCTGGCGCTGCATGCGTACCACGAGTCGGGCGCGATCATGATCGAGGTGTCCGATGACGGCCGTGGTCTGAACCGCGACCGCATCCTGGCCAAGGCGATCGAGCGCGGCCTGGTTGGCGCAGACCAGCACCTGAACGACAACGAGATCCATCAGCTCATCTGCCACCCAGGCTTCTCGACCGCCGATCAGGTGACCGACATTTCCGGCCGCGGCGTGGGCATGGACGTGGTCAAGCGCAACATCGAGGCCCTGCGTGGCCAGATGCTGCTGGCCAGCGAAATGGGCCACGGCACGACCACGCAGATCCGGCTGCCACTGACGCTGGCCATCATCGACGGCTTCCTGTGTGAAGTCAGTGGCGTGCACTATGTGGTGCCGCTGGAGATGGTCGTCGAGTGCATCGAAACGCCGATCGAATACCGCACCGACCCTGCGCGCGTCAGCGGCTATTTCGACCTGCGTGGCGACGTGCTGCCCTACCTCGACCTGGCCCGCTACTTCGGCAGGGCATCCGCCCACGCCGGCCGACGCAGCCTGCTGCTGGTGCGCGCCGGTGTCAGCACCATCGGCCTGATCGTGGACCGCCTCGAAGGCGAGCACCAGACCGTCATCAAACCCCTGGCCCCGATGTTCAAGGACCTGCCCGGCATCGCCGGCTCGACCATCCTTGGCAGTGGCGAGGTGGCCCTGATTCTTGATGTACCCGCACTGGTGAACCAGTGCATCCGATCCAGCCACCAGCAGCGCAAGCAGGCCGATGGCGCCTACACCCGCGATTGATTCCCCGCGATTGACCCCCAGGAGCATCCCATGCTGAGCAATCTCTTCGGCGCAGAACAGCGCCACATCAATGAACAGCAACAACGCGCGCTGTCCGAGATCGCACGCGTGCTGGCCGCGGCCGTCGCGGGCGACACCACCCAACGGGCCTCCAGCACCGCCATGCAGGGCGCTGACCCAACCATCTGCAAGCACCTCAACCGCCTGCTGGAGCAGGTCGGTCTGATCGACCGCGAAGTGCAGCGCGTGACGGCCGAGCATGCCGCCGGCGACATCGATGCGGTCATCGACACCGGCCTGTTCGACCATGGCTTCGCCTTGACGGCCGGCCGGGTCAACACCCTGGTCACCTCGCACATCGACACCAAGAAGCTCGCGCTGGCGGTGTTCGACGAATTCAGCCGCGGCAACTTCAGCGCCAATGTGCAGAAGCTGCCGGGCAAGAAGGCCTTCATCAACCACACCATCGAGAGCGTGCGTGCCAACCTGGTGGGCCTGGTTGAAGAGGTCAAGCGCGTCAGCACGGCGCATGAAACCGGTGACATCGACATCACGCTGAACGAGGCCCTGTTCCAGGGCGACTTCCGCACGATGGCCCAGGGCGTGAATGACCTGGTGGCCGCGCACATCAATGTGAAGAAGGCCGCGATGGCGGTGTTCGACGAATTCGGCCGCGGCAATTTCGACGCGACGCTGGCGCAACTGCCGGGCAAGAAGGCCTTCATCAACCGCACGATCGAATCGGTGCGCGGCAACCTCACCGGACTGATCGGCGAGATGAACCGCATGGCCATCGAGCATGAGCGCGGCGAGATCGATGCGTTCATCGACCCGGCCAAGTTCCAGGGTGATTTCGGCACCATGGCGCAAGGCGTCAACGAGATGGTGGCCGCGCATATCCGCGTGAAGAAGCAGGCCATGTCCGTCATCGACGAAATGGGCCGTGGCAACTTCGACGTGGAGATGGAGCAGCTGCCAGGCAAGAAGGCCTTCATCAACGACACCATCGAGCGGGTCCGCAACCTGTTCAAGACCATCGACCACCAGCGCATGGAAGCCACCCGTGTGCGCCAGGCGCTGGACGAGGTCAATGCCAGCGTGATGATTGCCGACGCCAACGGCTTCATCCGCTACTGCAACAAGAGCGTGCTGGGCATGCTGAAGGCAGCGGAGGGCGACCTGCGTCGTGACCTGCCCAACTTCTCGACCGACAAGGTGCTGGACAGCAACTTCGACGACTTCCACAAGAACCCGGCCCACCAGCGCAACATGCTGGGCATGATCCGCGGCACCCACCGCGCCGAGATCAAGGTCGGTGGCCGCACCTTCAACCTGACGGCCACCCCGGTACTCGACAGCGCGGGTGTGCGCACCGGCACGGTGGTCGAGTGGCTGGACCGCACGGCGGAAGTCAGCGTGGTCAACGAAGTGGCTGGCATCGTGAATGCCGCCTCGCAGGGCCAGTTCGACAACCGCGTCAACCTGGACGACAAGACCGGCTTCTTCCTCACGCTGTCTGAAGGCATCAACAACCTGCTGGGTGCCACCGAGCGCAACCTGAGCGAGGTGAGCGACGTGCTGAGTGAAGTGGCCGCAGGCAACCTCACGCGGCGCATCGACGGCAGCTACGACGGCATCTTCGGCCAGCTGCAGACCGACGTGAACAAGATGATCTCGCAGCTCGTGGAAACGATCAGCGATGTGAGCGCCGCGGCGCAGCAGCTGAACTCGGCCGCAGGGCAGGTGTCGGCCACGTCACAGGCGCTGTCGCAGGCCGCGTCGTCGCAGGCTGCCGGCGTGGAAGAAACCACGGCGTCGCTGCAGGAGATGGCCGCGTCGATCCGCCAGAACTCCGACTCCGCCACCGTGACCGACGGCATGGCCACCAAGGCCGCGACCGAAGCCGTTGAAGGCGGTGCAGCGGTGAGCAAGACGGTCGAGGCGATGAAGCAGATCGCCACCAAGATTTCCATCATCGACGACATCGCCTACCAGACCAACCTGCTGGCCCTGAACGCGGCCATCGAGGCAGCGCGGGCCGGTGAGCACGGCAAGGGCTTCGCGGTGGTGGCAGCCGAGGTGCGCAAGCTGGCTGAGCGCAGCCAGGTGGCCGCCCAGGAAATTGGCGAACTGGCGGGCAGCAGCGTGCAGATGGCCGAGCGCGCAGGCGCCCTGCTCTCGCAGATGGTGCCGTCGATCAACAAGACCAGCGAGCTGGTCCAGGAGATCGCTGCAGCATCGGGTGAACAGGCCGGCAGCGTCAGCCAGATCAACAACGCGATGAACCACCTCAACAGCAACACCCAGCAGAACGCCTCCGCCTCGGAAGAGCTGTCGGCCACGGCCGAGGAGATGTCGGCACAGGCGGGCCAGCTGCAGGAAATGATGCGCTTCTTCCGCATTGACGGCGAGCCGAGCTACGGCGGGCAAGGTGGCGGCAGCAGCCGCGCCTCGCGACAGGCATCGGCCTCGGCCGTGCGTCCGCGTCCGGCCCTGAAGTCCGACGGCATGATGCGCCTGCCTTCGCGTTCGCTGGATACCGACAACGGCCCGGCCGCACGCAACGGCAGCAGCTTCGGCCGCGGCCAGGGCCAGATCGATGAATCCAGCTTCGGGCGCTTCTGAGCCAGCGCAGCCACGATGAACCAAACCATCCACCACGCCCTGGCTCAGCGTGCGGCTGAGCCGGACCCGTCGCAGGAGCGCAGGCAACTGCTGCGCTTTGCGCTCGGCGATGCGCTGTACGCCGTGCCGATCGAAGCCGTGCGCGAAATTCTGCAGGTGGTCAGCCTGACCGAGGTGCCGATGATGCCGCGCTTCGTGCGCGGCGTGATGAACCTGCGCGGCTCGGTGGTGCCGGTGTTCGACCTCAGCCAGCGGCTGAGCTTGCCGCGCACCGAGATTGGTCGCCGCTCCTGCATCGTGATCGTGGAAACCCACAACGCCGACGGCCAGAACCAGCGCCACGGCGTGCTGGTGGACGCCGTGCACGAGGTGCTGGAGCTGTGTGCCGATGACGTAGCGCCTGCACCGTCGATCGGCACGCGGGTCTCGCCGCAATTCATCGGTGGCATCGCACGGGTACACGGCCAGAGCGTTGAGTTGCTGGACCTGACCCGCATCTTCGACGAGACGGAACTGCATCGCCTGGTGGGCGAGCACTGCGACCAATCGCGGTGGCTGCATTGACCCCGCCGCTCCTCTGCCCTGTGCCTCGTCGGACGCCGTCATGAACCTGTCGCAACACAGCTTTGTCGCTGTCACGGATTTTTTCCATGCCCAGTCCGGCATCCGCCTCGGGCCAGACAAGCTGGCCCTGGTGCAGGGCCGCCTGCAACGCCTGGCCAACGAGG
Organism: Ideonella margarita; assembly: GCF_038066635.1. Taxonomy (NCBI): domain Bacteria; kingdom Pseudomonadati; phylum Pseudomonadota; class Betaproteobacteria; order Burkholderiales; family Sphaerotilaceae; genus Ideonella; species Ideonella margarita. The sequence goes on along the minus strand of NZ_JBBUTI010000004.1, from coordinate 403,652 downwards.
CGGGTCACACCGATCTCGACACCTATGTGGGCTGGGCCCTGTCGTCTTCTGCGGCAGACGAGCAGGTGCGGCTGGTCGACCGGCTGACCACCAACGAAACCTATTTCTTCCGCGAACCCGAGCACTTCCAGTACCTCGGCGCTCACCTGGAAACCTGGAAGGGCCCCGGCGCCTTCCGCGTCTGGAGCGGTGCCAGCTCCTCGGGCGAAGAGGCCTACAGCATCGCCATGGTGCTGCGCGACCGCCTGCAGCAGCGGCCGTGGCAGGTGGTGGGCACGGATCTGTCCACCAGCGTGGTCGACACGGCCAACAAGGGTCTGTATCCGCTGAGCCGTGCTGAGGGCATCCCCGAGTACTACCGCAAGCGCTACTGCCTGCGTGGCCACGGCGACTATGCGCAGCACATGCTGATGGCGCGAGAGCTGCGTGACCACGTCCACTTCCAGACCGCGAACCTGCTGGAGCAGCTGCCCGAGATCGGTGAGTTCCAGGTGATCTTCCTGCGCAATGTGCTGATCTATTTCGATGTGCCATCCAAGCGCGAAATCGTCTCGCGCGTGATGAAGAAACTGGCGCCTGGTGGCCTGCTGTTTTCCGGTCACTCGGAATCGCTGGTGAACCTGAGCCTGCCGCTCAAGACCCTGCAACCCGCGGTGTACACCCATGCCTGATCGCGGCTGGACCGGTCCTCGCGAGCTGAACCTGATGCCCGGAGAGCTGTTCTTCGGCGCGGGCGTGCCCAGCCTGCGCACCTTGATCGGCTCTTGTGTGGCAGTCACGCTGTGGAACCCGAGGCACCGCATCGGCGGCATGTGCCACTACCTGCTGCCCAACCGCCAACGCCCCGCCAATGAGCCGCGCGACGGCAAGTTCGGTGACGAGGCCATCGGCATGCTGGTGGATGCCCTCAAGCGCGCCGGCACCAAACCCGCGGACTTTGAAGCCCACCTGTATGGCGGCGCCGACACCATGCCCGAGCTGGAGCGCACCAACCGCAACATCGGTGAGCGCAACATCGAGATGGGCTGGTCCCTGATCGATCAGTTCGGCTTCAGCCTGGTCGGCGTGGACGTGGGCGACAACGTGCCCCGCATCGTCCGGATGAGCCTGATCGACGGCACGGTGGAAATGCGCCGCGGCCAACCCATCGGTTGATGGCCTGAAACCACGAGTACCCCACGCATGCCCAACAACAAGATCAAGGTGATGCTGGTGGACGACTCCGCTGTCGTGCGCACCCACCTGTCCAACCTGATGACGGCGGCCGGCTTCGAGGTCATCGCCACCGCCTCGGACCCGCTGTTTGCCTGGCCCAAGATGCAGACCCAGTGGCCCGACGTGCTGGTGCTGGATGTGGAAATGCCGCGCATGGACGGCATCTCCTTCCTCAGGCAGGTGATGGCGCACCGCCCCACCCCGGTGGTGATGTGCTCGACGCTGACGCTGGTGGGCTGTGAAACCACCTTGCAGGCGCTGGCCGCCGGCGCCGTGAGCTTCGTGACAAAGCCGACGCAAGGGCTGCGAGATTTTCTGGGCGACGGTGGCAACGGGTTGGTGGACGCCGTGCGCGCCGCCGCCAAGGCCAACCTGCGGGCCATGCCGGTGAACAGCGGCGCCCCTGCACTGTCCAAGGTCGCGGGCCTGCCCGGTGCACCCGGCCTGCCCAATGCGGTGAATGCACCCGGCAGCCGACTGCTCCCACCCGTACCCGGCTCACCGGCCGCACTCGCAGCGCGCCAGATGCCCATGCCCGCAGCCACCGGCGCCATGGCGGCCACCACCGACAAGGTCATCGCACTCGGCCTGTCGACCGGCGGGGTGCAGACCATGGAAGCCTTGCTCACCCAGCTGCCGCGCACGACGCCCGGCATCGTGCTGGTGCAGCACATGCCCGAGCAGTTCACCGCCTCACTGGCGGCGCGCCTGAACGGCCTGTGCGAGATGGACGTGGCCGAAGCGCGCGACGGCGACCGCGTATTGCCGGGGCGTGTGCTGATTGCTCCGGGCGGCAAGCACATGCGGCTGGAGCGCAGCGGCGCGCAATACCTGGTGAAGGTGGCCGACGGACCGCTGGTGAACCGGCACAAGCCCTCGGTGGACGTGTTGTTCAAGTCGGTGGCGCAAAGCGTCGGCCGCAATGCCGTGGGCATCCTGCTCACGGGCATGGGTGACGACGGCGCCCGGGGCCTGCTGGAGATGAAACAGGCCGGTGCCCAGACCGCGGCCCAGGACGAGGCCAGCAGCGTGGTGTGGGGCATGCCCGCCGAGGCCATCAAGCTGGGCGCCGCAGGCCGCGTGCTGGGCCTGCAGCAGATGCCCGCCTGGCTGGCCAAGGCGGCCGTTACTGGCTGAGGCTGACCTTCTGGCGGACGTTCGGGCTGAAGTTCAACCCGCCGTCAAGGCGTCCAGCCCCCGGCCCAGGTCGGCGATCAGGTCGTTCACGTTTTCCAGGCCGATGCACAAGCGCACCAGCACGCCGGCATACGGCTGCGGCAACTGGCGCATGGCTTGAGCCTGGTAAGGCACGGCCAGGCTGACCGCGCCGCCCCAGCTCCAGCCGATGCGGAAGTATTCGAGCTGCTCGACGAAGGCATCCACCGCCGCAGCGCTGAAGCGCGGGTCGATCTCCAGCGTCAGCAAGCCCGCCGCTGCATGGCAGGTGGCAGCCCAATGCGCATGGCCGGGTGAATCAGGCAGCGCCGGGTGCAGCACGCGACGCACGGCTGCATGCTGCTGCGCCCACACGGCAATCTGGCGGGCCGCCGCATCTTGCGCGTGGTAGCGCAAGGCCACGGTCGGCAAGGCGCGCAGCACCGCTTCCACGTCGTTCGCACCCACGCCCAGGCCCAGGCGGCTGTGGGTCCAGGCCAGGCGCTCATGCAAGGCGTCGTCAAGGCAGGCCACCGAGCCCATCAGCACGTCACCGCCGCCTGAGGGGTACTTGGTCAGCGCATGCACCGTCAGGTCCACGCCCACGCCTTGCGGCATGGCAAACGGGTTGAACGCCAGGCCGGCGCCCCACGTGTTGTCGAGGGCGATCAGCGCCTGCGGTGCGTGGGCACGCACGCAGCGGATCAGGCCCTCCAGATCCGGAAACTCCATGCTCACCGAGCCCGGCGCTTCCAGCCACACCAACTTCACCTCCGGCGTCAGCTTGGCCGCCAGCGTGGCCACATCCAGCGGGTCATACACGTCGTGTGCAATGCCCCAGCGCGCCAGCTCGTGACGGCTGAAATCCTTGTTCGGCCAGTACACGTTGTCGGGCAGCAGCACCGTGTCGCCCTGCCCCAGCAAGGCCATGTCGACCAGCGTGACCGCGCTCAGGCCGCTGGGCGCCAGCAGCACATGGCGCGCATGTTCCAGCGTCGCCAGGCGGGCTTCCAACGTGTAGGTGGTGGGCGTGCCGTGCAGCCCGTAGGTGTAGGCGCTCTTGTCGACCCAGCGGCGCGCGCGCAGCGCAGCCATGTTCGGGAAGTAGACAGTCGATGCCTTGGCCACCGGCACCACCGGCGATTCGAAATCAGCCGGGGCGGTGTACGGGTGGTGAATCAGGCGGGTGGCGGTGTGGTCATCGTCTTGCATGACCACGGTTGTATCACCGCCACCGCAGCCTCAGATCGGCTCGCCGATCAAATCGTGGCCGTCGACCGACACGATGCGGGCGCGGGCAAACTCACCCACACGCAGCTGCGTCGAGGCCTTGGCCGGCGGCAGCAGGCGCACGGTACCGTCGATCTCGGGCGCGTCTGCGTAGGTGCGGGCCACGCCACCACGGCGGCCCAGCGCAGGCGCGCTGTCCACCAGCACCTGCATCGTGGCGCCCACACGGCGCTGCAGGCGGGCGATCGACACCTGCTCGGCCACCTCCATGAAGCGGGCGCGGCGCTCTTCACGCAGCTCGTCAGGCAGGGCACCCGGCAGCTCATTGGCGGTGGCGCCATTCACCGGCGAGTAGGCGAAGCAGCCCGCGCGGTCGATCTGCGCTTCCTTCAGGAAGTCGAGCAGGTAGCTGAACTCTTCTTCGGTTTCACCGGGGAAGCCGGCGATGAAGGTCGAGCGGATGACGATGTCCGGGCAAAGCTCGCGCCAGCGCAGGATGCGCTCGAGGTTCTTCTCGCCGCTGGCCGGGCGCTTCATGCGCTTGAGCACATCGGGGTGCGCATGCTGGAACGGCACGTCCAGATACGGCAGCACCAGGCCTTCGGCCATGAGAGGAATGATCTCGTCGACGTGCGGATACGGGTAGACGTAATGCAGCCGTACCCAGGCGCCGTGCTGGCGAGCCAGTTCACCCAGCTTGGCCGTCAGGTCGAGCATGCGGGTCTTGACCGGCGCGCCGTCCCAGAAGCCGGTGCGGTACTTCACGTCCACGCCGTAGGCAGACGTATCCTGGCTGACCACCAGCAATTCCTTGACGCCGCCTTCGAACAGCGCGCGGGCTTCGCTCAACACATCACCCACCGGGCGCGAGACCAGGTCGCCGCGCATGCTCGGGATGATGCAGAAGGTGCAGCGGTGGTTGCAGCCTTCGCTGATCTTCAGATAAGCGTAGTGCCGCGGCGTGAGCTTGATGCCGGCGGCCGGCACCAGGTCGATGAACGGATCATGCGGCTTGGGCACGTGGGTGTGCACCGCGTCCATCACTTCCTGGGTGGCGTGCGGGCCGGTGACAGCCAGCACCTTCGGGTGCACGGCACGAACCATGTTTTCACCGCTGTCAGCCTGGCGTGCGCCAAGGCAGCCGGTGACGATCACCTTGCCGTTTTCAGCCAGGGCTTCACCGATGGTGTCCAGGCTTTCCTTGACGGCATCGTCGATGAAGCCGCAGGTGTTGACAATCACCAGATCGGCGCCCTGGTAGGTCTTGCTGGTCTTGTAACCCTCGGCGGACAGTTGGGTCAGGATCAGCTCGGAGTCGGTCAGGGCCTTCGGGCAGCCGAGGCTGACAAACCCGATGGTGGGTGCGGTGTGGTCGGAACTCATGGGCCCGATTGTCGCAAACCCGACCGGACATTGCCCGGCTCAGTCACCCAAGTCGGGCCTGGTTCGACCTTTCCGGGCGTTTTGTGGCGCTTATTTTTGTGCTGGCGGCACCGGGAAGGCCGGGAACAAGCCGCCAGCCTGCTTCTGCACCTGCTCCTGCATCTGCACGAACAGGTTCTTCGACTGCTCCAGATAGTTGCCCATCAGGCCCTGCATCACCGGGGCCTGGCCGCTCATGAACTGCGCCCACATCTCTGGGGTGAAGGCGGCCGGGTCATACAGGCCGCGCGCCTGCTCGGTCAGGCGGCCCTGCATGTCGACGAAGGTCTGCAGGTTCTTCTCAAGGTACGAGCCCATCATGCCCTGCATCGCATGGCCGTAGAAACGGATGATCTGCGAGAGCATCTGCGACGAGAACATCGGCATGCCGCCGCTTTCCTCTTCCAGGATGATCTGCAGCAGGATGCTGCGGGTCAGGTCGTCGCCCGTCTTGGCGTCGCGCACCTCGAACTCCATGCCTTCCAGCACCATCGCCTTCACATCGGCCAGCGTGATGTAGGTGCTGGCCAGGGTGTCATAGAGGCGCCGGTTCGGATACTTCTTCAAGACGCGCAAGGCCGGCGTGCCCTCGGTGTCGGGGCGGGTGTCAGCGGCAGCAGCGCGGCGGGAAGTGGGCATTGAAGGTGGGCTCCGGAAACAGAATTGTGCAAGTGCACAAAGATTCTACGAGGCCACCACAAAGCGCCATCCCGGGAATGCACTGTCAGGGTGATTGCCGGTGAATTTCAGCCAGGAAATGAAAAAAGCCCGGAAGATCTGAGACCTTCCGGGCTTTCCTACCAGTCGAACCAAGCTGGGCTTGATCCTGAATTTGGTAGGCGCGATTGGATTCGAACCAACGACCCCCACCATGTCAAGGTGGTGCTCTAACCAACTGAGCTACGCGCCTGTCGTTTGCTGAAGCTAGCAGTTTAGCATGGTTTTCCAACGGCCCGCAAGCCTTTTGGATTCGATTGTTTACTTTCTACGTACGTGCCGGACGCCAGCGATGCGCGCGACCACCTTCATCACCTGCTGCAAGCGGGATGCATCGGCCACTTCCACGGTGAACGTCATCCAGGCCGTCTTGCCATGGCTGTCACGCACCGACTGGGTGTGCACGCCCGTCACGTTCATGCGCTCCTTGGTGAACACCTCACTGATGTCGCGCAGCAGGCCCTGGCGGTCGCCCGCCTCGATCACCACGTCCACCGGGTAGGCGGCTTCGCTGCCCTTGGCCGGCTCACCCCAGGTGACTGGAATCACCCGCTCGGGCAGGCGCTCGGCCATGTGCCGGAAGTTCTGGCAATCGCGGCGATGCACCGCCACACCCTTGCCGCGCGTCACGAACCCGCCAATGGCGTCAGGCGGTGCCGGGCGGCAGCAACGCGCCAGGTTGGTGAGCAGGCTTTCCACGCCCACCACCAGCACCCCACCGCGGGTGCCGGTGGCATCTGCACGCGACGGCCGCAGGAAGGGCACATCCTCGTCCACCTCGGGCTCGGGCGGGCGCAGCAGCTGCTCGATGTTGCGCAGCGAATATTCGTCCTTGCCCACCACCTCGAACAAGGCATCGGCATGCTTGAAGCCGAGTTGCCCCGCCAGGTCGTCGAGCTTCATGGCCGTGCGGCCCTCGCGCTGCAGCAGCTTTTCAACGGACTCGCGGCCCTTGGCGATGGTTTCCACCTGCGCCTGGCCGTTGAACCAGCCGCGCACCTTGGCCCGCGCCCTCGGGCTCTTCAGGAACCCCAGTTCCTGGTTGAGCCAGTCCAGCGAGGGCCCGCCCTCCTTCAGCGTGATCACCTCCACCGTCTGCCCGTTGGCCAGCGGCGTGGACAGCGGCACCATCACGCCGTCGACCTTCGCGCCGCGGCAACGGTGGCCGACATCGGTGTGCAGCGAATACGCGAAGTCGATCGGCGTGGCACCGGCCGTCAGCTCGATCACCGCCGCCTGCGGGGTGAACACATAGATGCGGTCATCGAACGACGGCGCGCCCGTCTCGCTGCCCTGCCCGCCCTGGCCCGCGAAATCACGCTCCCAGGCCAGCAACTGGCGCAGCACGGCCTTGCGGGCCTCGGCCACGCGCTCTTCGAAGTCACCATCGGCGGCGACACCGGCATAGCCCTTGGCGCCCGCTTCCTTGTAGGCCCAGTGCGCGGCAACGCCGTATTCGGCATGCTCATGCATGGCCTGGGTGCGGATCTGCACCTCCACCGGCCGGTCGTCATCGCCCAGCACCACGGTGTGCAGGGATCGATAGCCATTCGCCTTCGGCCGGGCGATGTAGTCGTCAAACTCACCGGACACAGCCCGGAAGCGCTCATGCACCCGGCTGAGCGCGCTGTAGCAGGCGGGCACATCGGCCACCACCACTCGCAAGGCGCGCACGTCCATCACCCGCGCAAAATCGAGTTGCTTGCCCTGCATCTTCTTCCAGATGCTGTAAAGGTGCTTCGGCCGCCCGGTCACCAGCGCGGCCACGCCATGGGCCTGCAGATCGGCGCTGAGCTGCTGCTGCACGGCCAGCATGCCGGCCTCCCGCTCGACACGCTTTTCAGCCAGCAAGCCTGCGATGCGCTTGTACTCGTCGGGCTGCAGGAAGCGGAAGGCCAGGTCTTCCATTTCCCACTTGATCTGCCAGATGCCGAGGCGATTGGCCAGCGGCGCAAACACCTGCCGTGATTCAGACGCCAGCGCCGCCGGACACGGCGTTTTCGAGGCCGCATACCAGCGCAGCGTCTGCAGCCGCGAAGCCAGACGCAGCAGCACCACGCGCAGATCGCGCGAGAAGGCCAGCAGCATCTTGCGCACGCGCTCGGTCTGCTGGGCTTGCTGGTCTTCCTCGATCTGCGCCTCTCGGGCTGCACGCTGAATCTGCACCAGCTTGCGCGTGAGGGTCACCAGGCTGGCGTAGGACGGCCCGAACGCTTTCTCGACCACATCTTCCGGGCGCTGCAGAAAGTCTGCGGCGTACACCAGGTACGCCGCAGCCTGCAGGTTGGGCGCGCCGCCGATGTGCTTGAGGATGTCGGCCACGCCTTGTGCATGGCCATAACCGTCTTCACCGGTGTCCAGCGGCCGGCCCGACAACAGCGGCTCGGAGAACGCGCGGGCGCGTTCCAGTGCCGTGGCGGCGTCGGGTTGCTGCGTGGCCGGCAAGGCGCCGGCAGCAGCACGTGCGCCGGGCAGCGCAGGGCTGCCCATGTCGGCAGCCAATGCAACGATGGGGGCTGCCTCAAGCGCCGTCTGGCTGGTCTGGCTCTTCATGCCACCCCGAGAAACGCGCGCACCACGCTCACCTGGTCTTCGTGCACAAGGGTCGGCGCATGGCCCACACCGGCGAACTCGACCAGCCTGGCGCACGGGCCGCGCTGGGTCATCTGTGCCGCGGTCTCGGCGGACAGCAAATCAGAGTCACCGCCGCGCAGCAGCAAGGTCGGCAGCTTCAGGCTGTCCCAGGCCATCCATAACGCAGCTTCGCCCGCTGCGGCAATCTCGGGCGTGACCGCCCGGAACGGCACGCCGATGGCCGGGTCGTAGTGGCTCTTGAAGGCGTCGCCGTCACGCACCAGTTGGGGCCGCGTCAGGGCCAGCCACTCTTCCGGCGTGTGCGGGCCGAAGCCCTTGGAAATCTCCCACAGTCCATCGGCAGCGGCCTGCTCAGTGGGCCAGCGCACCGGCATCCCCACGTACTGGCCGATGCGCTGCAGCGATGCGTATTCAATCTTCGGGCCGACATCATTCAGCACCAGGCTGCGCAGCGGTGAGCCCGGCAGCGATGCCAGCCCCAAGCCAATCAAGCCGCCCATCGATGTGCCCACCCAATGCACCTCGGGCGCATTGATGCGGGCCAGCAGCGTGACCATGTCAGCCACGTAGGCAGGAATGGCGTAGCCCGTCGGGTCACTCAGCCAGCTCGACTGGCCGCGCCCCACCACGTCGGGGCAGACCACGCGGAAGTGCGGCGCCAGCGACTGGGCCAGTACATCGAAGTCCCGGCCTTGGCGCGTCAGGCCATGCACGCACACCACGACGCGCGGGTTGGCCGGATCGCCCCACTCGGTCACGGCCATGCGGTGCAGACCGCGCGCCCCAAGGCATTGCACATGGGACTGGCGAGGAGAGTTCAGCGTGTGGGGCATGGTGGGCTCACAAAACAGCTAGGGGCATGCAAGCATTCTTCAAGGCTCGCTCCCGGATAATCACTTTAGCAACCCCTCAGGAGATTTCGGCATGCTCAAAGGAAAAACTGCATTGGTCACCGGGTCCACCAGCGGCATCGGGCTTGGCATGGCCAAGGCCCTGGCCGCCCAAGGTGCGAACGTGATGCTCAATGGTTTCGGCGACCACCAAGCGGCCATCGCCGAAGTGCAGGCGGCTGCCACCGGTGGCAGCGTGGCCTACCACGGTGCCGACATGAGCAAGGCGGCCGAGATCGAGGACATGGTGCGGGCCTGCGAAGCGCGCTTCGGCCGCATCGACGTGCTCGTCAACAACGCGGGCATCCAGCATGTGGCGCCGGTCGATGAATTCCCGGTCGACAAGTGGGACGCCATCATCGCCATCAACCTGAGCTCGGTGTTCCACGCCACGCGCGCCGCCCTGCCGGGCATGAAGGCCCGCGGCTGGGGCCGCGTGCTGAACATCGCGTCGGTGCACGGCCTGGTGGCCTCGGCCAACAAGAGCGCCTATGTGGCCGCCAAGCACGGCGTGGTGGGCTTCACCAAGACCGCCGCGCTGGAAACCGCCACCACCGGCGTCACCGTGAACGCCATCTGCCCGGGCTGGGTCTTGACCCCGCTGGTGCAGAAGCAGGTGGACGCCCGCGCCGTGGCCGAAGGCGTGAGCGTGGAAGAAGCGCAGCGCCGCCTGCTGGCCGAGAAGGAACCGTCGCTGCAGTTCACCACGCCGGAAGAGCTGGCCGCGCTGGCCGTCTTCCTGTGCTCGCCCGCCGGCAACAACATCCGCGGCACCGCCATCAACATGGATGGCGGCTGGGTGGCGCAGTGATGCTGCGCTGAGCAGCTGAGTTACTTCAGCTGCACGCTGCCACTGACCGTGGTGGTGACGGTACCCTTGCCGGCCTCCACCGGCATGGGCACGCCATCGGCCATCGGGGCTGCGGCCAGCATGGCCTTGGCGCGGAAGCTCGGCTGCACCGATTCCACGCTGGCGTCGCTGTTCACGCTGACCTCGCGCAATTCGAACCCGGCGTAGCCGAACAGCTTGGCTTGGTCAGCGGCCCGTGCGCGAAAACGCGCGATGGCCTGGGCGGTCACGTCGGCTTCGAGCTTCTCGCGGGCCTCGCGTGACAAGCTGTAGCTGATCTGGCCGACCGTCATGCTGCCGAACTTGCCGCTGAGCTGGCTGATGGCGGCCATGTCGCGTCCTTCCACCAGCAATTCACCACGGCCTTGCCAGCCGGTGATCGTGCCCTTCTGCCCGTACCGCGGCGACACGCTCATGCCGTTGGTCTGCAACTCCACCTGGCCCGGCTTTGCCACCTTGCGGGCCTCCGCCAGTGCAGCGTCCAGGGCCTGCTTCAGCTGGCTTTGAACGGCCACCGGATCAGCGCCCTCGCGCGTGACTTGCAACTGCAGGCGCATCCAGTCTTGCGGCGCCTCTTGTGTGGCGGTGGCACTGAGTTGCAGCACGCCTTGCGGCACTACCTCAGCCGCGGTGGCGGCAGTGCCTGCAAAACCGGCCAACCCGAAGATCAGCGCAGAGCCAGCGCGGCGGCGAAGGGAAGAGTTCATGCGTGTGGCGTTGGTTGAGATCATGTGAAGAGAACGTCGCAGAGCGGATTCCGGCTGACAACCCCAAAGCGTGAATTCTGGGGGCAACAGATGTAACAGCGGGTCATTTTTCGAGCGCAAGTCCTTGTCCGGCCTTCACAATCCGTTGCTGTTACAAATTCAGGATCCGCCATGAACGCACCCGCCTCTGCCCGGCAAGACCGCATCGTCGTCGTTGACGATGACGCCCGTATCCGGGACTTGCTGCGTCGCTACCTGACGCAGGAAGGCTTCGATGTGCTGCTGGCTGAAGATGCCAAGGCGCTGAACCGCCTGCTGACGCGTGAAACGATCGACCTGATCGTGCTCGACCTGATGCTGCCCGGTGAAGACGGCCTGTCGATCTGCCGGCGCCTGCGCGCCGCCGGTGACACCACGCCCATCATCATGCTGACGGCCAAGGTCGAAGACGTCGACCGCATCGTCGGTCTGGAAGTGGGCGCCGACGATTACCTGCCCAAGCCGTTCAACCCGCGTGAACTGCTGGCCCGCATCCATGCCGTGCTGCGCCGCCGCCCGACGCAGGAAGCGCCTGGCGCCCCGGCCAAGGACGCACAGATCGTCAGCTTCGGCCCGTTCGAGTTTGATCTGTCGCTGCGCCGCCTGACCAAGGAAGGCGAGCAGATCACGCTGACCACCGGCGAGTTCTCGATGCTCAAGGCCCTGGTGCGCCACCCGCGCCAGCCGCTCAGCCGCGACAAGCTGGCCCAGCTGGCCCGTGGCCGTGAGTTCGAGCCCTTCGACCGCAGCCTGGACGTCCAGATTTCCCGCCTGCGCAAGATGCTGGAGCCGGATCCGGGCAACCCGCGCTACATTCAAACCGTCTGGGGTGTGGGCTACGTGTTTGTGCCCAGCGAAGCCGCCTGATCTTCCTGATTTCCTGCTGTACCCACCCCACGCATGGCTGCAAAAAAGCTGGCGGCCGTGAAGGCCCCGCCCCTGTCGCTCAATTTGTTCTGGCGCACCTTCGTGCTGCTGGCCATCTTGCTGGCAGGGGGCATCACCGCCTGGGTCATCACCCTGCGGCAACTCGAGTTCGAGCCGCGCGCCGTGCAAGCCGCCCAGCAGATCGCCAGCCTGGTGAACCTGTCGCGGGCCGCGCTGCGCTACTCCGACGGCATCAACCGCATCGCCGTGGTCAAGACCATGAGCGAGCAGGAAGCCGTGCGGGTGCTGCCGCGCGAGCCGGGCGACCAGTGGGAGCCCTTCGCCACTGACCGCTTCACGCGCCTCGTCACCAACGACCTGCGCAACCGCCTGGGTGAAGAAACACTGGTGGCCCGCAGCGTGAACGGCGTGCCGGCCCTGTGGGTGGGCTTCAACATCGGCCCTGACCCGTACTGGATGCAGGCTGAATATGCCCGGCTGCAAACCCTCACGCCGGGCACCTGGTTCGTGTGGGTGGGTGTGGCGCTCTTGGCCACCTTGCTGGGCTCGGCAGCGGTGGCGCGGCTCATCAACAAGCCGCTGAAGAACCTGTCGTTCGCCGCCAGCCGCATCCGCGAAGGTGAGTTTGATTCGCGACTGGACGAAACCACGATCACCAGCGAGATCCGCGCGGTGAACATCGGCTTCAACCGCATGGCCCGCGAGCTGGCCAAGGTGGAAGAAGAACGCGCCGTGATGCTGGCCGGCATCTCGCATGACCTGCGCACGCCGCTGGCCCGACTGCGACTGGAAGCCGAGATCAGCGTGAGCGACGACGAGGCCCGGCGCAACATGGCGATGGACATCGACCAGCTCGACGCCATCATCGACAAGTTCATGGATTACGCCCGCCCGGACGACACCCGCACGGTGCAGGTCGACGCGACCGCAGTGGTCGAGCGCGAAGCGGCGTCATTCCGCGACACCACGCAAATCCGCTTCAGCATCAAGCTGCCGCCGCATCTGATCGTGATGGGCGACGACACCGAACTGGGCCGCGTGTTCGCCAACCTGTTCGAGAACGCGCGCCGCTACGGCCGCAGCATCGAAACCGGCGTGGCGCGGGTCAGCATCAGCCATGTGGTGGCCGCCGATTCGGTGATCATCACCGTGCGTGACCACGGCCCCGGTGTGGCGCCCGAAAAGCTCGGTCAGCTCACCACGCCGTTTTTCCGTGGTGATGCGGCCCGCACGGCCGCCACCGGCGCCGGCCTGGGCCTGGCCATCGTGAAGAAGGCGCTGCAGCGCATTGATGCCGGGCTGGAGCTGGCGAATGCCCGCGACGGCGGGCTCATCGCGCACATCCGCTTGAAGCGCGGCTGATCAGCGCTTCAAGCCGGCCAGGTCAGCCTGCTGCCAGCAGGCACACCGCCCGCGTCTCGATCGATCGGCCCTCGCCCACCGGCCCCATCTTCTCGGCCGTCTTGGCCTTCACGTTGACGCGGCTGGGCTCGATGCCCAGGGCCTCGGCCACACGCAGCACCATGGCCGGAATGTGCGGCGCCATCTTCGGCGCCTGGGCCACGATGGTGCTGTCGACATTCACCACCAACCAGCCGGCGGCGCGCACGCGCTTGGCCGCTTCCTGCAGCAGCACGAAGGAGTCAGCGCCCTTGAACTCGACCGCGGTGTCGGGGAAGTGGCGGCCGATGTCGCCCAGGCCCGCACCACCCAGGATGGCGTCGGTGATGGCGTGCAGCAAGGCATCGGCGTCAGAGTGGCCGAGCAGGCCGTGGGTGTGCGGGATGGTGATGCCGCCCAGCACCAGCGGACGGCCGGTGACCAGCGCATGCGTGTCCCAGCCTTCGCCCACGCGCAGCGCGGGCAAGGCGGCCGCCGGGGAAGCGGTGGTGTTGCCAGTTTGATCGGGCAGGTTCATTCGTCACGCTCCATGCGCTGTGCGATGCGCCAGAGCACGCCGCTCGGGTCGGTCATCGTCATGTCGATCAGGCCCCAGGGCCGCTCTTGCGGGGCTTCCAGCTTGACGCCGTAGCGTGCCGCCACACCGGCCTTCTGCAGGTGGGCCCAGAACAGGCCGAGGTCATCGACCGTCAGGTGCATCATGAAGTTGTTGGCGTGCTGCGGCTGGTAGAAATCCTGCAGCAGGAAGGCGGTCTGGCCAAGGCGGTAGCCGGCGATGTCACCGTGCGCAAACTCCTGGACGAAGCCGATGTCGCTGTAGAACTGCTGCGACTGCGCGAAGTCTTTCGAGGGCACAAACGCGCGCACCTCGGCGCCGCGACGGGCCGTGGCCAGCATGCGCTCGGCCATCTGGAAGTCACCCGGGAAGGTCACCTTGAAGTTCTCGAACTCACCGCGCACCAGCTTGGGCTGGTGGCCCAGGGCTTCGATGGCGCTGGCTTCGTCGGTCACGTTGTCGCCGGCAAAGGCCAGCGCCGGAGCCAGCATGCCCAGGCGGAACATCTGCGGCGTCTGCGCGGCCCATTTGCCCGAGCGGTCGACGGTGGCGCTGACACGGCCGTCCGTCTCGCCCTTCAGCGTGTCGGCCAGCGGCAGGGCCAGCAGGCCGCCCACTTCGTCGTCGGCGCAGGCGTCGATCAGGCGGTCTACCCAGGCCGGGCGCAGCAGGCAGCGGGCGGCGTCGTGCACCAGCACCCAGTCATGGGGCTGGGCGCCACGGTTGCGCAACTCGGCGAGGCCATTGGCCACGGTTTCAGCGCGGGTGGCGCCGCCGACCTTGGCGCACCACAGGGTGTCGCCTTCCAGGCCGGGCAGCTCATCGGCGAATTGCTCGTCATCGGGGGCCAGCACCACCAGCGTGGCGGTGATGCGCGGCACGCGCGACAGCGCCGCCAGGGTATGCGCCACCAGCGGACGACCGGCCACCGGCTCGTACTGCTTGGGGTTGAAACTGCCTGCGCGGCTGCCCGTGCCGGCACACGGCACGAGCGCAAAACAACGGGGTTCGGCCCCGACGGTGTAGGTGGTCATTGCTCCGATTCTAAAATCGCCAGCTGTTGAACGCCCCCGAGCAAGTGCTCCGGGGCGTGTTGTCGTTTTGACTCCACTGCCCACGCTCATGCAACTGCCTGCCATCGCCCCCGGCAAACGCTTTACCCTGCCCCGCCCCATCGGCTCGGCCGACGCACTGCTGATTGCCCGCCACGCCCAGGCCCGACTGGCTCAGGGGCAGTGGCTGGCCATCATCACCGCCGACCCCGGCGACGCCACCCGCCTGGCCGATGAGCTGCCCTTCTTCGCCCCGGGCCTGCGCGTGGCCGTGTTCCCCGATTGGGAAACCCTGCCCTACGACAACTTCAGCCCGCACCAGGACTTGATCTCCGAGCGGCTGGCCACGCTCTGGCGCATCCACCAGGGCGAGGTCGACGTGGTGCTGATGCCCGCCACCACCGCCCTCACCCGGCTGGCGCCGCCGTCCTTTCTGGCCGGCACCACGTTCCAGTTCAAGCAGAAGAGCCGGCTCGATGAAGCCGCGCTGAAAAGCCAGCTCACCCTGGCCGGCTACACGCACGTCAGCCAGGTGGTGTCGCCGGGTGAATATGCCGTGCGCGGCGGCCTGATCGACCTCTTCCCGATGGGCTCGCTGGTGCCGTACCGCGTCGACCTGTTCGACGACGAGATCGACACCATCCGCACCTTCGACCCCGACAGCCAGCGCAGCCTGTACCCCGTGCCTTCGGTGCAACTGCTGCCGGGCCGCGAGTTTCCGATGGACGACGCGGCGCGCACGCTGTTCCGCCAGAACTGGCGCGCCAAACTCGACGGTGATCCGACCCGCTCACGCATCTACAAGGACCTGGGCAACGGCATCGCCACGGCCGGCATCGAGTACTACCTGCCGCTGTTCTTCGAGCAGACCGCCACCATCTTCGATTACCTCGGCGAGCGTGCCGGGCTGGTGCTGCACGGCGACATCGACGCCACCCTGCAGCGCTTCGCCGCCGACACCCGCGAGCGCCACCGCTTCCTGCAGCACGACCCGGACCGGCCCATCCTGCCGCCCGACGAGATCTACCTGAAGACCGACGAGTTCTTCATCCGCGCCAGCAACCTGGCCACCCTGGTGCTGCGCGGCAACGAGAGCGTGGACTGGGCCCGCCCGCTGCCCGACATCTCCGCCGACCGCGGCAGCACCGAGCCGCTGGCCGCGCTGGAAAAGCACCTGCGCACCACGCCGCACCGCGTGCTGCTGGTGGCGGAAAGCGACGGCCGGCGCGAGAGCCTGCTGGAGATGCTGCGCGACCACAAGATCGAGGTGCCGAGCGTGGCCACGCTGGCCGAGTTCGAGACGGGTACCGAGCGCGTGGCGATCACCGCGGCACCACTGTCGGCCGGCTTCTTCTGGCATGAGCCGGACGCGAAGATCAGCCTGCAGTTCCTGACCGAGACCGAGCTGTTCGCCAGCGCGCCCAGCACCCGCCGGCGCAACCGCAAGCAAGAGCAGATCAGCAACGTCGATGCGCTGATCAAGGACCTTTCAGAGCTGAAGGTAGGCGACCCCGTGGTGCATGCCGCGCACGGCATCGGCCGCTACCAGGGCCTGCTGCACATCGACCTGGGCGACGGCCCGAGCGAGTTCCTGCACCTGCAGTACGCCGATGCGGCCACGCTGTATGTGCCAGTGAGCCAGCTGCACCTGATCAGCCGCTACACCGGCGTGAGCGCCGACGAGGCACCACTGCACAAGCTGGGCTCCGGCCAGTGGGACAAGGCACGCCGCAAGGCCGCCGAACAGGTGCGCGACACCGCCGCCGAGCTGCTCAACCTGTATGCGCTGCGCGCCGCCCGCGAAGGCATGGCACACCGCTACTCGGCCCATGACTACGAAGCCTTTGCAGCCAGCTTCGGCTTCGAGGAAACCGCCGACCAGCGCGCGGCCATCCACGCCGTCATCCAGGACATGGTCAGCCCCAAGCCGATGGACCGGCTGGTGTGCGGCGACGTGGGTTTTGGCAAGACCGAGGTGGCCTTGCGCGCCGCGTTTGTCTCGGTGATCGGCGGCAAGCAGGTGGCCCTGCTGGCGCCCACCACGCTGCTGGCCGAGCAGCATTACCAGACCATCGTCGACCGCTTCGGCAAGTGGCCGGTGAAGGTGGCCGAGCTCAGCCGCTTCCGCACCGCCAAGGAAATCAAGGCCGCGCTGGAAGGCATCGCCAACGGCACCATCGACATCGTGGTGGGCACGCACAAGTTGCTGAGCAAGGACGTGCAGTTCAAGCGCCTGGGCCTGCTGGTGATCGACGAGGAACACCGTTTCGGCGTGCGCCACAAGGAAGCCATCAAGGCCATGCGCGCCGAGGTGGATGTGCTGACACTCACCGCCACGCCGATCCCGCGCACGCTGGGCATGGCACTGGAGGGCCTGCGTGACCTGAGCGTGATCGCCACCGCGCCGCAACGACGCCTGGCCATCAAGACCTTCGTGCGCAATGAAGGCAAGAGCGTCATCCGCGAAGCCGTGCTGCGAGAGCTCAAGCGCGGCGGCCAGTGCTATTTCCTGCACAACGAGGTCGAGACGATCGAGAACCGCCGCCAGGCGCTGCAGGAGCTGGTGCCGGAGGCGCGCATCGCCGTGGCCCACGGCCAGATGCCCGAGCGCGAGCTGGAACGCGTGATGCGCGACTTCACCGCCCAGCGCTTCAACGTGCTGCTGTGCTCGACCATCATCGAGACCGGCATTGACGTGCCAAGCGCCAACACCATCATCATGGCCCGCGCCGACAAGTTCGGCCTGGCCCAGCTGCACCAGCTGCGGGGCCGCGTGGGCCGCAGCCACCACCAGGCCTACGCCTACCTGCTGGTGCCCGATGTGGAAGGCCTGACCAAGCAGGCCGCGCAGCGGCTGGAGGCCATCCAGGAGATGGAAGAGCTGGGCTCCGGCTTCTACCTGGCGATGCACGACCTGGAAATTCGCGGCGCCGGCGAGGTGCTGGGCGACCACCAGAGCGGCAACATGATGGAGGTGGGTTTCCAGCTCTACAACGAGATGCTGAGCGAAGCCGTGCGGGCGCTGAAGAACGGCGAGGAGCCCGACCTGCTGAGCCCGAACTCGGCCGTGTTCGGCGCCACCACCGAGATCAACCTGCACAGCCCGGCGCTGCTGCCCGACGCCTACTGCGGCGACGTGCACACGCGCCTGAACCTGTACAAGCGCCTGGCCAGTGCCGACCGGCCCGAGACCCTCGACACCTTGCTGGAAGAGGTGACCGACCGCTTCGGCAAGCTGCCGGCGCAGGGCCAGACGCTCTTCGACACGCACCGCCTGCGCATCCAGGCCAAGGGCTACGGCGTGATGAAGATCGATGCCAATCCGAAGGTCATGAGCATCACCTTCAAGCCCAATCCGCCGGTGGATGCCATGCGCATCATCGAGCTGGTGCAGAAGAACCGGGTGATCAAGCTGGCGGGCAACGACAAGCTGCGCATCGAGCGCGAGATTGCCGACCCGCGTGAGCGTGCGCAGTATGTGCGCGACGTGCTGCGTTCGCTGGGGCAGCCGGGCGTGAAGTCAAAGGTCAGCTGAGGCGCCGCCCACCACCGGCAGCCGCACCCGAACCCGGGTGCCGCTGTCGGGCGCGGTGTCGAGCAGCACGCTGCCACCGTGCAGTGCCACCACCTCGCGCACGATGCACAGACCCAGGCCGAACCCCGGCTTGGCGCCTGAGGCATCGGCCCGGTAGAAGCGCTCGAAGGCGCGCGCACATTCGGCCATCGACATGCCGATGCCCTGGTCCGCCACTTCCAGCACCGCCTCGCTGGCGCCACCAGGCGTGGCCTCCACGCGAAGGCTCACCTGCACCGGGGTGCCGGGCTCTGAAAACGCCCAGGCATTGGCCACCAGGTGGCGCAGCATCAAGCCGACCTGCGAGGTGCAGCACATCACCGGCACCGGCGGTTCAGGCAACTCGAACACCACGGCGTCGCGGCCAGCGGGCGGCTTCAGCCGATCGGTCGATGCCTGCAGCAACGCGGTCAGGTCGTGCACCTGCTGCGCGCCGGGCACGCGGCCCATGGTTTCCAGCTCGGCCAGGTCGAGCATGTTGCGCAGCAGCGCATTCAGCTCCTGCGCCTTGTCGATGACCATCTGGTGCATCTGCACTCGCGCGTTCACGTCCATGTCCACGCGGCGCGCCAGCAACTGCGAATAGCCCAGGATGGAGGTCAGCGGCGTGCGGATCTCATGGGCGGCGTTGGCGATGAACTGGCTCTTGCTCTGCTCCAGGCGTACGGCCTGGGTCACATCGACCACCAGGAACACGCACTGCACGGCCTGGCCCACCACCTGGGAATGCGAGATTTCAAGCACCCGGATCTGCTCGTCCTGCAGGCCCATCGACACGCGCACCGGGCCCACCGAGGCGATGGCCGGGTCCGCCATCAGGTGGCGCAGCACATTGGCTGATTCCGGGCCTGACTGGCTGGCCACGCGATCGGCAAAGGCCGGCCGGGTCAGCGCCCGCAGCACCTCCAGCTCGCACATCAGCAGATTGGCCAGTGCCTCGTTGGCGAACACCACCTTGTCGTCGGCACCAAAGGCCAGAAAGCCTGCGGGTGTCGCCCGCAGCACCAGCTTGAGCTGCTCGGACTGCTGCTGGTAACCCATCACGGTGTCTTCCAGCAGCATCAGGCTCTGGTCGAGCTCGCGGGTCTTGTGGTCAAGCTCGGCGTCCAGCACTTCGCGCTGGCCGGTGTTCACCGCCACCGCGGCCGTCAACAAGGTGGTCAGCAGCAAGCCCAGCGCCGCCACCAGCGCCTCGCGCATCGAGGCATTGCCGGGCCAGAAGCCGGGCTCGGACAAGACCTCCAGCTGCCAGTGCCGGTCACCGAGCAGGAAGTCGAAGCGTTCGGTCAGCTCGGCCGCCTGGCCCCAGCCGTTGGGCAAGGCCGGCCGCGCGCGGAAGGTGGGCAGCCAGCTGGAAGGTGCGCTCACCGGCTTGCGCACGGTGTCATGCAAGACACGGGCAGGCTCGGTGGGGGTGACGTCAGACAAGCGGAATCGCACGCCCGCCAGGATGCCGTCGGCGCCTGGCTCCAGCAGGCCGCCAGGGTCGGGCCAGCTTTCATGGGCCGAGCGCATGGCCTCCGTCACGCTCAATCGGCCCCACAGCCGCTGGTCGCCGTGCTGCCCGACCGGGCTCACCAGCACGGTGTAGCCCTCCGGCCCGGCGATGGGCACGGTGGCCAGCATCTCGGCGCGAGGCGCCATCACGTTGAAGCTGTCGGCGATGGCGGCAGGCACTGGCGGCAGCGGCATGCCACTGGCGGCTGACTCGGCGCCAGACGACCAATGCAGCTGCACCAGCGCCGGCACCTGCATGCGCGTGAGTGACCAGACACGGTCGCGCGTGGCCTGGTCCGCCGGTGATTCAGACACGGCCTGCAGCAGTTGCAGGTGATGCTGCACGCGTGCGAGCCCGTCCTGCAACTCCTGGCTGATGTCGAGGGCGTGGGCGCGGAAGCGGGTCTGCACACGCTCGGTATCCCACTGCAGGGCCCAGGCCACCGCAACCGTGGTCAAGGCCAGTCCGACCACCGCCGTGCCGAGCACGCGCCAGCGCCGGCCGTGGCGCCAAGGCAGCGGCAAGAGCACCAGCAACACCAGCGGCGTCACCAGCATCATCATCAGGAACGCACCACCCAAGCCCGACAGCCACCAGGCGGGCCAGGCCGACACGGGCAGCCCTTCACCCAGGGCGGCCGCAGGCAAGCCCAGGGTGGTGAAACCGGCACTGCCCAGCGCTGCCACACCGGCCAGCGCCCGCCATTCAGCCAAGCCCAGAAAGCGCGACGGCAGCCGCACGCGGCGGGCCAGCAGCCGCGCCGTGAGCCCGGCGATCCAGCTGGTACCAGCCGCTGATCCCAGTGGCCAGGCCAGCGCCCACAGCCAGGCCCAGGCGGGGGCCGGCGTCTCCGGCCCGACGGCCGCCGCAGCCCAGAACGCCAGGGTAGCCTCGCCCAGCAGAACGCCCACAAACACGGCCAACCATGCCGGCCGGCCCCAGGTGATGACGCACGCCACGGCCAGGCCCAGCGTCGGCGTCATGTGCAGCACCGCGCCCCAGGCCCCGGCCTGCAACGCCGCAGACAGCCAGACCGCCAGGGCACACAGCGCCGCCACCGCGGCCAGTGCCAGGCCGGCCCTCAAGCGCTCACGCCACGACGGCGGCGCCTCCTGGCTGTCGCCATCAGGCGCCGCCTCGTCAGGCAGCTCCATGCGGAAGGGGCCGAACTCTTCGATCATCGTCTGCTCATCGGCGTCCGGGTCAGGCCGCCGCCAGCGCCGGCGGCTCTGCGGTGGTCCCATCGCGCCGCAGCCAGACCGTGAAGGTGGAACCCACCCCCAGCTCGCTGCTCACGTCAATGCGCCCGCCCATGCGCTCCACCAGCTCCTTCACGATGACCAGGCCCAGGCCGGTGCCCACGATGGGGCCTTGCGGATCAGCCCGGAAGAAGTGCGTGAAGAGTTGATTGACGTGCTCCGGGCTGATGCCCAGACCACTGTCGCGCACTCGCACCGCGCACCAGCCGGCCGGCACGGCGTCCGACGTGCTGTCGATGACCAGCGCCACATCGCCGCCAGCGGGCGAATACTTCACCGCGTTCGACAGCAGGTTGATCAGCACCTGCTCCAGCCTCGCGCCGTGGCCGTGCACCTGCAGCAGCTCGTCGTCGCTGGTCTGGGTCAGGACGCGCTTGTCGCCGGGCAGGCGCATCAGCTTCATCGCCCGGTTGGCGACCTCACCGATGCTGACCGGCCCCAGCGGCATGGCTGCCGGGCCTTGTGCCTCCAGCTTGCTCAGCTCCAGCAGATCACCCAGCAAGGTGTTCAGGCGGATGGCCTGGCGGTGCACCGTGTCCAGCATCTCCCGGGCTTGTTCACGCGGGTAGTCGCGCACCAGCAGCAACTCGGCAAAGCCGCGGATGCTGCCCATCGGCGCACGCATTTCATGGGCGGCATTGGCCAAGAAGCGGGTCTTCATGCGGCTGAGTTCCAGCTCGCTGGTCACGTCGCGGAAGAACAGCAGTGCCTCGCCACTGGCCAGCTCGGCGGAAGCCGCGTTCACCTCGACCAGGCGGCGCACGGGCCGGTGCAGCTCCAGCAGGCAGCGGTCACCCGGCTCAGGCAAGGCCGGTGCCGCTTCAGGCTTCACGCACTGGGCCTGGATGTGCGCCCACAGCGCTGGCAGGGCCTGGCCCATGCTGTCGGCGGCGCGCAAGCCTGTGAGTGCCTCCAGCGCCGGGCTGAACACATGCACCCGGCCGTTGGCATGCACACCCAGCGTGCCGATGGGCAAGTGGCGGAACACCCGGTCCAGCTCGGCCACCCGGGCGCGTTCGGCCTGGCGGGACTCCACCATGGCCGTCACGTCACGCTGCATACCCACGTAATGCGTGACCGTGCCGGTGAGCGGCTCGGTCATCGGCACCAGGTCCAGGCGGTTCCAGAACATCTCGCCGCACTTGCGAAAGTTCTTCACCTCGACGGTGATGGCCTCGCGCGCCAGCAGTGCGCGGCGCAGGGCCGTCAGGCCCGGCTGGTCGGTTTCATCGTTCTGCAGGAAGGCGCACGACCGCCCGATGGCCTCTTCCGCGGTGTAGCCCGTGGTTTCCTGGAAGCCGGCGTTCACGTAGACGATCGGCATCTTGGGCAAGGTGGCGTCGCAGATGACCACACTCACCAGCGCGTCGTTCAGGGCGGTTTCCTTGATCATGCGCAGGCGGGTGTCGGCGTAGCGGCGGGTGATGTTCACCAGCTCGCCGTGAATCACCACCGCCTCGATCGCGCCCTGCACCACCGACACGGTGTGGCGGTGCAGGCGCACCTCGAACCAGGCGATGCAGCCATCGGCCAGCAGCAGCGGCCACTCATGCCGCGACGCCGAGAGTCGCCCCTGCAGCAGGGGCAGCAGTTGTTCATCGCAAGTGCTGCGCGCCGATGGCGAGCACAGTGCGCTCAGGCGTTCGCCCGCCATGTCAGAGGTCGACACGCCAAACACAGGGTCCCAGGGGCCATTGACGGTCGTCAACCGGCCCCCCGAGTTCATCTCGAAACTCAAGCTGGCGGCAGCCGCAGGTCGCGGCCGTCGTGCGCGGCTGTCTGCGCGGGTGTCTGCACGGGTATCACCAGGCGCCCGCATGGCCTGCCAGACGATCAGGCTCTGGCTGTGGTTGGCCGGCTTGGCGCCTGTCAGCCCACCCGGGCGGCACTGCACTCGCCAGGTCTGTTCATGGCCCGACCTGTCGGGCAGCGAGGCTTGCAGGTCGCCCAGCACTTCCGCGTGGGTCAGGGCCAGCAGCTGCAACACGCTCCAGGGGCTCAGGCCTGCCCGCAGCCATGTCGATGGCCCGGTCGGGTCTTCCAGGGTCAGGCCCAGGGCCGCCTCGAACGCCGCATCGGCGAACTGGAGCGTGACCATGCCGTCGTCGCGCCGGACATGCAGCAACGCGCTCATCATCGGCCCGGTGGGGGCCTCTTCAGGCAGTGCGGTGCCGTGCTCATCCACTGCAACGTCAGTGCATCGCAGCAGCAGCATGCCGCCATGCATGGTGTGAATCCAGATGCTGACCCACGAGCGGGCGGGCTGGCCGGCAGCCAGGCTGGATGGCGCGCGGGCGCGGTGGAAAGCCCCGCGAGCCACATGGCCCAGCAGCAGGTGCCGGTCATCCTCGGGCATGTGGGCCATCGCGACCAGCAAGGTGGCTGGCACCTCGGACGGCGCGCTGGCCCCCAGTGCGGCCAGTGCAGAGGCACTGGCGTATCGCAGCTCGCCAGTGCTGGCGCAGATGGCCAATCGAACGTCGGTCGCAGCCCGGGTCTCCGCCTCAAGGGCAGACAGGAACGTGGCGTCCCCGAGGGGCAAGGCGATCATGGGTTGGAAACTCCGGGCACAGCAGAGGGCTGACTGGTTATCGACCACCCGTCAGGCATGTTGAGAGTGTGTCCGTGCCAGCCAGGCGGCAAGCGCTCAAACGGTGGGCTTCCCGCCCTCAAATCCCCGGAGACTGAGGGGAGATCATGCGCGGCGGGCCAGAGCCGCCGCGTGGTGCGCCCACGCGGCGTCGAGGTAGCCCAGCAGACGCTCCACACCCACCGGTTTGCGCATGCGCGCCACGCCAGGCGGCAAGCCGCCGCGCGCCGCAATCTCGTCGTCACTCAGGCCCGACAGCACCAGCACGTCGATGTGCTGCCAGGCCGGCTCGGCGGCAATGGTGCGCACCAGGTGGAAGCCGTCAAACGGCTGCATCACGAGGTCGGTCACCACCAGATCGGGCCGATGGCGCTCCAGCAGGATCAGCGCCTGCGAGGCATCGGTGGCCAGGTGGCAGACGATGTTCGCACCGTGCGCCTCCAGCACCCGTTGCAGCCACATCGCCTGATCCGGATCATCTTCAGCCACCAGCACATGCAGCGCTTCGCGCAGCGGTGGCACCTCTGTTGTTTCGGACGACGCCATCGACGAGAGCGAACCGGGCGCCGCGCGCTCCACCGCATCACGCGCCAGCAAGGCGTCCACGGCCGCACGCTGGATGCGCCGATGCCCGCCGGGCGTAACCCACGCCGCCAGCTCGCCCCGCCCCACCATCTTCTGCACCGACGTGGTCGAGATGCCCAGCAGCCGCGCGGCTTGCTGGGTGGTCAGAACGTCGTTGGGGAGACTCGTGGGCATGTGAGCAGGCAATGGTCCGGGCAATCGGTGTTCCACCAGCTAGGTCCAGCGGCGCCAGGCGGCCAGCACGGCCAGCGCGTAGTCAGCGGTGGCGCGTGCATTGGGCGCGTGCTCGCGCACCGGCTTGCCGGCCGCGAAGGCCTCGGCCACGCGGATGTCGTTGCGAATGCCCGGCAGGATGCGGTCAGACCCGAATTGCTGAGCCAGGCTGTCGGTCACGCTGCGGTGCTGGCCGATGCGCGCGTCCTGCATCACCGGCAGGAAACCGAGCACCCGGAGGCGGTCATTGCCACCTCGGCTGGCCACGCGAAACAGCACCCGCGCCAGCTGCCGCACGCCCTCGCCCGCCAGAAAGTGCGGCACGAAGGGCACCAGCACGCGGTCTGCAGCGCAGAGGGCATTCAGCAGCAAGGCATCGAGCGACGGTGGGGTGTCGAGCACGACCACGTCGTACTGCGTCAGCAACTCTTCCTGCTGCAGCGCCGTCCACAGCACATGGTCTTGCTGCTGGCCGGAGCCGTGTTCGAACAGGGGGTCAGCCGGAATCAGGTGCAAGCCAGCCCAGGCACTGGGCACGATGGCCGCAGACAGGCTGTGACGCCCCGCCATGAAGCCGTGCACCGTGGGCCCGTTGCGCACGGCCGGCACACCCAGCCCGATGGCGCAATGGCCCTGGGTGTCGAGGTCGATCAGCAGCACGCGGTGGCCCTGCGCGGCCAATTCAGCCGACAGGTTCACCGACGTGGAGGTTTTGCCGCTGCCACCCTTGCGGTTGGTGACAGCCAGTACACGCGCCTTGGCCATGTCAGCAGTTCATTCAATACGCATGGACCGAAACGCAGCGATCCATCATTCCATCTCAGAAAAGCTCGATGGGCGGTCGCTCTTCCTGGGTCGCCACCTTCTGGCCGGTGACCGACTGGTGGGTGTGGCGCTGGCTGTTCATCACGTAGGCGGCCTTCTGCTCGGCCAGCAAGGCCAGCAAACCAGCGGTGCGCGGCGTGGCCACGGCTTTCCCCTGACCGGCGGCGATGGCATTGGCCTCGGTGGCGGCCAGATGCCCGCTCAGCGCATCGAGCGAGGCCTGCACCTGCCCCACCCGCTGGCGCAGCACATCCTGGAACTGGATCAGGCCCAGCGCTTCAGACAGGCCGTTGCGGATCGCCGTGTTGCCTTCGCCGATGCCGGTGTCGCCACGCAGGCGCTCAGCAGCTTCGGCGAAGCGGCCGTGCATCGCCTCGATGTCACCCAGCACGTCACGCATGCTGCGGGTACCGTGGTCACGCTCACCGGCCTTCTGCGCCTTCATCACTTCCTGGTCGATGCCCGAGGTGACGTTGTTGATGCGGTTGCCGATCTCCACGGCAGCCGATGCCGTCTGCGCGGCCAGCCGGCGCACTTCGCCAGCGACCACCGCAAAACCACGCCCGCTTTCGCCAGCGCGTGCGGCCTCGATCGAGGCATTGATGGCCAGGATGTTGGTGTGGCGCGCCACCTCGGCGATCACGTCCACCATCGGCCCGAGCCCGCGCACTTCCTGCAGACGCTTCACGCGCTCGGCGTTGCCCTCGAGCTCTTGCTCCTGGCGGTCAACGAACATTTGAAGGATGGCGCTGAGCTGGCGGTCCACCATGCGCTTTTCGTCCAGCACACCGGCCAGCTCACGCGCATTGGCGGTCGCCGCCTCGATCCGGTAGGTCTGCGCCTGCGAGGCGGCGTGCACCTGGTCGAGCGTGTCGACCACGCCCAGTACGTCGGTCTCGCATTGCTGCAAGGCGCCGTTGAGCTGCTCGCACATCAGATCAATGAAGGGCTCGGCGCCGTTCAGCTGCCCTGCCGTTTGCGCCAAGCCAGCTGCCCGCGCAGAGGCCGGACGCCACCAGCGCTGAAGCACCAGCGTGACAGCCACCGCCAGCGCGCCACCCAGGGCCGCCGCAGCCACAGGGCCCCAGCCGCCCAGCGGCAACACCGCTGCCGCACCCGCGGCCAGCGCCACGGCCAGCACGGGCGTCAGCCACGGTCCCAACGTTGCCCAGATGGTTCTTTCTCCGCCGGGCAAAGCCGGCACCAGGGGCGCGTCGGCTGGAGCCAGCGTTGAAGTTTGATAGCTCATGAGCTGAGCCTCAGGCACCAGGCAGCACTTGCTTGATGACGCCCACCAGATCAGGGCCCTTGACCGGCTTGACCAGCCAGCCCGCGGCCCCAGCCTTCTTGCCGGCGTCACGCATCGAGGCGTCGCCTTCGGTGGTCAGCGTGAGGATCGGCGTGAAGCGGAAGCCGGGCAAAGCCTTGACGTTCTTGATCAGCTCCAGGCCGCCCATGTTAGGCATGTTGATGTCGGTGATGATGAGGTCCGGCTTGGCGCCGCCCTTCAAGGCCGTCATGGCCTGCACGCCATCACCAGCGGTCAGAACAGCGAAGCCGCTCATCTCCAGATTCGACTTCAGGCTGCGCGTCATCGTCAGCGAGTCGTCTACCACCATGATGGTCTTGGCCACAGCAATTCCCTTTGTTTTGTTTAGCCCAGCGGGCACTCACCGACCACGCAGCACGGTTCGCAACCATGCCGCCAGCCATTCGTCATTCGGCCAGGCCGTCACTTCCGCATTGGCTGCCAGCAGCACCTGCAGGTTGGCAGGATGCACATGGCTGCATACCGAAAGATCCACCTTGCAGTCCTTGCGCTGCTGCGCCCAGGCCAGCAATGGTTCGGCGTCTTCCACAGTGATGACATCGGCAAAGACAGCCATTTTTTTACGGTAGTCGATCGGCATCAGAGCATTTCCTTCACGTTCAGCACCATCAAGACCGAACCGTCGCCCATCAGGGCCGAGCCGGAATATGACTTCAGGCCCGCCAGCACGCCGGCCAGCGGCTTGAGGATGATGTCGGCCGTCTCGCGGAACTCGTCCACCAGCAGGCCCACGGTCTCTTCGCCCACCCGCACGATCAGCACGGCCAGCTCGTCGCTCTCGTTGGCCAGCGGCGCTGCAGACAGCCCCAGCAGGCCGTTGAGCGACTTCAGCGGCACCACACGGTCGCGCAGCACGGTGGCCATGCTCTGCTTGATCTGGCGCACGCTGCTGCGCGGCACCCGCACGGTCTCCAGCACCATGTCCATCGGCACGCCGAACACCTGGCCATCGGTCTCGATGGTCATCACGTTGGTCACGGCCATCGACAGCGGCAGCGACAGGCGGATGCGCGTGCCCTTGCCCTTCTCGCTGTCGAGCGTGATGGCGCCATTGACCCGCTCGATCGCGGTGCGCACCACGTCCATGCCCACACCGCGGCCTGACAGATCAGACACGGTTTCGGCCGTGGAGAAGCCGGCGGCGAAGATCAGGTTGATGGCTTCGGCGTCGGTGATGCGTTCCAGCATCGCCTCGTCGATCACGCCCTTTTCGTAAGCCTTGCGCTTGATGACGTCGGGGTCGATGCCCTTGCCGTCGTCGCTGATCTCGATGACCACGCGGTCCGATTCCTGGCGCGCCACGATCTTCAGCGTGCCGATGGCCGGCTTGCCCGCCGCCTTGCGCACCTCGGGCATTTCCAGGCCGTGGTCGAGGCTGTTGCGCACGATGTGCACCAGCGGGTCACCCAGCGATTCGATGATGTTCTTGTCGGCGGCCGTGTCCTGGCCTTCCAGCACCAGGTTCACGTCCTTGCCCAGGCGGCGCGAGGTGTCGCGCACCAGCCGCGGAAAGCGCTGGAACACGAAGGACACCGGCATCATGCGGACCTGCATGATGGCGTCCTGCATCTCCTCGGAGATGCGGTTGATCACCGCGTACTGGGCCTTGATCTCGCGCGAGAGGTCACGCACGCCGAACACGGTTTCAGCCCGGTTGGCCAGGTAGGGAATGGCGTTCTTCGCCACCACCATCTCGCCGATCAGGTTCATCAGACGGTCGATCTTGACCTGGTCCACCTTCAGGCTGCGCGCGCTCTGCTGGTCTTCGCTTCGGCGGCCGAACTTGACGTCGCCGTCGACTGGCTCACCGCTGCGGCCGGCTGGCACACCGGGCACCACGTCGTCGGCACCGGCCGGCTCATCGTCAGCCTCCGTGTCGTCGTCTGCGGCGGCGGTGGTTGCGGCTGCAGATACAGCATTCGTTGGCTTGGCTGGCCAATCAGCTCCGTTACCGGCCCCGTTACCGGCCCCGTTACCGGACGTGGCCAGCACGGGCGCGGCGGCTGCCGGCACCACCGATGCTGCCACTGCAGCCAGCGGCTGGGCCTGCGTGGCCAGCATGCCTTCAGGGAAAGCGTCTTCCAGCCAGACCGCCAGCGGCGTGGCCGTCATGTCGGCCAGCGCGGCCTGCGCGGCGGCCTGCAGCGCAGACACCTCATTGCCACGGCCCACGGCGTGCAGGCATCCGTCCAGCACCTTGGCCGCGGCCTTGATGCGGCCGGCCAGCCACTTCGCGTCGTCGGGCAGCGAGAGGATTTCGCGCTGGGTTTCAACCAGGTTGTTCAAGGCCTCGGCGGCCACGCCCTGCAACTCGATGTGCGTGGCAGCGGCGGGCGCGGGCGCAGCCGTGGTCGCTTCAGCAACATCTGCCACCACACCAGGCTCAGCGCCATGGCCACCCGCATCCAGCATGGCGTCCATCACCGCCACCCAGTCGGGCGCCTGCAAGGTGTTGAGAGATTCGATCAGTGCACGCAGCGCGGGCTGGTTCACCGTGCGGCAGGCCAGCAGCGTCTGCATCCAGCGCAGCGCCGACGACAACCACAGCGTGGGGCTGGACAGCTCCAGCAAGGTGTCCACGGCCCGCTCCAGGCCCTGCAGGTCACCGGCGTCCAGCAAGGCCAGCGCGTCGGCGACAAAGTCTTCGTAGACCGGGCCGCCGTTCGGGTCGCCCTCGGGCTGCACCAGGCACCACGGGTTCACCGCGCTGATCAGGCGTTGTTCGGGCACATAGCGGTAATGCTCGTCCAGCTCGGAGGCTTCAGCGGTGCTGAGCAGCTGCATGTCGAGCATGCAGCGGAAGGCATCCAGCTCGGGCAGTGCCGGCCACGGGGCACGCGCTTTCAGGCCGCCCCACAACACGCCAGGCGTCTGCATGCCGCGGTGCAAGGGATCATCACCCTGGAAGAAACATTCTTCGTCGGGCTGGTAGTACACCCACCACAGCGAGCGGCCTTCATCAACCTCCCTGAAGGCTTCACGGCGCACGGCCTCGGGCACCTGCAGCACGGCCGCGGGCGTGAACACGGGCAGACTGCCACGTGCCGCCTCGTCGGGGTCTTCCGCGCCATCAGCGCCACCCTCGTCCGCCGTGTCGCCGATCAGGCTTCGCAGGGCGGCGGCCAGCTGCACGGCCGCATCGGCATGGGCCGAGCCGTTGTGCACGCCGTTCTCGATGTCATCGCACAGCATCCCGACGAAATCCATCGCGTCGAGCAGGCGGTCGGCCAGGGGCTGCGAATACGGCACCCGCCCGTGGCGGACAGCGTCCATCAAATCTTCACCCGCATGCAGCACGCGGGTCATCTCCGGGAACTCGAACAGCCCGCTGTTGCCTTTCAAGGTGTGCACCAGCCGGAACAGCTGGGTCATCAAGTCTTCGTCAGCCGGTGCGCGTTCGAGCTGCATCAGCATGTCGGCAATGCCCTGAAGCGCTTCTCGCGCTTCGGACAGGAACTGTTCGAGCAGCTCGTTCATTCTTCCTGGTCTCCGAGCAGCAGCGCGATGGGCGCCACCAGTTGTTCAGGCCTCGTGGGCTTGACCAAGTACAGGTTGGCCCCTGCCGCGTATGCGCGCTTTCGGTCGGCGGCAGAGGCCTCCGTCGACACCATGATCGCCGGCACTTGCGGCGCGTCCTGGTTGCGCAATTCACGCAGGAATCCGTAGCCATCCAGCTTGGGCATGTTGACGTCCACGATGTAGAGGTCGAAGTTCATTTGCAGCGCCTTTTCAAGCGCCTCCACCCCGTTGATGGCTTCCACCACCTCGTACCCTGCTTCTTGCAGGATTCGACGATGGTAGAGACGAACCGTGGCGGCATCATCGATGATCAGAATGCGTTTCATGGTCTTACTCTGCGGGCTTTTGGTAGACGATGGCCTCAGGGAACTTGCGAACCTTGTAGAGCGAGGAGATCCGGCTCATGGATTCAGAGTGCCCCAGACAGATGAAGCCGCCAGGCTTCAAGGCGTCGTAGAAGGTTTCGGCGGCGGACTTGCGGGACACGTCGTCGAAGTAGATGAGCAGGTTGCGGCAAAACACCACGTCGAAGTTCCGGTAGGGCCGCGTGTCTGCGCGGTCCGACAGGTTCACACGGGTGTACTCCACCGCGCCGCGCAGGTCGTCACAGATCTGGTAGCCCGCCGCCGTGCGCTTGAAGTACTTGGCGAGGTAGGGCTTGGGCAGCTGGCCCACCGAGCGGTCTGAATACAAACCACGCCGTGCCTGGTCCAGGATGTGGGTGTCGATGTCCGACGCCACGATCTCCACGTCGTACTGGTGGATGCCGGCCCACATTTCCAGCAGGCAGATGGCGATGGAGTACGGCTCCTCGCCCGAGGACGACGGCAGCACCCAGATGCGCAAGGGGCCGCTGTCCTTCTTGCGGGACACCAGCTCAGGCAGGATGGAATTGACCAGGCAGCGGAACTGGTACTCCTCGCGGAAGAAGTAGGTTTCGTTGACGGTCATCAGGTTCGTCAGCACCTGCAGCTCTTCGCCGGAAGCCTGGAAACGCAGCATCGTGAAGTAGCTGCGGAACTGGGCATTGCCGGTGTCGGCCATGCGCTCGAGCAGGCGCTTGTCGACGAAGTAGCGTTTGGTGTTGTCGAACTGGATACCGGTTTTCCGGTAGAAGAACTCCCGGAATTTCTGGAAGTCCTCATCGGTGATGACGGGATCGGCCATGTCGGGTCAGCCCTCCAGGATGCGCTTGATGGCCAGGTCGGCCGCAAACTGGATGTAGGGCTCCTTGTCGAAGCGGGTCTTCAGGCGAAGCAGCGGCTCCAGCGCGGTGCGCGAGCCGACTTCGCCCAGCAGATCCACCGCGGTGGCGCACACATTGACGTGGTCATCGTGCTCGATCACGTCGCTGAGCCACTGCTCGACGCTCGGGTGCTTCAGCGATTCGAGGATGTTCACCGCGAAGATGCGCATGTCGCTGTCTTCGTCGGCCAGCAGGCCACGCATGATGGGCGACACCGCATCGGGCAGCTGCTTCATCGCCTCGATGGCCTCGTTGCGCAACGCGGCGTCCTCGCTGCGCATGCAGGCCACCAGGCCGTACACCGCGGTGTTGTCGCCCAGCAGCACCAGGCTGGTCAGGATGACTTCGCGCACCGAGGTGTCAGCCTCGGTTTTCAGGTGCTCGACCAGGGCCTCCGAGCAGCCCGGGCAGTCGGCCAGGTCGCGTGCGGCCCAGCGACGCACTTCGGCGTTGCTGTCGGTCAGTTGTTTCAACAGCCCTGCGGCGTCCCTGTCGTGCTGTCTGCCAGAGTGCTCCGTGGTGACTGCGGTGGGGGGTTTTTTCAGAGCCATGTTGCGTCCTTGGGGGTTAACGCAGGGCCCAGGCCTTGACCTGGGCACTGATCTTGTCGAGCGGCAGCACCACCGAGGCGCCCCCGCGGCTCACGAGTTCGCCGGGCATGCCCCAGACGATCGCGGTCTCTTCAGACTCCGCCACGGTGCGACCACCGCGACGCTTGATTTCAGTGAAGGCGTCGGCGCCGTCATTGCCCATGCCGGTCAACATCACGGCATGCAGCTGGTCAGCCGCCACCACTTCCAGCGCGGTGCGGGCCATCAGCTCCACCGACGGGTGCCAGAGGTGTGCGGCGTTCTCGGGCTTGGGCAACACGGTGAGTACGCCGGCACGGCGGGTCACCACCATGTCGGCGCCGCCCTTGCCCACATACACATGGCCGCGTTCCACCGGCATCGGGCGTGAAGCCTCGACCACGGTGAGCGGGCAGATGTTGTCCAACCGCGCAGCAAACGGGCCGGTGAAGCTGGCCGGCATGTGCTGCACCACCAGCACCGGCCAAGGGAAGTCGGCCGGCAGGTCAGGCAGCACGGTTTCAAGGGCACGCGGCCCGCCGGTGGACACGCCGATCAACAGCAGGCCATCGCGGGTGCTGCGCACGGCCGAACGTTCGCGCGCACTGGCGGCATGGGCCTCGCGCTCTTCACGCAGGCGTTGCGCCAGCGACTGGGCCTTGGAAGGCTGGTCCGTGGAAGTGGCACGCAGCCCGGGCGCTGCCCTGGTTGCGGGCCTGGCTGCAGCCGTGCGGCCAAGCAGGCTGCCACGGGTACCCGGGCGTGCACGCATGGCGCCACGCACCTTGGTGAGCAGCTCGTCCTTGATCTGGTCGAGCGACAGCGAGATGGTGCCGCCGGGCTTGGCCACGTAGTCGATGGCGCCGAGGTTCAGCGCCTCGAAGGTCGCGAGTGCGCCCTTCTCGGTCAGCGAGCTCACCATCACCACCGGCACCGGCCGCTCCGCCATGATCAGCGACAGCGCCGTGATGCCGTCCATCTCCGGCATGTTGATGTCCAGGGTCACGACATCAGGCTGGAACTCGCGGTTCTGCTCGACCGCCTCCTGCCCGTTGCGTGCCTGGCGAATGACGAAATCACCCGCCGCCTGAAAAAGCAAGCTGAGTTGTCGGCGCATCAGCGCCGAGTCATCAACGATCAGAAGCTTGATCATGGCGGCTTGCTCAGGCGGCCATTTCAGACATGCTGGAGAGATCGTTGTCGGCCAGCAAGTGGGCCGGTTCGATCAACTGCAGCATGCGCTTCTGCTTCTCGAGGTTGGCCATGCGGGCCAGCAGCGTCGACTGCTCGGCCGACAACTGCGGTGCGGGCTCGATCGCCTGACGCGGCACCTTCAGCACCTCGGCCACCGCATCGACGATGAAGCCAGTGCGCACGCCGCGGATCAGGAACACCACGATGCGCTGGCCGTCGTTGCGGGCCACGGTGGGCAGCCCCAGGCGGCGGCGCAAGTCCACCACCGGCAGCACCGAGCCGCGCAGGTTGATCACGCCCTCGACCGATGCCGGTGCGCGCGGCACATGCGTCAGCACTTCGGGCACGCGCACGATTTCCTGCACGCTGTCGATGGGCACACCGAACTCCTCGGAGCCGAGGCGGAACACCACCACCTGCTCGTCGTCGCCGGTGCTGGCCTGGCGTTGCTGGCCACGGTCGGTGGCGGCTTCAGAGTTGTCCACGGCGTTCAAGGCCTCCTTGATGGCGTTGTGGCGGAACAGGTTGTGCGTCGAGATGATCGACACCAGACGCTTGCCACCATCGAGGCGGCAGATGTCGGTGATGTCGGCCATGTCGCCCTGGCGGGCCAGCAGCGACGGCATGGTTTCCACCTGCGGACGCGGCACGCGCAGCACTTCGTTGACGTTGTCGACCACGATGCCGACCGAGGCGCCCTGGACGGACACCACCACGATGCGGCTCTGCTCGTTCGAGGCCTGCGCGCTCAAGGCGAACATGCAGCGCAGCGAGACCAGCGGCAGCAGGCGCTGGCGCAGCGTCATCACGCCCAGCACATGCGGCTGGGCACGCGGCACCTGCACGATCTGCTCGGGCACCTGGACGATTTCCTGCACATCGGCAATGTCGATGGCGTATTCCTGACCGGCCACGTCGAAGCTCACCAGATGCAGCTCGTCGTCCACTGCGTCATCCAGCGACTGGCTGGTCAGGCCGCCGACGCCTGCCAGGCCGGCCGCACCACCACCACCCTGGCTCGCGGCCATCTCGGCCAGGTGCGCAAATTCCTGGGCGATGAGCCGCTCGAAATTCAGCACCATCACCATCGCGTGGCCACCGATGTCCTTGATGAGGCCGGAGAGCAGATCGCTGTCGATGGTGGCACTGATGCCGTCCACGCTCTCGATCTTGCTCTTGTCGACACCCACGACGCTGGCCACGCGGTCCACCACGAAGCCCATGGGCTGTCCGATGTCGATCACCACCGCGCGGGTCGTGTCGTCAGCTTCCTGATCGGCAAAACCCAGCACGCGGCGCAGCGAGACGATCGGCAGCACCTTGCCACGCAGGTTGGCCAGGCCTTCCAGCGTCGGCGGCGACAGCGGCACGCGCACCACGTCCGGCAGGCGGATGATTTCCTGCACCGGCGCCATCTCCACGGCAAACACTTCGTCGCCCGCCATGAAGGTCACGTACTGGCAGGTATCACTGGCCTGCCCATCACCGCTGGCGGCTGCCAGCTGGGCTTGTTCGTTCGCGGTTTCAAGGCTCATGGCCAAACTCCCTGCGCTCAGGCGCTTTGCAGCTCGTCAGCCAGCGAGGAGATTTCCTCGATGGCGGCTGCCAGTTCATCGGCGCCCTGCGACTGCTGACGCGCCGCGGCAGCGGCCTCGTCAGAGGCCTTGGCGGCTTCCTGTGCAGCGGAAGAAATCTGCTCGATGCCGCGCTTGACCTGCGCCACGGCAGCACCGATTTCATTGGCGGCC
This sequence comes from Ideonella margarita, assembly GCF_038066635.1. Classification (NCBI taxonomy): domain Bacteria; kingdom Pseudomonadati; phylum Pseudomonadota; class Betaproteobacteria; order Burkholderiales; family Sphaerotilaceae; genus Ideonella; species Ideonella margarita. Next base: position 368,785 of record NZ_JBBUTI010000004.1, on the reverse strand, counting down.
GACAGGATTTCCTTCGAGCCGGTTTCGACGGCCAGGATGTCGGCCTCGATGGCCACCAGGTTCTCGGTGGTGACGCGGGCCTTCTCCACTTCGGCCTGCGCGGTGGCGAGAATCTCGTCGAGGTCACGCCCCACCACGCCGATCTGGTCCTGCACGGCCTTCACCAGGTCCTTGATGCGGTCGGCGTTCTGGGCCGAGTCTTGTGCCAGGTTGCGGATGTCGGTGGCCACCACCACGAAGCCCTTGCCGTACTCGCCGGCGCGGGCGGCTTCGATGCTGCCGTTGACGGCCAGCATGTTGGTCTGGATGGAGACGGTGGTGATCGCGTCGACGATCTTGTCGATGCGGCGGCTGACCAGCGCCAGCTCCTTGATCTGGCGGATGCTGACCTTGCTGGCCTCGGCCGAGCCGGAAACATTGGCGATCAGCGAATCGACTGCGGCCTTGTTGGTGGCCAGCAGGCCGCGGATCGCGCCCACCTTTTCCACGCTCGCGGTGCCACGCGCCTGGGCGATCTGGGCACCGCGCTCAATCTGGGTGACAGCGGCAGCCGATTCCTCGGTGGCCGCCGACTGCACTTCCGAGCCTTTGCGGATCTGGTCGATGGCCGTCATGATCTGCGTACCCGAGCGGCTGATTTCCTGCACCGCACTCGACAGCTCCTCGGCGGAAGACGCCACGTCTTCCGCGCTCTTGGCCACGTCGGTGGAGTTCTTCAGGTCTTCGGCCAGGTCGGACAACGACTGGGCGGTCTGCTCGCAAGCCGCCAGCGCCTGTGATTGCTCAGCCACGGTGGAGGCGGCCTCTTCGGCAGCGGCCGATTGCTCATCGGCCGCGGCGGCGATGCTTTCGCTGCCCTTCAGGGCCTGCACGGCGGCGCTCGACGACTGCTGGGCACCAACGGCGATTTCACCCACGCCCTTGACGATCTCGATCGTGTCGGTGCGGATCTGCTCCAGCTGCTGGGTGATGACCTTGCCGTTTTCGACTTCCACTTCCACGGCCTTGGCTGATTCACCGATGCCGTCGGCAATCACCTTGACTTCGCTCTGGATCTGTCCGACCAGGTCTTGAATCTGTTTGGCGCTCTTTTCGCTGGTTTCAGCCAAGGTGCGCACTTCATCGGCCACCACCGCAAAACCCTTGCCGTGCTGGCCGGCGCGGGCAGCTTCAATGGCGGCGTTCAGGGCCAGCAGGTTGGTCTGGTCGGCGATGCGGGCCACGGCCTTGACGATGTCGCCGATGTTGGCGGCCTGCTTCTCCAGTTCGGCCACCATGTCCACCGAGGCGGCCTGGCGCTGGGCCGACACACCGACGTTGGTGATCAGCGTGCCGATCTCTGCGGTGGTCTTGCTCACCAGCGCCTGGGCGGTTTCAGCGCGGCTGCGGCTCAGGTCGGCGTTCTGCAACTGGCGCGCAATCGCACCTTCCACCTGCTTGAAAGCCGCCAGCGACTCCTGCGCTGCACCCGATGCTTCCTCGGCGCCCGTGGCGATCTGGTCAGACGCGCGCTTGAGCTCTTCAGCGGCCGATGCGGCTTCGCTGATGCCCGACGACATCTGGGCCGAGGCCGCGGCGATGCGCTCTGCGGCCTGCTGCTGCTTGGCCAGGGTGCGAGCGCGCTTGCGCTGCAACTCGGCATCACGCGAGGTGTTGCCATTGGAACGAACCGCCGGTGCGGTGGTGGCGGATACGGCTTTCTTGACAAGCGCCATGGTGATCTCCTTGAGGGCAGAGGCGCCAAACTCGCGGACTGCAGCCACCGGCCGACAGACAAAAAACGCGAACTGGCGAAGAGGTGTTGGCTAACGATCAGGCCGGCATGGCCTGGGCTTTCATGTCGAACAGCGGCACCCGACGAGGCACCGACTCCGGGCACTCAAGCGGCACACTGTAGGCAGCGTGAACTTGGGTAATCCCTTGCAGGAAGGGCCTATTGACCCCTCAATTCCCGACTTGGGCGAGTCAGCGCCGCGCCTGGGATTCGGTGATCAACCGCTCAACCACATCCAGCAGCTCCATCGGGCTGAAGGGCTTGGCCAGGTAGGCCTGGGCGCCGGTGGCCAGACCGGCTTCCATGTCGCTCTCGCGGTCGAGCGCGGTGAGCATCACGACGGGAATGTGTTTCAGGCGCTCGTCGGTGCGCAGCATCGAGGCCACGGTGAGGCCACTCATGCCGGGCATCATCACGTCGAGCAGGATCAGATCCGGCTTCTTCGACCAGGCCATCTCCAGGCCTTCCGGGCCGCTGCCGGCTTCCAGCACGTCGAAGCCCTCGAATTCCAGGGTCATCCGGATCAGCCGGCGGATGTCGGTTTGATCGTCAATCGTGAGCACGCGGCGCGACATGGGCATCCTTGGTGAAACTGTTTCCACCGTTTCGACCAATTCAGGCGGGAGTTAAATCCTGAAACGACAAAACGGTGGGCACAAATCCGCGTGAAGTGTCAGCACCGTCACCCGGGCGCTCTGGCGCTGGCGCGGGTGGCAGACACGGCCTCGGCGACAATCACGGCTTCCCGCATCTGATCTTCCGCGCCCGACCATGTCTGCCCACCCCCTGGCCCCCGGCCTCTTCGCCCGCGGCTTCACGCCGCCCCTGCCCTTGAGCCGTTTCAAGCTGGTGGCCTTCGACATGGACTCGACACTGATCAACATCGAGTGCATCGACGAGATTGCCGATGCCGCCGGCCGCAAGGCCGAGGTGGCCGCCATCACCGAAGCCGCGATGCGCGGCGAGATCACCGACTTCAAGGACAGCCTGCGTCGCCGCGTGGCCCTGCTCAAGGGCGTGCCCGAGCAGGCCCTGGCCGAGGTGTATGCCCGCAAGCTGCAGCTCAACCCCGGCGTAGACACCTTCGTGCGCGCCTGCCAGGCGGCTGGCCTGAAGACGCTGCTGGTGTCGGGCGGCTTCACCTATTTCAGTGACCGCGTGCGCAACCGCCTGAACCTCGACTTCGCCCGCTCCAACGTGCTCGAGATTGAAGACGGCGTGCTGACGGGCCGCCTGGTCGACTGCCCCTGGGGCGACATCGTCGACGGCGCGGAAAAACGTCGTCTGGTGCTGGAGGTCTGTGGCCTGATGGGCATCTCGCCCGAGCAGGCCATCGCCGTGGGCGACGGCGCGAATGACCTGCCGATGATGTCCGTGGCGGGCCTGTCGGTGGCCTATCACGCCAAGCCCGCCGTGCGGGAGCAGGCGATGGTCTCGATCGAGACCGGTGGCATGGACCGGCTGCTGGAGGTGCTGACTTAAGCACCACCGAAAAAATCATTTCCATCAATTGGCGGGCTTTGTGCCTCTACCTTGATGGCTACGCCTGAGCCCCTTGGCATCCAATCATGAGGCTCTTGCTCCTGCTCAGCACCCTGGCTACACCAGCCGGGTCGCTCGACTGATCGGCCAGGCCTCCACGTCTGAGGCTTGCCTGCCCCGCCCTGCCTTTGCGCGGGCGAGAGACGGCCTTCCGGACGCCCCGGATCCCAGTCACGTCCCGCCAGCTGTGCGGCGCGTGTCCCAGGAGCCTTCATGTCTCTCGTGATGAAAAACCGCGGCGCACAGCCCGCTGCTGAGTCCTACGTGCCTGTTGCCGCGGCCAGCCGCAACGTGAGCCGCGACGCCGACATCCATCGCAAGCGCGCCCGCACGGTCGCCAAGCAGCAGCAAGCCGCCGAGCGCGTGGCGGCCGCCTCCACCCAGCTGTCGGCCGGCATCAATGAAGCCGCCGCCGCAGCGGAAGAGCTCAAGCGCGCCTCCGACCAGATCGCCACGGGCGCTGAAGAAGCCGCCGGCGCCGCCCAGGAATCGCTGGCCGCCGTCAACCAGGTCAGTACCGCCATCGTGCGCCAGTTGAACGCCGCCAGCCTGGCGCGCAGCAAGGCCGAGGGCATGCAGGCCCTGGCCACCCGCATCAACGGCGAAGTGGGCGCCACCGTGACCAATGTGGGCGTGGCCGCCCGCCGCCAGACCGAATCCGTGAAGATGGTGGCCGAGCTTGAACGGCAGGCCGCCAACATCGGCGACATCGTCAAGGCCGTGGTCCGCATCGCCGACCAGACCAACCTGCTGGCCCTGAACGCTGCCATTGAAGCAGCCCGCGCCGGCCAGCACGGCAAGGGCTTTGCGGTGGTGGCCGACGAGGTGCGCACGCTGGCTGAAACCAGCGAAAAGAGCGCCAAACAGATTCAGGACCTGGTCGGACAGATCCAGGGCGAGGTCAAGGTGATCGCCGACGGCATCAACACCTCGGCCAGCTCCATCCAGGCGGAGGTCGACAAGAGCGGCGTGATCATCGAGCAGCTGGGCCGCATCGCCAGCGACGCCGCCGCCATCGTGGCCGGCGCCACCGAGATCGCCGCGGCCGCCCAGCAGTCGTCGGTCGCCTCTGACCAGGCCTTGAAGGGCGCCGAGCAGATCGCTGCCGCCGCCGCTGAGCAATCGGCTGCCTGCGAAGAAGCCGCCAAGACCGTGCAGGAGCAAAGCACCGCGCTGGCCCAGTGCGAGCAGACCGCCACCAGCCTGTCGGACGTGGCCGAAGAGTTGAAGAACTCGACAGACATTGCCAAGAGCGCCGAGGAAGTGGCCAGCTCGGCGGAAGAGCTGTCGAGCGCCGTGAGCGAGATCAACCGCTCGGCCGGCCAGATCATGATTGCGCTGGAGCAGATCCGCAAAGGCGCCCAGACCCAGTCGGCCGCCACCACCGAATCGGCCGCGGCCGTGACGCAGATCGAAAAAGGTGCCCAGCTCGCCGAGCAGCGCGCCGGCAACGGCCGTGAGCGCGCCGCCGCCATCCGCTCACTGATGGGTGACAACAAGACGCACGTCGACGGGCTGATCGCCAGCATCACGATGAGCGTGGATTCAACCCGCACCAGCATGCAGCAGATCAAGGAGCTGGAGCTGGTCAGCCGCCGCATCGACAAGGTGGTGGACGCCATCACCCAGGTCGCGATGCAGACGAACATGCTGGCCATCAATGGCAGCATCGAAGCGGCCCGCGCCGGTGAATACGGCAAGGGCTTCGTGGTGGTGGCCACCGACATCCGCAACCTGGCGCAAGACTCGGCCGGCAACGCCGACCGCATCAAGGACCTGGTGCGCAGCATTCAAGACCAGATCGCCCTGGTCGGCCGTGACCTGTTCGAGATCGCCGGCGCCGCCGCCGCGGAAGTCGACAAGACCCGCGCCATCACCAACAACCTGGTGTCGATGGAAACCGATGTGGCGGATGTGGAAGCCGGCAATGCGGAAGCAGCTTCGGCAGCCGTCGAGATCGTGGCGGCCCTGGCGCAGGTGAAGGTCGCCGTGGAGCAGGTGTCTGCCGCCGCGCAGCAGGCCGAGAAGTCGGCCGAGCAGGCTTCGGTGGCGGCCAAGCAGCAGTCTCAAGGCACCGACGAGCTGGCTGCCGCCATCGAGGAAATCGCCTCGCTCGCTGACGAGCTGCAAAGCAACTGAGGCGGCTCGGCCGAACCGCCATGAACCTCAGTGACCCTCCCGCCAGCGCCCTGCCCCCCGAGGCGGTGGAGCAGACCGCCGGCAGCCTGGCCCAGACCCTGCAGTTCGTGACCTTCAGCGTGGTGGACGAGATGTTCGCCGTGCCGATGGGCCCGGTGCAGGAAATCATCCGCGTGCCCGACGTGGCGCGCATGCCGCTGGCCCCGCCCGCCCTGCAAGGGCTGGCCAATTTGCGCGGCAAGGTGCTGCCCATCGTCAGCCTGCGGCACCTCTTTGGCTTGCCGGCCTGCGAGGCCGACGACGCCAGCCGCGCGCTGGTCATCCAGCTCGGCCTTCCCATCGGCTTCGTGGTTGACCGGGTGGCCAGTGTCATATCGGTGGAAGCGGGCCAGATGGCGCCCGCCAGCAGCATCGAATCGGTCATCAGCCAGGAATTCCTGACCGGCGTCATCCAGCGGCCGCAGGCCTCGGGTGAGGTGCAGCTGCTGCAGGTGCTTGATTTCGGCCTGCTGGCGCGCCAGCAGTTCGCGCGGCTGGCGGACGTCGGGAACGGCGATGCAGCCACTGGAGGTGCCCTGCAAGCGCTGGACGGCACGCCCGCCAGCAACGAAGCAGACACCGCCGACACCGATGAGCCCCGCCTGGTGAGCTTCACCGTGGCCGGCCAGGAATACGCGATCGACATTGCCAGCGTGCAGGAGATCGTGCAGTTGCCAGACAACATCATCGGCGTGCCGCGCTCGGCCAGCCATGTGCTAGGCCTGATGTCGCTGCGCCAGCGACTGCTGCCGCTGGTGAGCCTGCGCACGATCTTCGCGCTGCCGATGGATCAACTCGATGAGCACCACCGCGTGGTGGTGGTGGGCCTGCCCGGCGGCCACCGCGTCGGCCTGGTGACGGACACGGTGAAGGAAGTGCTGCGGGTGCCGCGCGACCAGACCGATGCCATGCCCGGCCTGCTGGCCCAGGACCAGGGCCTGCAGGAGTTCGAAGCCATCTGCCGCCTGGACGAAGGGCGCCGGCTGGTCTCCATCATCACGACCAGCAAGCTGCTCGGCCTGCGCGGCATCCAGGAAGCGCTGCATGCCCAGGGCGGATCAGCCACAGCTGCAGGCAGCGCCAGCACCGACACCCAGGCCGAAGGAGACAACACCGTGGACACGATCGACGACGACAGCCAGATGGTGATCTTCCGCCTCGGTGCGGAGGAGTTCGGCGTGCCCATCATGAGCGTGCAGGAGATCGTGCGCCTGCCGGAAACGCTGACGCATGTGCCGCGCTCTCCGCCCTGGGTGGAAGGCATGATCAACCTGCGTGGCGCAGTGCTGCCGGTGGTGGACCAGCGCGCGCGCTTCGGCCTGCCGCCAATCGAGCGCAACGAGCGCCAGCGCATCATGGTGTACCTGCTGCGCGGGGTGCGCACCGGCTTCATCGTGGACGCGGTGACCGACGTGCTGCGCGTGGCCCATCGCCTGATCGAGCCGGCCCCGTCGCTGAGCAGCGACCAGTCCGGCCTCATCAGCCAGGTGGCCAAGCTCGACGGCGACGGCCGATTGGTACTGCTGGTCGATCCGACCCGCCTGCTCGACGATGGTGAAGCCGGCGCCATCGGCGCACTGACGGCCACCTCGGCGGATGCCTCCTGCAGCGTCGCCTGACCATGACACGGGTGATGGTGGTCGACGACTCTGCGTTGATGCGCCGCCTGGTCGGTGGCGTGTTGACGGAGGCCGGATGCGAAGTCCACCTCGCCCGCAACGGGGCGGAAGCCCTGGTGGAGCTGGAACGCTGGGAGCCCGATGTCGTGACCCTCGACATCAACATGCCCGAGATGGACGGCCTGACCGCCCTGTCGCTGATGATGCAGACCCGCCCCACCCCGGTGGTGATGGTGTCGTCACTCACGGCCAAGGGCGCGATGGCCACACTGGAAGCCATGGCCATGGGCGCCGTGGACTTCATCGAGAAGCCCGGCGGCACGATGTCGGTCAGCCTGGGCGACATGGGCCCTGTGCTGGTGGCCAAGGTGAAGGCTGCGGCCCGCGCCAAGGTGCGCCGGCCGGTCAACCGCGCCACGCCGGAACGGCGCGCGACACAGGCATCGACGCGAACAGCGCCAGCAGCGGCCACCCGGGCTGCGCGTGACACCGCGCCCAACGCCCAACCTGCGGCAGCGCCCGCCTCCGCCGCCCAGCGGCTGAAGGCCGCCAGGGCCACCGCCCTGCTGCATTGCCCGGGCGTGGTGCTGGTGGGCGTGTCCACCGGCGGCCCGCGAACGCTGGAAGACATCCTGCCCCAGTTGCCCGCCAACTTCCCCTGGCCGGTGGTGGTGGCCCAGCACATGCCCAGCTACTTCACCAGTGCCTTTGCCGTGCGCATGAACGGCTTGTGCGCCCTGCGCGTGGCCGAGGTAGACGCGGTGAAGCCGCTGATGCCCGGCCACATCTACATCGGACGCGGCGGCACCGACATGATCCTGGCTGAGCGCCTGGGCCGCGTGGTCGTGATGCCGCAGGCCGAGAGCCCCACGCACCCGTGGCACCCGTCGGTCGATGTGATGGTGGACAGCGCACTCGACCTGCTGCCACCTGCCCGCATCATCGGCGTGCAGCTCACCGGCATGGGCTACGACGGCGCCGCGGCGATGACACGGCTGCACCAGCGCGGCGGCCGAACCCTGGCCGAATCGGAAGACACCGCCGTGGTGTTCGGCATGCCGGCCGAGTTGATCCAGCGCGGCGGCGCCGGTGTGGTGAAACCCTGCCACGAGGTGGCAGCCCAATTGACGGCCTGGATGCCCGCCCTGAGCTGGGCCAAGGCATGAACCACAACCCTGATCTGACCATCACGCCGGACGACCTCGCCCAGTTCAGCGCCTATTTCCACCGCCAGAGCGGCATCTGGTTTGACGACAGCAAGCGCTATTTCCTCGAAAAGCGCCTGCAAGACCGTATCCGCATCCAGCGCGCCCCCAATTTCGCCGGCTGGTTCCGGCAATTGCGCGGCGACACCCAGGGGCTGGAATTCCAGGCCGTGGTGAACGCGATGACGGTCAACGAAACCTATTTCTTCCGCGAGGCCTACCAGTTCGACTGCCTGGTCAACCACCTGATGAACGAGGTGCGGGCCCGCAAGGCCCCGGGCGAAACCATCCGGATCTGGTCGGTGCCCTCGTCCACGGGCGAAGAGCCGTACTCGATCGCGATCTACCTGCTGGAGCGCTGGCGCCACATCAACGAGGTGGACGTGGAGATCTTCTCCTCGGACATCGACACCCAGGTGCTGGCCGCCGCCCAGACGGGCGTTTATTCGCGCCGCTCGGTGGGGGAATTGCCGGCCAACCTGCTGCGCAAATACTTCAAACCAGTGGGCCAGGACGAATTCGAGATCAGCCGCGATCTGGTGGACGCGGTGGAATTCAGCCGGGTGAACCTGTGCAAACCGGCCGAGACGAAGAATTTCAGGAACATCGACATCGTGTTCTGCCGCAATCTGCTGATCTATTTCGATGACGAGTCGCGCGACACCGCGATGCAGGCCCTGCACGCCAGCCTGAACCCGCAGGGCTTCCTGTGTCTCGGGCATTCCGAGTCGATCGGTCACGGCCCCAAGGGCTTCGAGATGCGCCGTTTCCCCGAAGCGCTGGTCTACCAGAAGAAGGCTTGACCGCTCCGGCAGCCCGAACTGCGAGGAATTGGGCACAAATCGTCAATGAATTCGGCGCTTTCCCGCGGACAAGTAAAAGCCACAGTTAAGACCTGACCACATTGGCCGTTAACCGTGTGGTGGGAGCCGCCAAAACGGCTCCGGTTGGTGCTTCGCGCATCACACGACCCCAATTGCCTGAAGGACAGATGATGAAGAGCGTGTTTCTGGTGGACGATTCGGCCACGATGCTGATGAGCCTCAAGGGCACTCTGGAGATCAGCGGATTCAAGGTAGATACCGCCGGCGACGGCGAAGCTGCCCTGACGAAGTTGAAGTCCGGCCTGAAGCCCGACCTGATCATCACGGACATCAACATGCCGCGGATGGACGGGATCGCCCTGATCAAGGAAGCACGCAAGCTGCTGCGCTTCACGCCCATCCTGGCCCTGACCACCGAAAGCCAGCAGGGCAAGCGTGATGAAGCCAAGAAAAGCGGCGCCACAGGCTGGCTGGTGAAACCTGTCGGCGGTGCCGAACTGGTGAAAGTGATCAAGCAAGTGCTGCCTGGCGCGTGAGGGGTTCCATGCCTGATTCCCACCTCCCCAAGGACAAGGTGTCTCACCAACTTCGCAACCGCACGCTGATGTTGTGCGCCCTGGTCGCCGCGATGGCGGTGGCCCACTGGATCTGGCCGGCCTGGGTCGACATCGGGCATATCCTGGCGGTGGCTTTCGGGGTGATTGCGGGCTCCCTGGTGGGCACGCTGCAACCGCGCATGCGCATCGCGAAAACCGCCACGGCCACCGACGTCGTGGTGCAGGACATCAACACGCTGCAGCAGGCCTTCGGCGTGCTGAAGCAGCAAGTCACCTCCACCATCCAGACCTCGGAAACCGCGGTCATGTCGATGATGGACCGCATGAACCGGGTGCATGCCAACGCCATGGACCTGCAGACCCGGGTGATGCATGCGGTGGACCGCTCGCACAGCCTGTCGGCCGATTCGCTCAGCCGTGCCGGCGAGCATGGCGCCGCCGTGTCCAGCCTGGCCCAGCACCAGCAGGTGTTCGAGACCGAGCGCCAGCAAAGCCAGGAGCGTGTGCGCGCGGTGGCCGACAAGGTGCGCAAGCTCACCCCGCTGGCAGCCCTGATCGCCGACATCTCGCGGCAGACCAATCTGCTGGCCATCAATGCCTCGATCGAAGCCGCGCGCGCCGGTCAGGAAGGTGCCGGCTTCAAGGTGGTGGCCGCCGAGGTGCGCCGCCTCTCGACCCAGACGGCCGAAGCGGCCCGCCAGATCAGCGAAGGCATCACCGCTGCCGCCCAGACCATCGACGAGCAGGTGAAGTCAGCCCAGGACATGCAGGGTGCCAGCGCAGCCAAGCAACTGGGCGAAATCGCCGAACACATCCAGACCATGAGCGCCACGCTGGCGGACGTGGTGCCCTACCTCAGCACGCTCAGCACCGACATGGAAAGCGGCATGCAGACGGTGACGGTCGACATCATCGACACGCTGGGCGACATGCAGTTCCAGGACATCAACCGGCAGCTGCTGGAGCAGATCAACACGGCGCTGGGCAGCCTGTCCGACCACTTCTCGCAGCTTTATCGCCTGATTGGTGGCGACGCGCCGCCGCCGCCGGTGATGCTGGAAGAGTTGCTCGCGCTCTGGACACAGAACTACGTGATGCATTCGCAGCGGGTGGCTCACTCGCGCGGCCTCGGCCAGCCCGACCCCGAAGTGACCTGCGTCACCCAGGGCCCGCAGAGTACCGAAAAGCTGACCTTGGCCACTGCCAACGGCCCGCGCATCGAAATGTTCTGAAGCGGGCACGCATCCATGAGCACCATCCTGATCGCCGATGACTCGCCGACCATGCGTCGCAGCATCGAGATGTCCCTGACGCTGGCCGGCCACACCGTGGTGACGGCCGAAGACGGCCAGGCCGCGCTGGACCTGCTGAATGGCGGCTTGCGCCCTGACCTGCTGCTGACCGACATCATGATGCCGCGCCTGGACGGCCTGGCGCTGATTGCCGCGGCCAGGCAACTGCTGCGCTTCACCCCCATCGTGGCCCTGACCACCCAGGGCCAGCGTGGCCTGCGGGACCGCGCCAAGGCTGCGGGTGCCACCGCCTGGATGATCAAGCCGGTGGGTGGCAACGAGCTGCTCAAGCTGATCGCCGAATACCTCGGCAACACGGCGTCAGTTCGCTGAATCAGCACCCGACGCCGGCTCTCAAGCCGGGTCGTGCAGGGTCGATAACAAGGTATGAGCAATATCCTCGTCCTCGACCCGGTCCCCACACGGCGACGTGTGGTGGTTGATTTGCTGAACGCCGTGGGCTGGAAGGTCTTCGAGGCGGAACAGCCCTGGGAGGCCCTGGCCATCCTGAACGTCACCCCCATCCGGCTGCTCATCGTCAATGCCGGCGCGCAGAACGCGGCGGGCCTGGCGCTGGTGCATCACCTGCGCACGCGGGCCGACACCCGCCACATTCCCGCACTGCAACTCGGCTACGGCGTGACGGGCGACCCCGCCCATGAAGCCCACCGGGCCGGTGTGAACCACCGACTGGATTACGACGTGGGCGTGGCCGACCTGGTGCTCGGCATTGCCCTGCTGATGGGCCAGGACCCCGCCACGCGCGCCGTGCTGGCCGGCATGGCCCAGCCCGCCATCAGCCTGCAGGTGACGAGCATCTGGCAGGCGCAGATCGAACTGCTGGACGGCCCCAGCCTGACCCCCGGTGGCAGCTACGCCGCCCGCGAGGTGCTGGAACGCCTGCTGAGCGTGCGTGAAGACGACCTGGGCGCCGACGCCGCCCTGGCGCTCGCCGGCGTGCCGCACGCAGGCGCCCTGCTGCGCTCATGGGCCGGCCAGTACCTGCCCCAGCCCGCGATGCGGCTGGATCCGGGCTTCGAGCGGCTGATGGGGCGCTGCCTGGGGCATGCGCTCCACCACTGAGCCGTCATTGACGACTCCCTGAGGCTCAGCTCGACAGCTGGGCCCAGGTCTTGTCCAGCCGCTTCACCGACACCGGCTGCGGCGTGCGCAGCTCCTGCGCGAACAGGCTGATGCGCAGCTCTTCGAGTTGCCAGCGGAAGTCGTCCATGCGGGCATCGCCCTGCCCCTTCAGCTCGGCCAGCCGACGCAGGTAACGCGTCTCCAGCGGCCGCAGCTCGGCCAGGCGCTGGCTGTCACGGGCGGGGTCGGCGCGCAGCTTGTCGAGCCGCATCACCACGCCCTTGAGGTAGCGCGGATAGTGCTGCAGCTGCACATAGCTGGCGGCCAGCACGAAGCGCTTGGGCATCAGGCGCTGCAGCTGCGCGGCCAGGTCTTCGGCCACCTCCTTGGGCGGCTTGCTGTCCTTGATCTTGCGCTGGGCCGCCGCGAACTCCACCAGAATCACGCCGCACAGCCGCGCCACTTCCTGGGCGATCAGGTTCAGGCGGGTGCGGCCTTCCTCGATGCGCTTGTCGAAGGCGAACTTGTCTTGCGGCAGCGGGTCTTGCAGGAAGGCCCGGTCGAGCGCCACGTCGATGATCTGCTCACGGAGCTCTTCGGCCGTGCCCAGCGGCATGAAGGCCACCGCCATCTTGGTCAGCTCGGGAATGTTCTTCTCGAGGTACTTCAGCGGCTCCTTGATCTGCAGGGCCACCAGGCGGCGCAAACCGGCGCGGTGACGGGCTGCGGCCACGTCAGGTTCATCGAACACCTCGATCTCGACATGCGCGCCCTTGTCGATCAGCGCGGGGAAGCCGATCAGCGTCTGGCCTGCCTTGCGGATCTCCATCAGCTCGGGCAGCTCGGCAAACGTCCAGGCGGTGTAGCGGGCGGCGGGGGCATCAGCGGGCGGTGGCGCAGGCGCCCTCACGGCGGCGACGACGCCGCGACCGGAACCCGCCGCCTGGCCAGCGCCAGCCGCAGCCGGTGCTGGCACGGCGGGCGGTGCGGACATCTTCAGCGCGGCCAGGGCCTGGAACGCAGAGCGGGCCTGGCCACCCAGTTCGGCCTTCAAGGTGGCGAGTTGCCGGCCCATGCCCAGCTGGCGGCCATGCTCGTCCACCACTCGGAAGTTCATGAACAGGTGCGGCGGCAGCTGTTCCAGCTTGAAGTCGTTGCGCTGCACGGCGATCTGGGTGCGCTCACGCACCGCGCGCAGCATCACGTCCACCAGGTTGCCCTGGCCGAAATTGGCCATCTCGCAGAACTCAGCGGCCGCATCAGGCAGCGGCACCAGGCGTGAGCGCGGACGCTGGTGCAGCGTCTTGAACAGCGCCAGCACCTTGGCCGTCAACATGCCGGGCACCAGCCAATCGCAGCGGTCATCGCTGACCTGGTTCAGGGCGTAGATCGGCACGGTCACCGTGACGCCGTCCTTCGCGTCACCCGGCTCATGCAGGTAGGTGGCGGTGCAATCCACGCCGCCTAGGCGGATGGTCTTCGGGAAGGCCGATGAGGTGATGCCGGCGGCCTCGTGGCGCATCAGCTCTTCGCGGGTCAGGTGCAGCAACTTCGGCTGCTGGCGCTGGGCGTCGCGGTACCAGCGCTCGAACGTGGCGCCGCTAACCACCTCGCGCGGCAGCTGCTGGTCGTAGTAGGCAAAGATGAGCTCGTCGTCCACCAGCACGTCTTGCCGACGAGACTTGTGCTCCAGCTCCTGCACCTGCGCGATCATCTTGCGGTTGTGCGCCAGGAACGGCAGGCGCGTCTCCCACTCACCGTTCACCAGCGCTTCGCGAATGAAAATCTCGCGCGCGGCCGGCGCATCGATGTTGCCGAAGTTCACCCGCCGGTTGTTGTAGACGACGATGCCGTACAGCGTGGCGCGCTCCAGCGCGATGACCTCGGCGGCCTTCTTCTCCCAGTGCGGCTCCAGCAGCTGGGTTTTCAGCAAGTGGCCGGCGATCTGCGGAATCCACTGCGGGTCAATCGCAGCCAGGCCACGGCCAAACAGGCGCGTGGTGTCGACCAGCTCGGCCGCCACCAGCCATCGGCCCGGCTTCTTGCTCAGGTGGGCGCCGGGGTGGCGCCAGAACTTGATGCCGCGGGCGCCCAGGTACCAGTCTTCGTCGTCCGACTTGCAGCCCAGGTTGCCCAGCAGGCCGGCCAGCATGGCCAGGTGCACCTGGTCGTAGGTGGCGGGGCTGTTGTTCAGGCGCCAGCCATGTTCGGCCACCACCGTGTGCAGCTGCGAATGGATGTCGCGCCATTCGCGCACCCGGCGCGGGCTGACGAAGCTGTCGCGCAGCCGCTGCTCTTGCTGGCGGTTGCTCAGCTTGTGCGCGGCCGATTCCGGCGCAGGTGCCGCACCCGTGCGGCCACGCCCCTCCTCGATCCAGTGCCAGAGCTTGAGGTAGCCCATGAACTCGGAGCGCTCGTCGTCGAACTTCTTGTGCTTTTCGTCGGCGGCTTGCTGGGCTTCGAGGGGGCGGTCACGCACGTCCTGGCCGGTCAGGGCTGACGCGATGATCAGCACCTCGTTCAGGCTCTGGCGATCGCGCGCCTCGATGATCATGCGGCCCACGCGCGGGTCGAGCGGCAGCTTCGAGAGCTCCTTGCCGATCGGCGTGAGGTCGTTGTTGTCGTCCACCGCACCCAGCTCGCCCAGCAGGGCGTAACCGTCGGCAATGGCCTTCTTCGGCGGCGCTTCGAGGAAGGGGAAGTCCTCGACCTGCCCCAGGCCCAGCGCCTTCATGCGCAGGATGACCCCGGCCAGCGACGAGCGCAGGATTTCGGGGTCGGTGAAACGTGGCCGGCCGTTGAAATCCTTCTCGTCATAGAGCCGGATGCAGATGCCGTTCGAGACCCGGCCGCAACGGCCTGCACGCTGGTTGGCCGCCGCCTGGCTGATCGCCTCGATCTGCAGCTGCTCGACCTTGTTGCGGTAGCTGTAGCGCTTCACCCGGGCCAGGCCCGCGTCGATCACGTAGCGGATGCCCGGCACCGTCAGCGAGGTTTCGGCCACGTTGGTGGCCAGCACGATGCGGCGGCCGTTGCCGGCCTGGAAGACGCGGTCTTGCTCCTGCTGGCTCAGGCGGGCGAACAGCGGCAGGATTTCAGGCTGCGGGCCGTGGCGGTGCTGCTGGGCCAGGTGCTTGCGCAGGTGATCGGCGGCTTCGCGGATCTCGCGCTCGCCGGGCAGGAACACGAGGATGTCGCCGGGGCCTTCGCGCCAGAGCTCGTCCACCGCATCGGCGATGGCATCGTCCAGATCAAATTCGCGTGTTTCCTCGAACGAGCGCCAGCGCTGCTCCACCGGGAAGGTGCGGCCGCTGACCATGATGACCGGTGCCGGGCCCTGGCGCGATTCGAAGTGCCGGGCGAACCGGTCGGCATCGATCGTGGCCGAGGTGACGATGATCTTCAGGTCCGGCCGGCGCGGCAGGATCTGCCGCAGGTAGCCCAGCAGGAAGTCGATGTTGAGGCTGCGCTCATGCGCCTCGTCGATGATCAGCGTGTCGTAGGCCTTGAGCAGCGGGTCGGTCTGGGTTTCCGCCAGCAAGATGCCGTCGGTCATCAGTTTGACGCTGGCGCCGGGCTGCAGGCGATCCTGGAACCGCACCTTGTAGCCAACCACCTCGCCCAGCGGCGAGTTCAATTCTTCGGCAATGCGCTTGGCCACCGAGCTGGCCGCAATGCGGCGCGGCTGGGTGTGGCCGATCAGCCCGGAACCACCTGCGCCCCAGCCGCGGCCGAGGGCCAGCGCCAGTTTGGGCAGCTGCGTGGTTTTGCCCGAGCCGGTTTCACCGCAGACGATCACCACCTGATGCTGCTGGATGGCCTGGGCGATGTCATCCCGCCGCGCGCTGACAGGCAGGCTTTCGGGGAAGGTGATGGGCGGCACCGGCGTGGCCACCCGAGGCGGTCGGGCGGGCCGAGGCGGGCGGGCCGCGGGGCTGGCTTGGGACGAGCGGGCGGGGGCCGGCGGGGCGGGCGGTCGGGAGGCGGATTCAGTCACAGGGGCGCGATTATCGGCGTTTGGCCGGCCGGGCGTGCAGCCAGGCTGGGCGGGCCGAACGGCGCTGCCAGTGGTTCGCCCACAAACAGGCTCTGTGCCGGCCAAAACACGCTTTTCCAGTAGGCCTCGATCGCGGTGGCGCCTTGCAGGTAATGCAGCAACACCACCTGCGGATGCGGGAACTTCTGCAGGTGGTTGCACGGCTCGCTGACCGTGCCGTGGCTGGCGGTGGCGCCGGCCGCAATCCAGTCGGTCGCGGTGAATTGACCGGAGGTGCCGTCGAGCACGCCGCCGAACGAGGTGAGGTGGTCGGCCAGCGCCCCGTGGGCCCAGCGCAGTGATGCGGGGGGCTGCCAACGCACGGCACCGATCTGCAGCAGCACGGCGGGGTCGCCCGGCTGGCGCGCCAGTGCGGCTTCCGGGCCGTTGTGCACCGTGAGCCCCGTCTGGCCGACCGGCCCTGGCCGGGGGTAGAGCGCGCTGCGCACGTTGCGCGCGGCATCGGTGGTTTGCAAGTACCAGGCGCTGACGGCCGGCGCAAAACGGCGGCCCAGGGTGCCGTCGGCGGCCACGCCGCGGTCGATCATGGCGCGGGCCGCCGCCTCATCAGGGGCGGCCAGCAACATGCTCGGCCGCACGCCGAGGTCGGTGAACGGCGTGACGGTGGGCTGGTTGAACAAGGGCGATGGCTCGCCTTTGCCGCAGGTGGATTCGCACTGGGCAGGCCGAAAGCCGAGCGTGACCACCGAGGTGATCGAGTTGCACTGCACGGCAAAGGGCTGGCGCCAGGCCAGAGCCAGCGCCTGGATGTTCGGGCCGAAGTGGCCGGCGATGCGGGCGCGCAAGGTCTCGGCCTGGGCGGGCTCCAGCCGGGCCCGCACCGGCAGGCGCACATGCAGCACCTGGGCAGGAGCCAGCCCGCGCTGGCGCTGGTAGTGCTCACCGACGGCGACCGAATAGGCGTCGTCATCGTTGATGACCAGCCCGATCTGCGCAGCCTGGAGGCGACCCGAGATGCGCGGCACGGCCACGGCGGGCGCCGGCTGGCCGGGCGATGAGGCTGGGGGCATGGCGGCGGCAGGCGATGCTGACGGAGCCGGCGCATTTGGTGCTGGTGGCGTCAGCCCCTGGCCTTGGGCCTGCAGGCACAGCAAAAACAAGGTCGCGCACATCCACGCCGATATCGACCGCAACTTCGGCCCCGACCTCTCAAACCGGCCATCGGCCACCGCACCCATCGCTTGCATCGAGCCAGTGTACGCAGCCGCGCGGCGCGGCCTGCGCTGCGGCACAATCCGGGCCACATGATGGATCTCGTCTTCCCCCACACCTTCGTTCCGTGGTTTCGCTCGGTAGCGCCGCACATCCACGCCTACCGGGGCAAGACCTTCGTCGTGGGCATCGCCGGTGAGCTCATCGCCGCCGGCAAGCTCAACCACTTTGCACAAGACATGGCGATCCTGCACGCCATGGGCGTGCGACTGGTGCTGGTGCACGGTTTCCGTCCGCAGGTGAATGACCAGCTGACGGCCAAGGGCCATACCTCGCGCTTCTCGCATGGCCGACGCATCACCGACAGCGTGGCACTGGACTGCGCGCAGGAAGCCGCCGGCCAGCTGCGCTTCGAGATCGAGGCGGCCTTCTCGCAAGGTCTGCCGAACACGCCAATGGCCAACTCGACCGTGCGCGTCGTGTCGGGCAACTTCCTGACGGCGCGGCCGGTCGGCATCGTCGACGGCGTGGACTTTCTCTCCAGCGGCGTGGTGCGCAAGGTCGATGCCGGCGCGATCCGCCGCGCCATCGACATCGGCGCGCTGGTGCTGCTGTCGCCGTTCGGCTTCTCGCCCACCGGCGAGGCGTTCAACTTGTCGATGGAAGATGTGGCCACCGCCACCGCCATCGCCCTGCAGGCCGACAAGATGCTCTTTCTGACCGAGACGCCCGGCATCCGCGAGCATATCGACGATCCGGAAAGCGCCATCGATACCGAGCTGGCACTGGCCGACGCCCAGCGCCTGCTGGCCGCCCTGCCCGCCCCGACGCAGCCCACCGACCCGGCCTTCTACCTGAAGCACTGTGTTGAAGCCTGCCTGGGCGGCGTGGAGCGCTCACACATCCTGCCGTTCGCCACCGATGGTGCGCTGCTGATGGAGGTGTTCACCCACGACGGCATCGGCACCATGGTGGTCGACGAGAAGCTGGAAAGCCTGCGCGAAGCCACCTCCGACGACGTGGGCGGCGTGCTGCAGCTGATCGAGCCGTTCGAGCGCGACGGCACGCTGGTGAAGCGCGACCGCACGGAGATCGAGCGCGACATCGGCCTCTACACCGTCATCGAGCACGACGGCGTGATCTTCGGTTGCGCCGCGCTCTACCCCTATCCGGAAGCCAGGACGGCCGAAATGGCGGCCCTCACGGTATCCCCGCAGGTGCAGGGTCAAGGCGATGGTGACAAGATACTCAAGCGGGTTGAACAACGCGCCCGGGCCATGGGCCTGGACACCATGTTCGTGCTGACCACACGCACCATGCACTGGTTCATCAAGCGCGGTTTCCACCCGGTTGATCCGGACTGGCTGCCCGAAGCCCGCAAACGCAAATACAACTGGGACCGGCGCTCACAGGTGCTGGTCAAGAAGCTGGGTTGAGGCCCGGCGATCTCCCCTTTTTTCTCTCACCGCTCGACTTACGGAGCCACGCATGGCACGCACGATTTATTGCACCTTCCTGAAAAAAGAAGCCGAAGGCATGGACTTCGCCTTCTTTCCGGGTGAACTCGGCAAGCGCGTTTACGACAACATCAGCAAGGAAGGCTTCGAGCAATGGAAGAAGCACCAGACCATGCTGGTGAATGAAAACCGCCTGAATCTGGCCGACGCCCGTGCCCGTGAATACCTGATGCGCCAGATGGAACAGTTCCTGTTCGGCGCCGGCGGCGACCAGCCTGCCGGTTACGTGCCGCCCTCGGCCTGATCAACCCTGATCCCTCCGTCACCGGGCTGGCTTGCGCCTCGCCCGGCGTGAACGCGGATACGACAGAGCCCCGGACGCTGCCCGACAGCGCCGGGGCTTTGTTTTGGGTGGCCCTGCGGCGCACAGGGCCAGCCCACGACAACAAATGCGAACCATTCGCGTTCTCATGTAAACTCGCCGCACTGTTTTTCCAGTTCACGCCGGAGAGTTTTCATGCGCATCAACACCCGTTTCGCCCTGCTGGCCTTGCTGACCGCAGCGGGCTGGTCCAGCCAAGTTCAAGCCCAGGAAAAGGTGCTGAATCTGTATTCGGCCCGCCATTACCAGACCGACGAAAACCTGTATTCGAACTTCACCAAGGCCACCGGCATTCGCATCAACCGGGTTGATTCGGACGATGCCGGCATCCTGGCCCGCTTGAAGAGCGAAGGTGCTGCCAGCCCGGCCGACGTGGTGCTGCTGGTGGACGCCGCCCGCCTGTGGCGCGCCGAGGTGGACGGCCTGTTCCAGCCCGTGCAGAGCAAGGTACTCAGCCAGCGCATTCCGGCCACCCTGCGCAGCCGCGATGACGGCCAGGGCTCGCAGTGGTTCGGCTTTTCGACCCGGGCTCGCGTGGTGGTTTACAACAAGATGAGCGTGAAGCGCGAGGACGTCGATACCTACGAGAAACTCGCTGACCCGAAGAATGCCGGCAAGTTCTGCACGCGCTCGGGCTCGCACCCCTACAACCTGTCGCTGTTTGGCGCGATGACCGAGCACCTGGGCCCGGAAAAGACGGAAATCTGGCTGAAGGGCCTGGTCGACAACATGGCTCGCGCCCCCAAGGGCGGTGATACCGACCAGATCAAGGCTGTGGCCACGGGCGAATGCAAGATTGCCCTGACCAACAGCTATTACCTCGCCCGGATGATGCGCTCGGAGCGTGCGGATGACCGCGCCACCACCGAGAAACTGGGGGTGGTGATGCCCAATCAAGCCACCACCGGCACCCATGTGAACATTGCCGGCGGTGCTGTGGCCCGCCATGCCAAGAATCGTGCGGCTGCGGTGGAGTTTCTGGAGTATCTGGCCAGCGACGAAGCACAGGCCTATTTCGCCGGCGGCAATAACGAATGGCCCGTGGTGAAGTCGGTGAAGGTTCCGAATCCGGCGCTGGAGTCGTTTGGCACCTTCAAGACGGAAAGCGTGCCGGTTTCGGTGATTGGCATGAATCAGGTCAAGGTCCAGCAAATGCTTGACCGCGTCGGTTTCAAATAAGAAAAGTGAAGGTCTTGGATGGTCGGGGGATCGTGGGTTATCATCCGGCCGCCCTCCGGGTATTCAAATTGGAGATACCAAATGACCACGATCCAGGAACTGATGGCCCAGAAGGCCGCGCTTGAAAAGCAAATCGCCGAAGCACAACGCGCTGCGAAGTCAGACGCCATCACCAAGGTGAAGGCGTTGATGGCCGAATATGGCCTGACCGCTGCTGATCTCGCCGGCAAGGTTGCTGCGCCCAAGGCTGAAGGTGGCAAGAAGGTCGCCGCGAAGTATCGCGACCCCGCTACCGGCCAGACCTGGACCGGTCGTGGTCTGAAGCCGAAGTGGCTGCAGTCGGCGCTGGGTGCCGGCAAGTCGCTCGACGACTTCGCACTCTGACACCCACGGCACAGCGCCTGGGCCCCTCCGGGAGGTCATCGCCAAAGGCGGTGAGGAGGGCACAGGCCACCTGTGTAGCAAGAGGCAGCTTCGGCTGCCTTTTTCACGTCTGGGCGGCTTCAGCGCCGCGGTGAACTAGACTGTCGGCGTGATTCCAGCCGGCTTTATCCAAGAACTGTTGTCCCGCACCGACATAGTCGAGGTGGTGGGGCGCCATGTCGAGCTCAAAAAAGCCGGCATCAACCACAAGGGCCTGTGCCCCTTTCACGGCGAGAAATCGCCGAGCTTCATCGTCAGCCCGACGCGCCAGACCTATCACTGTTTTGGCTGCGGCGTTCACGGTGATGCCATCCGCTTTCTGACGGAACACCACGGCATGAGTTTTGTCGAGGCAGTCCGTGATTTGGCGCAATCCACGGGCTTGCAAGTGCCCGAGGAAGACATCAGCCCGGCCGAGCGTGCTGAAGCCGCACAACAACGGCAACACCAGCAAACCCTGACCGATGTGTTGCAAAAGGCTGCTGACCACTACAGGAAGTCACTGAAGGGCAGCCCGCGCGCGATTGATTACCTCAAGGGCCGCGGCCTGACCGGTGAAATTGCCTTGCGATTCGGGCTGGGATATGCCCCGGAAGGCTGGCGCACGCTGGCCGGTGTCTTTCCGCGTTATGACGACCCGCTGCTCGCTGAATCCGGCATGGTGATCGTGCAGGGTGACGAAGGCACGGAGCAGAAACGGTATGACCGTTTTCGTGACCGCATCATGTTCCCCATCCGCAACGTCAAGGGCGAAACCATCGCCTTCGGCGGGCGCGTGCTCGACAAGGGTGAACCGAAGTACCTCAACTCGCCGGAGACGCCGATTTTCGTCAAAGGCCGGGAGTTGTATGGCCTGTATGAATCACGCACCGGCCTGCGCGAAAAGGGCTACGCCCTGGTCACCGAGGGTTACATGGACGTGGTGGCGCTCGCGCAATTGGGTTTCCCCAATGCCGTGGCCACCTTGGGCACTGCCTGCACGGCCGAGCACGTGCACAAATTGCTGAGATTCACCGAGCAGGTGGTGTTCAGTTTTGACGGAGATGCCGCCGGCCGCCGTGCGGCAGGCCGGGCCCTGGAAGCCTCGCTGCCCCATGCCACCGACACGCGCAGTTTCAGATTCCTGTTCCTGCCCGCCGAACATGATCCGGACAGTTACGTCCGCGCGTTTGGCAGCGACGCGTTTGAAGGCTGCGTGCGCGATGCGGTGCCGCTGTCGCGGCAACTGATTGACCACGCCAGCGCTGATTGCGACCTGAACAGCGCCGAAGGCCGGTCCCGCATGCTGGCCCAGGCCCGCCCGCTGTGGGGCGCCCTGCCTGAGGGCACGCTGCGCCTGCAATTGCTGAGCGAGCTGGCACGTCTGGGCGGCCTGCCATCCGACGAGCTGGGGCGGCTGTGGCAGGCGCAGGCCAGCCGCGGTCAACGGCAGCAGAGTGGCGCGCCTCAAACGGCCGGCAACCAGCCCTGGGAAGGTCCGCCCGATGACGACCAGGCCCCCTGGCAAGGCAGCCCCGAAGGCGGCGACGGTGGCAGTGCCGGCGGCGCTGGCGGCGGCGGACGCAGCCACTTCCACCAGGCCTGGTCAGGCTCAGGCGGTGACGCCAAACGCAAGTTCAAGGGCGGACGCTGGAGCAAGGACGCCCCCCTGCCCCCGCAACCGCGCCGCACGGCCCCGAAGAGCCCGGAAGACCGCGTCGTGCAGATGCTGTTCGGTGAGCCCGCCTGGTGGGACCGCCTGCCAGGCATCGAGCACGAACTGCTGCATGACCTGCCAGCGCCTCACGGCCCGCTCGTGGCCTGGCTGGAGCGGGATCTGGCCGAGCACGGCCCCCGGACCTGGGCCGTGCTGAGTCTGGCCTTGAAAGCCGACGAATCACTCGATGCTGCACAGCGCCGTCTGGCCGATGGCGACGCCGACCCCGGCGCGACCTTCGATGACTTCAGGCGCGCCGTCGATGTGCTGCTCGACAAGGCCCTGACGGCCCGCAAGCAAGCCCTGCAAGCCAAGGCCGCGACGGAGCGCAGCGCCCTCGACGAATACCGCGAGCTGGACCGCCAATGGCGCGAGGTGAAGCTGCGCATGAGTGCGCCACGCAAGGAAGAAGACCGCTGACCGGGTGCCTGAACTGCGCAAAATTGCAGCAATTGAGGTATAATCCGATGCAACAGCGGCAAGAGTGACAGCAGCACCTCCGGACCCGGCCACCCACGACATGGGTTACATCGGCCAACCACCCCGCAAGGGCTGCAAGATTCAACGTTCACGCCAACTTGCCCTGCCCGATTGGCGCCCCGACACCGGCTGGCGCCCCGTTCGCCATGCGCTTCTTCACCCGATGCAAAAAATATTTCTTTGCGTTGCGTGTACTTGAAGTTCGCCTGAAACGGCCGAAATCGGGCAGTGAACCGACGCCATACAGACGCCACGCCATTCAAGGACCCGCATGACCGCGAAGAAGACTGCTGCAGCCAAGACACCCAAGGCCGCGACGGCCCCCGAGGCCGAAGACATCAAGAAGCCCCGTGCCAAGGCTGCAGCCAAGACCACCGCAGTCGAGTCCACCGACGACACCAAGCCCAAGCGCGGCCGCAAGCCCAAGGCTGAGACCACCGCCAAGAAGACCGCCAAGAAGGCCGAGGTCGTTGAAGACGATCTGGCCGACATCGAAGCCGATCTGGAAGGTGAAATCGAAGTTGAAGCCGAATCGGCCGATGTCGCTGACGTCGCCGAGGTGGGCGAAGACACCGCGGACAAGCCCAAGGCCAAGCCGCTGCGCATGAAGGTGTCGCGGGCCAAGGAACGTGCGCTGATGCGCGAGTTCGGCCTGGACGAAACCGCCCTGACCGAAGAGGAAGTCGCCAAGCGCCGCCAGGAGCTGAAGACCCTCATCAAGATGGGCAAGACGCGTGGCTACCTCACGCACCAGGAAATCAACGACCACTTGCCTGAAAAGCTGGTCAATGAAGAAATCCTGGAAGCCATCATCTCGATGCTCAATGACATGGGCATCGCCGTGTACGAGCAGGCACCGGATGCCGCCACGCTGCTGATTGCCGGTGGCGCCACCTCCACGGCCACCGAAGAAGAAGCCGAAGAAGCTGCGGAAGCCGCGCTCTCCACGGTCGACTCCGAATTCGGTCGCACCACCGACCCCGTCCGCATGTACATGCGTGAAATGGGCTCGGTCGAACTGCTGACCCGTGAAGGCGAAATCGAGATCGCCAAGCGCATCGAAGGTGGCCTGCAGGCCATGATGCTGGCCATCTCGGCCTCGCCGACGACCATCGCTGAAATCCTGTCGATGGCCGACAAGATCGCGGCCGGCGAAATGCAGATCTCCGAAGCGGTTGACGGTTTTGTCGCCGCCGACGAGGCCGACGACTACGTGGCCGAAGAAGACTTCGACGAATTCGACGAGGAAGACGACGACGACGGCAACGGCGGCTCCAAGGCCCTGACGAAGAAGCTCGAAGAGCTGAAGAACCAGGCCCTGGGCAAGTTTGCTGACCTGCGCACGCACTTCGACAAGATGCGCAAGGCCTTCGAGAAGGACGGCTACAAGTCGGCCACCTACAACAAGGCCCAGTCGTCGATCAGCGCTGACCTGATGACGATCCGTTTCACGGTCAAGACGATCGAGAAGCTGTGCGGCATCCTGCGCTCGCAGGTGGACGACGTGCGCCGCTATGAGCGCGAGATCCGCAAGATCGTGGTCGACAAGTGCGGCATGCCGCAAGACCAGTTCATCAAGAGCTTCCCGTCGAACTCGCTGAACCTGAAATGGGCCGAGAAGGAAATCGCGTCGGGCAAGCCCTTCAGCGCCATCATGGGCCGCAACCTGCCGGCGATCCAGGAACTGCAACAGCGCCTGATCGACCTGCAAGCCCGCGCCGTGGTGCCGGTCGATGACCTGAAAGACATCAACCGCCGCATGAACGAGGGCGAAAAGGCCTCGCGCGATGCGAAGAAGGAAATGATCGAGGCCAACCTGCGCCTGGTCATCTCGATCGCCAAGAAGTACACCAACCGCGGTCTGCAATTCCTCGACCTGATCCAGGAAGGCAACATCGGCCTGATGAAGGCGGTCGACAAGTTCGAATACCGTCGCGGCTACAAGTTCTCGACCTACGCGACTTGGTGGATCCGCCAGGCCATCACCCGCTCGATCGCCGACCAGGCCCGCACCATCCGCATCCCGGTTCACATGATCGAGACGATCAACAAGATGAACCGCATCTCGCGTCAGCATTTGCAGGAATTCGGCTTCGAGCCGGATGCTCCGACGCTGGCCGAGAAGATGGAGATGCCGGAAGACAAGATCCGTAAGATCATGAAGATCGCCAAGGAGCCGATCTCCATGGAAACGCCGATCGGTGACGATGACGACAGCCACCTGGGCGACTTCATCGAGGACACCAACAACACCGCGCCGATCGAGGCCGCCATGCAGGCTGGTCTGCGCGACGTGGTGAAGGACATCCTCGACAGCCTGACCCCGCGCGAAGCCAAGGTGCTGCGCATGCGCTTCGGCATCGAAATGTCCACCGACCACACGCTGGAAGAAGTGGGCAAGCAGTTCGACGTCACGCGTGAGCGCATCCGCCAGATTGAAGCCAAGGCGATCCGCAAGCTGAAGCATCCGAGCCGCTCGGACAAGCTGCGCACCTACCTCGACAACATCTAAACCCCGATCACGACGGCCCGCTTGCGGGCCGTTTCTCTTTTTCGGGGGCTTGCCGCCTTGGCGCTCAGGGCGACTCCTTCGTACACTGTTGCCAGCATGGCCACCATCAAGCGACGCTACGTCCTGTTTGCCGACCTGCGCGGCAGCACGGCACTCTACGAACACCTTGGCAACGCCCAGGCCACCACCGTGGTGACCCAGGTCATCCGCACGCTGGCGCGCTGGGTGCCCAGCTCGGGCGGTCAGCTGGTCAAGACACTCGGCGACGGCCTGATGGCGGTGTTCCCCAGCGCGTTGACTGCCGTCTCAGGTGCGGCGCAGATGCAGGAAGAGCTGGATCGCCAGAGCGTTGCCAACGCCGACAGCGGCAATGACACCCGTCGCATGCACCTGCAGATCGCCATCACCGCAGGCGAGGTGGTCGAGGTCGGCGGCGATTGTTTCGGCGACGCCGTGAACGTGGCCGCCCGGCTGCTTGACCATGCCGGCGACGGTGAATCGCTCATCAGCCGGAACGTGTTTGACGAGCTGCCCTGGGAAATCCAGTCGCGCTTCCGCCACCTCGACAAGGTGCGCCTGCGCGGGCGAATTGAAACCGTCGAGGTGTTTCTGCTCACGCCCAAGGGGGCCGACACCGCCGCCACCGAGCTGGAAAGCCGGGTCGACGCGATCGAGCCGGCCGGCCTGCAACTGGTGTGGCAAGACCGTGCCTTCCAGTGGGAGCGCCACCGCCTGCCCGTGATCATCGGCCGCAACGTGACGGCCGCGATGCGGGTGGACGACCCGCGCGTGTCGCGCACCCACGCACGCATCGACATGACGGGCGGCGCGCTGCAGGTCACCGACCTGAGCATCAATGGCACCTTCGTGCGCTTCGCGGGCGACGACGAGATCCTCAGCCTGCGTCGCGGATCCTGCACCCTGCACGGCTCGGGTGATCTGGGCCTGGGCGGCTCGCCCAATGACCCGCGCGTGGCCACGCTGCACTTTGACGTACTGGCTGGCAGCGACACCCGACCGATGCGACTGTTGGGCGCCGGCGACCTGATCGCCCGATAGCCTTCAAGGCTGATGCCCTTGGCCCACAATCAGGGCATGGCATTTCGCAAAGAACCCCAGCTCCCGCACGAGCACCCTCCCCGCACCGGCATCCTGCTGGCCAATCTCGGCACGCCGGACGCGCCCACGGCACCCGCGCT
The DNA here is from genome assembly GCF_038066635.1 of Ideonella margarita. NCBI lineage: Bacteria > Pseudomonadati > Pseudomonadota > Betaproteobacteria > Burkholderiales > Sphaerotilaceae > Ideonella > Ideonella margarita. Next base: position 342,174 of record NZ_JBBUTI010000004.1, on the reverse strand, counting down.
GCGCCGCTACCTCGGCGAATTCCTGAGCGATCCGCGCGTGATCGAGATTCCGGCGCTGGTCTGGAAGGTCATCCTGCACGGCATCATCCTGCGGGTGCGTCCGGCCAAGTCGGCCGCCAAGTACGCCACGGTCTGGATGGACGGCGGCTCGCCGCTGCTGGTCTGGACCAAACGCCAGGCCCAGTTGCTGCAGGGCTATCTGGGTGAACGTGGTGCGCAGGTGGTGGTGCGTCCGGCCATGCGCTACGGCAACCCGTCGATTCCGGAAGCGCTGGATGCGATGCGCGCTGAAGGCATCGAACGCGTGCTGGTGATGCCGGCCTACCCGCAGTACTCGGGCGCCACCACGGCCAGCACCTTCGACAAGGTCAGCGAATGGGGCCGCAAGGCACGCCGGCTGCCGGAATTCCGCTTCATCAACGAATACCACGACGACCCGGCGCACATTGCCGCGCTCGCCGCCAGCGTGCGCAAGCACTGGGCCGCCAACGGCCGCGGCAAGATGCTGGTGATGAGCTTCCACGGCATGCCCGAGCGCACGCTGCACCTGGGCGACCCCTACCACTGCCAGTGCCACAAGACGGCCCGGCTGCTGGCCGAGGCGCTGGAGCTGGAGCGCGGCGAATACAAGGTGACGTTCCAGAGCCGGTTCGGCAAGGCGAAGTGGCTGGAGCCATCGACCGAGCCCAGCCTGATCGCCCTTGGCCAGGCCGGCACACCGCGCGTCGACGTGATCTGCCCGGGCTTTGCAGCCGACTGCCTGGAGACCCTCGAAGAAATCAGCCAGGAAGCGCGCGAAGCATTCCTGCATGCGGGCGGCAAGGAGTTTCACTACATCCCCTGCCTGAACGATTCCGATGAGGGCATGCAGGCGCTGGCCACGGTGGCGCTGCGCCACCTGCAGGGCTGGCCGGTGTCTGCCGAAGACAACGCACGGTTGGCAGGTGAGCGGCGAGCAGCGCAGGAGCGAGCCAAGGCAATGGGCGCGCCGCGCTGATCGTCAGAGGGGCCTTGAGCCCCCTGCGTTGAGAACGAAAAAAAGCCGGCTCCAGGAGCCGGCTTTTTTGTTGGGTCTGACGTGTCAGGCCCGGGTCACCACATCAGGCTCGGTCGGCGGACGCAGCCAGCGCATCAGGCGCGGCAGCACCAGCACGCCCACGACGATCACCAGCAGAGCCACCGACACCGGGCGCTGCAGGAAGATGCCCCAGTGGCCCTCGCCGATCGACAGCGCGTTGCGCATCTGCGCCTCCGCCAAGGGGCCGAGGATCATGCCCACCACCACAGGCGCGGTCGGGAAGTCGAAGCGACGCATCACCACGCCCAGCAGGCCGATGGCATACAGCAGCACCAGGTCGAAGGCCGACTGGCGCATGCCGTACACACCCACCGTCGCGAAGATCAGGATGCCGGCATACAGCGGCGCCTTCGGAATCTTCAGCAACTTCACCCACAGGCCCACCAGCGGCAGGTTCAGCACCAGCAGCATGACGTTGCCGATGTAGAGCGAAGCGATCAGGGCCCAGACCAGCGCGCCGTTGGTATCGAACAGCTGCGGCCCCGGCTGGATGCCGTAGTTCTGGAACGCGCCCAGCAGAATGGCGGTGGTGTTCGACGTCGGGATGCCCAGCGTCAGCAGCGGAATCAGCGTGGCCGTGATGGCCGCGTTGTTGGCCGCCTCGGGGCCAGCCACACCTTCAATCGCGCCGGTCGTGCCGAACTCTTCCTTGTGATCGGACAGCTTCTTTTCGGTGGCATAGCTGAGGAAGGTCGGGATCTCGCTGCCGCCGGCCGGAATGGTGCCGAACGGAATGCCGATGAAGGTGGCGCGCAGCCAGGCGGGCACCGAACGGCGCCAGTCGTCGCGCGTCATGTGCACGCGGCTCATACGGTTCTGCGTCTCGACCGAGCGGCCTTCGTACAGCACGTTGTAGAGCGTTTCGCCCACGGCGAACAAGCCCACGGCGATCAGCACCACTTCCAGGCCGTCCATCAGCTCGGGCACACCACCGGTGTAGCGCGCCACGCCCGTGATCTGGTCGATGCCGACCAGGCCCAGGGCCAAACCAACGAACAGGGCCGTCAAGCCGCGCAGCGTGCTCTTGCCCAGCACCGCACTGACAGTGGTGAAGGCCAGCAGCATCAGCATGAAGTACTCGGGCGGGCCGAGCTTCACGGCGTAGTTCGCCACGAACGGCGCACAGAACGTGACCACGATGGTCGCGATCGTGCCGGCCACGAACGAGCCGATGGCCGCCGTGGCGAGGGCCGCACCGGCTCGGCCGTTCTTGGCCATCTTGTTGCCTTCCATGGCGGTGACCATGGAGCCGGATTCACCCGGCGTGTTCAACAGGATCGAGGTGGTGGAGCCACCGTACATCGCGCCGTAGTAGATGCCGGCGAAGAAGATCATCGACGCGGTCGGATCAACCTTCAGCGTGATCGGCAACAGCATCGCCACCGCCGTGGCCGGGCCGATGCCGGGCAACACGCCCACCGCCGTGCCGATGGTGCAACCCACCAGCGCCCAGAGCAGATTGACCGGCGTTCCCGCCGTCGCAAAGCCCTGCATCAAGAGATTCCAGATATCGATCACAACCACCCCGTCGACGTGATGCCGGGCAGACTGATCGCCAGCAATTGAGTAAACATCCAGTAGACCGGCGCAGCGATGCAGAAGCCGATCAGCGCGTCTTTCAGGATCGCAGCAGGCCGGATGCCGCGGCGTCCTTCAGCCCAGTGGAAGCCACGCACCGCGCAGACAAAGCACAGCGTGCAGCTGAAGATGAAGCCGATCGTGGTGATCAAGGCCGCATTGGCCAGAATGCCCACGGAGACCCAGACAAAGCCAGGCCAGTCGGCGCTCTCCGCGCCTGACGGCTCTTCCATGTTGCGATAGCCGCCGGTGCGGGCCTCCCACAACAGGCCAGCGCCGCACACCAGCAGTGCAGCACCCACCACCAGGGGCAGAAAGTTGGGGCCGACACCGGCATAGCCGGCGTCTGACGACAACTGCAACGCCCCCGCGAGGATCAGGCCACCGACACCCAGGGTGCCGGCGCCCAGCAAAGTCTGAGGACTGCGCATCAGATCATCCCGGACTTGACCATGATGGCGCGCAGGCTGGCGAATTCGGAATCGACGAACGATTCGAATTCAGCGCCGGTCTGCAGGGCTGGGGTCCAGCCATTGCGCTCCAGGGCTTCGGCCCAGGCCTTCGACTTGGTGGCCTTGACGATCATGTCGATCAGGGCCTTGCGCTGCTCAGGCGTGATGCCGGCGGCAGCGTACACACCGCGCCAGTTGCCGATCACGACATTGATGCCCTGCTCCTTCAGCGTCGGCACGTTGATGCCCTTCAGGCGGGCGTCGGAGGTGACCCCGATCGCGCGCATCTTGCCGGACTCGATGTAGGCCTGGAACTCGCTGTAGCCGCTGCCGCCGATGGTGACATTGCCACCCAGGATGGCGGCAGTGGCCTCACCACCCCCACGGAAGGGCACGTAGTTGATCTTCGAGGCATCGACGCCGGCTTCACGGGCGATCATGGCTGCCGCGATGTGCTCGGTGGAGCCGCGCGAGCCGCCACCCCACTTGACGCTGCCCGGGTCCTTCTTGAGCTGGTCGACCACGTCCTTCATGGTTTTCAGGGGCGATTCGGCGGGCAGCACGAACACGTTGTACTCGCTGGTCAGGCGCGCCAGCGGCGTGGCCTGCGACAGGCTGACCGGCGGCTTGCCGGTGATGATGCCGCCCAGCATGACGGCGCCCATCACCATCAGCGCATTGCCGTCGCCCTTGTTGGCATTGACGAACTGCGCCAGGCCCAGTGCACCAGCGGCACCGCCCTTGTTGTCGTAGCTGACCGAAGACGCCACGCCCGCGTCTTGCAGGGCCTTGCCCAGCGCGCGGCCGGTCGTGTCCCAACCGCCACCGGGGTTGGCAGGGATCATCATCTTCAGGTTGGCGGCCGCCTGGGCCGACAGGGGCAAGGCACCGCCAGCGGCCAGTGCGGCCATGGCTTTGAGGAAGGTGTCACGACGCATGGGGTCTCCTGATGTTAGGAATGGGACTGAGCGATGCTCGCTGTCGAGCCTGTCAGGTGCCTGTCGAAGACATGAGGGAAATCCCCTGCCCCGCCATGCGCTATGGTGACGGGGTGATGAAGGTATTGCTGATTGAAGACGACCCGGCGATGCAGGCCACCCTGCAGCGCACGCTGGAGCGCCGTGGCATGCAGGTGGTGTGCTGCGGGGATGGTGGCCGCGCGCTTGATCGCTGGCAGGCCACCCTGCCCGACATCGTGCTGCTCGACCTCAGCCTGCCCGGCCGCGACGGACTGCAGGTGCTGGAGGACGCGCGTGCCGCCGGGCTGGTCACGCCGGTGATGATCCTCACCGCACGCGGCACGATCGGCGACCGCATCATCGGCCTGAACACCGGCGCCGACGACTACCTGCCCAAGCCGTTTGATCTCGACGAGCTGGAAGCACGGATCCGCGCGATGAGCCGCCGCCTGCCCGCCGCCGCCCTGCGCGAAACCAACCCGCTGCAGACCCGCACACCCAGCTTCTGCGGCCTGCAGGTCGACCCCGAAAGTGGCGCCGTGTACCTGCGTCAGGAGGCAATGGAGCTGGCCCCGCGGGAGGCAGCGATGCTGCGCGCCCTGCTCCAGCGGCCGGGCCATGCAGTGACGAAGGAGCGCCTGTTCGACGCGATCTTTCCGGGCCAGACGGAAGTGCAGCTGGAGGCCGTGGAAGTAGTGGCCTACCGCCTTCGCAAACGCATGACCGGCACGGGCGTGGCCCTGGTCACCTTGCGCGGCCTGGGCTACCTGCTGCGTGCGGACCCGGGTAATCAGGGCAACGGCACAGGCAACGGCGCAGGCAGCGGCAATGACACGCCCGCCGGACCGACCACCGGACGCAGCGCTTGAACATGTGGCGCTGGTCCCGATCGTTTTCGCTGCGCGGCCGGCTGCTGCGGGGCTTGCTGCTGCCGGTCATCGCCGTGGTGGCGCTGAATTCGGCCGTGCTCTACCGTCAGGCCTTGCGAGCCGCCGACACCGCCTACGACCGCACCCTGCTGGCCACGGCCAAGTCGATCGGCGACCTGCTTGAAGTGACCGAGCTGGACGGCAAGACCCGGGTCAAGTCGACGATGTTGTACTCGGCCCTGGAGCCCTTCGAGGCCGACAACCGCAGCCGGCTGTACTACAAGGTCACCGGCTTCGACGGGGAAATGGTGTCGGGCTTCTCGGCGCTGCCGGCCTGGAAGGGCAAGCTGCCTTTGCGCGGCCCCTACGCTGCGCTGGTTGATTTCTACGACGCCGAGTACCAGGGCCAGCCCATCCGCATGGCCGTGCTGCTTCAGCCCGTCACCTGGAGCACGGGCCAGGGCATGGCCGTGGTGCAGGTGGCCGAAACCCTGGAGCTGCGCGAAACGCTCGCCCGCAGCCTGCTGATCGACACCATCTGGCGCCAAGCCGGGCTGGTGCTGATCATCGCCGCGGTGGTGGCCTTCGTGGTTCACCGGGCCACCCAACCCGTGCGGCGCATCAGCCACCAGCTGCGCTCACGCGCCGGAGGCGATCTCACCCCGATCGAGGCCGACGACGCGCCGCGCGAATTGCAGCAACTGGTGGCGGCCACCAACGACCTGATGCAGCGCCTGCGGGACCTGCTGGAGCACCAGAAGCGTTTCGTGCGCGACGCCTCGCACCAGCTGCGGACGCCGCTGGCGGTGCTGAAGGTGCAGGTGCAGTCGGCCCGCCGAGGTGATCTTGATGCGCCGTCCGCGCTGGCCGAGATCGATGAAACCGTGACCCGCGCTGCCACGCTGGCCAACCAGATGCTGGCGCTCGCCAAGGTCGACCAGATGCGCCAGCAAGACGACGCGCCGGTGCAGGACTGGGCCGAAGTTGCCCGCGCGATTGCGCTGGATGTGTCGCCGCTGATTGCCGATGCCGGCATCGATTTCGGCATCGACACCACCCCCGCTCCGGTGCGCAGCCACGACTGGGCGCTGCGGGAGCTGACCCGCAACCTGCTGCACAACGCGATCAAGCATTGCCCGCCCGGCAGCCGGCTGGATGTGCAGCTGGTGAACGATGGCCGATGGGCCGCGCTGACCATCAGCGACAGCGGACCGGGCATCGGCCAGGACCAGCGCGCCCGGCTGTTCCAGCCCTTCGCCGCCGGCGATTTGCGCAGCGGCTCGGGGCTGGGCCTGGCCATCTGCCACGACATCGTGATCCTGCTCGGCGGCCAGATCGAGCTGAACAACCGCGTGCAACAGGGCCGGATCGAGGGCCTGGACGCCGTGGTGCGCCTGCCGTTGACGGACAATCAGGCGCTGTGAACGAACCGAAACTCTGCGCCCACCCGGTCCGCCTGGACAAATGGCTCTGGGCCGCCCGATTTTTCAAGACCCGCGCCCTGGCGGTGGATGCCATCGGCAAGAACCGGGTGGAAGTGAACGGCCAGCCCGCCAAGCCGTCGAAAGACGTGCGCCTGGGCGACGAGCTCACGCTGCGTGAGCCCGGCATGCCGCCGCGCATCATCGAGGTGCTGGGCTTGAGCGAACTGCGTGGCCCGGCGCCGATCGCCCAGCAGCTCTACACCGACACCGCCGCCAGCCTGGCTGCCCGCGAACAAGCCAGAGAAGCACGGCGCCAGGGCGTTGAGCCCGCCCAGGCCATCGAGCACGGCCGCCCGACCAAGCGAGACCGGCGCCAGCTGGCCGATTGGCAGCGCTGGAGCGCCAGCGCCGACGAGTGATCGCGGCCGTTCGGCCAAATGCAGCTCTGCCCGCAACCCGGCCTGCGCCAAAAATTTTTCAAAAGGCCCTCTTGAATGTACGGGAACGATCCCCAGTTCCCGTGCATGCCGGCGTTTTGATCGCCTGACAAACACACCTGATTCACATGAGCCAGAACGACCCCACCCTCGACACCACGCCCGCCACCGACGCCGAAGGCCAGGCTGCGCCGGCTGCCGTTGCTGCTGAACCGACCCTGGAAGCCCGCGTGGCGGAGCTGGAAGCGAAGCTGGCTGAAGCCGGTGATGCCTTCCTGCGCGCCAAGGCCGAAGGCGAGAACATCCGCCGCCGCGCCGAAGACGAAATCAGCAAGGCCCGCAAGTTCGCGGTTGAATCTTTCGCCGACAGCATGCTGCCGGTGAAGGACAGCCTCGAAGCCGCCATCGCGATGCCCGACGCGCCGCTGGACAAGGTGCTGGAAGGCGTGCATGCCACGCTGCGCCAGCTGGCCCAGGCGCTGGAGCGCAACAAGGTGCTCGACATCAACCCGCCGGTGGGCACCAAGTTCGACCCGCATCAACACCAGGCCATCAGCATGGTGCCGGCTGACCAGGACGCCAACACCGTCGTGGCCGTGCTGCAAAAGGGTTACCTGATCGCCGACCGCGTGCTGCGTCCGGCCCTGGTGACGGTGGCCGCCCCGAAATAAGACCTGTGCATCAAGGGCTCTGGCCCTTGAAACACCCTCAAACATCCACATTTTCCGATCAACGGAACTTCCCTTCAGGAGAAAAGAACATGGGCAAGATCATTGGTATTGACCTGGGCACCACGAACTCGTGCGTGGCCATCATGGAAGGCAACTCGACCAAGGTGATCGAGAACGCCGAGGGCGCCCGCACGACCCCGTCGATCATCGCTTACCAGGAAGACGGCGAAGTGCTGGTCGGCGCCTCGGCCAAGCGGCAGGCCGTGACCAACCCGCGCAACACGCTGTACGCGGTGAAGCGCCTGATCGGCCGCAAGCTCACCGAGAAGGAAGTGCAGAAGGACATCAACCTGATGCCCTACACCATTGCCGCCGCTGACAACGGCGACGCCTGGGTGGAAGTGCGCGGCAAGAAGCTGGCGCCCCCGCAGGTCTCGGCTGAAGTGCTGCGCAAGATGAAGAAGACCGCCGAGGACTACCTCGGTGAAGAAGTGACCGAAGCCGTGATCACGGTGCCGGCCTACTTCAATGACGCCCAGCGTCAGGCCACCAAGGACGCCGGCCGCATCGCAGGCCTGGACGTCAAGCGCATCATCAACGAGCCGACCGCTGCAGCCCTGGCCTTCGGCCTGGACAAGCACGGCAAGGGTGATCGCAAGATCGCCGTGTATGACCTGGGCGGCGGCACGTTCGACGTCTCGATCATCGAAATCGCCGACGTGGACGGCGAGATGCAGTTCGAAGTGCTGTCGACCAACGGTGACACCTTCCTGGGCGGCGAAGACTTCGACCAGCGCATCATCGACTACATCATTGCCGAGTTCAAGAAGGAACAAGGCGTTGATCTGACCAAGGACGTGCTGGCTCTGCAGCGTCTGAAGGAAGCCGCTGAAAAGGCCAAGATCGAGCTGTCGTCCTCGTCGGCCACCGACGTGAACCTGCCCTACATCACGGCAGATGCCACCGGCCCGAAGCACCTGAACATCAAGCTGTCGCGCGCCAAGCTGGAAGCCCTGGTGGAAGAGCTGATCGAGCGCACCATCGCTCCTTGCGCCACCGCCATCAAGGATGCTGGCGTGAAGGTGTCGGACATTGACGACGTGATCCTGGTCGGCGGCATGTCGCGCATGCCCAAGGTGCAGGACAAGGTCAAGGAGTTCTTCGGCAAGGAGCCGCGCAAGGACGTCAACCCTGACGAAGCCGTCGCCGTGGGCGCCGCCATTCAAGGCCAGGTGCTGGGCGGCGACCGCAAGGACGTGCTGCTGCTGGACGTCACCCCGCTGAGCCTGGGCATCGAGACCCTGGGCGGCGTGATGACCAAGATGATCAAGAAGAACACCACCATCCCGACCAAGTTCGCACAGGTGTTCTCGACGGCCGACGACAACCAGCCGGCCGTGACCATCAAGGTGTACCAGGGCGAGCGTGAGCTGGCCGCGGGCAACAAGAGCCTGGGTGAGTTCAACCTGGAAGGCATTGCCCCCGCACCGCGTGGCCTGCCGCAGATCGAGGTGAGCTTCGACATCGACGCCAACGGCATCCTGCACGTCGGCGCCAAGGACAAGGCCACCGGCAAGGAAAACAAGATCACCATCAAGGCCAACTCGGGTCTGTCGGAAGACGAGATCCAGAAGATGGTGAAGGACGCCGAGCTGAACGCTGCGGAAGACGCCAAGAAGCTGGAGCTGGTGCAGGCCCGCAACCAGGCTGACGGCATGATCCACTCGGTCAAGAAGAGCCTGGCTGAGCATGGTGACAAGCTCGAAGCCAGCGAGAAGGAAGCCATCGAAGCCGCCCTGAAGGACGCTGAGGAAGCGCTGAAGGGCGAGGACAAGGCGGCCATCGACGCCAAGACCGAAGCCCTGATGACCGCCAGCCAGAAGCTGGGCGAGAAGGTCTATGCCGAACAGCAGGCTGCACAAGCCGCTGCCGGCGCGTCGGCAGGTGCTGAAGCCGGTGCCGGTGCAGAATCGGCCAAGCCGGCTGACGACAACGTGGTTGACGCCGAGTTCAAGGAAGTCAAGAAGTGATCTGCCGATATCCCGGCGTGCGCTCCGGCGCCGCCGCGATATCTCGCCGCGTTCGAGGTGCCAGGCCTGCCCTGACCCTCCACGCGGCGGTTTTGTTTCACGAGTTCGAGACCTGCAATGGCAAAGCGTGACTTTTACGAGATCCTGGGTGTGGCCAAGACCGCAACCGAGGAAGAGATCAAGAAGGCCTATCGCAAGCTGGCCATGAAGTTCCACCCTGACCGCAATCAGGGTGAGGGCGCCAAGGAAGCCGAAGAGAAGTTCAAGGAGGCCAAGGAGGCCTACGAGATGCTCTCGGACGGCCAGAAACGTGCCGCCTACGACCAGTATGGCCATGCCGGCGTTGACCCGAACATGGGTGGCGGACGCGGCGGCCCGGGCGGCGAAGGCTTCGGCGGCGGCTTTGCCGAGGCCTTCGGCGACATCTTCGGCGACATCTTCGGTGGCCAGGGTGGCGGCGGACGTCGTGGTGGTGGCCAGCAGGTGTACCGCGGCAACGACCTCAGCTATGCGATGGAAATCACGCTGGAGGAAGCGGCCTTCGGCAAAGACAGCCAGATCCGCATCCCGAGCTGGGACAACTGCGATACCTGTGGCGGCACGGGTGCCAAGCCCGGCACCAAAGCCAAGACCTGCGGCACCTGCAATGGCGCCGGCACGGTGCACATGCGCCAGGGCTTCTTCAGCGTGCAGCAGACCTGCCCGCACTGCCAGGGCACCGGCAAGATCATTCCAGAGCCCTGCACCAGCTGCAACGGCGCCGGCAAGATCAAGCGCCAGAAGACCCTGGAGGTGAAGATCCCGGCCGGCATCAACGAAGGCATGCGCATTCGTTCAGCCGGCAATGGCGAGCCCGGCACGAATGGCGGCCCGGCGGGTGACCTCTACATCGAGATCCGGATCAAGCAGCACGACATCTTCGAGCGTGACGGCGACGACCTGCACTGCACCGTGCCGATCGGCTTGACCACGGCTGCGCTCGGTGGCGCCATCGAGGTGCCGACGCTGAACAGCAAGGTCGAGATCGAGCTGCCCGACGGCACCCAGCACGGCAAGACCTTCCGCCTGCGCGGCAAGGGCATCAAGGGCATCCGCTCGTCCTACCCGGGCGATCTGTACTGCCACGTGACGGTGGAAACGCCGGTCAAGCTCACCGAACACCAGCGCAAGCTGATGAAGGAGCTGGATGAATCCTTCCGCAAGGGCGGCGAAAAGCATTCACCGAATGCCAAGAGCTGGACCGACCGGGTGAAGGATTTGTTCAAGTAATTCAGCCCCCCAGGCTGACAGGGCCCGCGCGGACACCGTCCTCGCGGGCCCTTTTCATTGCTGGGCACAGGCCGTGTGCTCAAGTCTGGTGCGCTGTGGACGAAAACCCGACATGTACTCTCACTGCCGGACGTTGACTATCACTAGCCAGCCCTGCTGAAACCGCCATGGCCACCTTGCCCAATTTTGCGACGCTGACCGCGCTGATCATCGATGACATGTCGGTGCAGCAAACCACGCTGCGCGGGCAATTGAGCTCGCTCGGCATCGGCAAGGTGGATGCGTCGACCACCGCTGAGGACGCGATCCGGATGATCCGCAGCAGGCCCTACAACCTGATCCTCTGCGACTACAACCTGAACGCCCGCACGGACGGCCAGCAGCTGCTGGAGCACCTGCGCGACCAGAACCTGCTGGCGGCCGACGCCCTGTTCTTCATGGTCACGGCCGAAGGCGCCTATGCCTCGGTGGCCGCCGCCAACGAGCACAAGCCCGACGCCTACCTGCTCAAGCCGATCACCGCCACCGACATCGGTGAGCGCCTGCGCAGCCAGCTGGAGCGCCGCCAGGCCCTGCTGCCGATCCTCGCCAAGCTGCAGAAGAAGGACTGGGCCGGTGCCGTGGCCTGCTGCGACGAGCTCATCGCCCGGCGCGACCGCTGGCTGATGCAGGCCCTGCAGTACAAGGGCCAGACCCTGCTGCAGATGGGCCGCCATGAAGATGCCAAGACCTGCTTCTACGCGGCCCTGGACGAGCGCCCCGATCTGGTGTGGGCGCGCCTGGGCCTGGCGCGGGCCCACAAGGCCGCCGGCAAATTTGCCGACGCCCGCCAGATCGCGACGGAACTGATCGAATCGCCGGAAGGTGACAAGCTCGTGGCCGCCTATGACGTGATCGCTGAATCCATGGAGGCCGAAGGCGACGCTCACGGCGCCATGTGGGTGCTGCGCGATGCCGCCACGGTGGTGCCATCGGCTCGACGCCACCGCCTGCTGGGCGAAAGCGCCTACCGCAATGGCGATCTGGAAACGGCCAAGGACAGCTTCCAGAAGGTCACCAAGCTGACCAAGTCGTCGATCACGGCGCAGACCCAGGACATGCTGTGGCTGGGCCAGACGCTGGTCGACCGGGGCGAATACAACGAAGCCGTCAATTTGATGAATGACGGCGTCAAGCTGAACCGCCAGGACCCGGCCTTCGAGGCGGTGTCACTGGCCATCAAGGCACAGGCACAACTGCGTGGCGGCCAGGAACAAGCCGCAAAGGCGACGCTGGAGCGTGCCCGCAGTGGCTTGCGCAAAGCCAAGGCCGACTTCGGCACCGTGGCGCTCGCCAAGGCCGAGTTGCTCGACGGCAATGAAGCAGCCGGCCTGGCCCTGATGGAACAAGCCATCAGCGCCGACCATGAGAACACCCGTTTGCAGCAACTGATCGGCAATGCGCTGCGGGACACCGGGCACGAAGACAAGGTGCAGTCGCTGATTGAGGCCGCGGCCGCCGGGCTGGAAACACGCGTCAAGGAAGCCAAGAGCCTGTTCCGCGACAGCAAGATCGACGAAGCCCTCTCGGCCATTGAATCAGCGGTGGCCGACTACCCTGAAAACACCGGTGTGCTGCTGCAGGCGGCCCAGATGAACTGCCTGTCGCTGCGCCTGAAGAAGCAACTGAATTCAGCGGTGGTGGAGCGCGTGCGGCTGTACCTGGCGCGTCTCGAAACCCTGATGCCCGCCAACGACCGCGTGACCCAGATGCAGCGCTATTACCGCGACACCGTGGCCACCTTGAACGCAGAGAACAAGGCTGCAGGTCTGGCCGCCTGAGCGCTGACCTGAACGCCCGGCCGCACCCCATGAACCCGACCCTCACGGCGCTGGTGCTGCATGACCTGAAGAATGCGCTGGGCAGCCTGGAAGAGCAGCTCAGCCGCCTGCGTGTGTTGCCCAATGCCGAGGATGCCGGCACGGCCCATCACCAGTGTCAGGAGTTGCGCCTGCGCTTCGTCCAATGGCTGACCGTGGAAGCGGGCGAGCTGAACGACGCCCAGGGGCTGCCGGTGTGGTGCGAGGACGAGTCGCCCGAGGAATTGCTGCAAGCCGCAGCTGACCGCGCCAAGGCGATGCGCCCGGACCTGCCAGCGCCGCTGGTGCACCACGACGCCGGTCCGATACCAGCCTGCTGGTACTTCGACCGCCGGCTGGTCAGCATGGCGCTGGATGCAGCCATTCACAACGCGCAGCGCTTCGCCCGGAAACAAGTGTGGCTGCGCAGCTGGAGCGACGCCGGCGCCCTGCACCTGGCGGTTGACGATGACGGCCCCGGTCTGCAGGAGAGCAACGGGCAGAGCACCGGCCTGGGGCTGACGCTGTGTGCCTCCGTGGCCAAGGCCCATCGCCGCGGCCAACGCACCGGCACGGCCACTGCCCAGACCAGGCCCGAAGGCGGCACACGCTTTGAATTGACGCTGCCCTGAACTGGCGCCTCAGAAGAGGCTGGCCTGCTGCGGCGCGCCCGTATCAGAGGCGGTTGCGGCCGTTCCAGCTCGCATCGGCGGCTGAAATTGCCCGAGGTCCAGCTCGACACGCTGGCGCACCAAGCCAAACCGCGCCGCGGCCTTTCTGAACCGCTGGCGAATCAGATCCGCCCAGATCCCCTGCCCGGTCATCCGGCTGCCGAATTGGGCATCGTTGTCCTTGCCGCCCCGCATGTCGCGTACCCGGGCCATCACCCGCCTTGCACGGTCGGGAAAATGCGTTTCCAGCCAGTGCTGGAACAGCGGGTTGACCTCCCAGGGCAACCGCAGCACCACGCAGAACGCCGAGGTGGCACCGGCCTGGGCAGCCGCCTCAAGGATGCGCTCCAGCTCGGGCTCGTTGATGAACGGGATGATGGGCGACACGTTCACCCCCACCGGAATGCCTGCGTCGCTCAAGGTGCGGATGGTGCGCAGCCGACGCTCTGGCGCTGCTGCGCGGGGCTCCAGGATGCGGGCCAGCGCAGGGTCCAGCGTGGTGATCGACACATAGGCTGCCGCCAGTTGCCGCGCGGCCATCGGCGCGAGCAGGTCGATGTCGCGCTCGATGCCCGACGATTTGGTGATCACGGAAAACAGATGGCTGCATTCGCTGAGCACCTCCACCACCGAGCGCGTGATGCGCAACTTGCGCTCCACCGGCTGGTAGGCATCGGTGATCGAACCCACGTTCAGCAGGGCCGGCTGATAGCCACGGCGGGAGAACGCCACACGCAGCTGTTCGGCCGCATTCACCTTGGCGACGATGCGGGTCTCGAAATCCAGCCCGGGCGACAGGTTGAGGTAGCTGTGGGTGGGCCGTGCGTAGCAATAAATGCAGCCATGCTCACAGCCGCGATACGGATTCACCGACAGATCAAAGCTGATGTCCGGTGAATCGTTGCTGCTCAGGATGCGCTTGACGCGCTCCTCGATGATCTGGGTGGGCTGCCCCGCAGGCTGCTCATCGACGGCTTGCTCGAGCGAGCCCCAGCCGTCGTCAATGGCCTCACGCTGATCAAGCGCGAAGCGCGTCGCGATCGCCCAACCGGTTCCCCTGCCTCTGAGCATGGGCGGCTGCGGCAGGGTCGCCGCGCAAGGTGGTTCAGGGTGGTCATCAACAGGCATACTGTATTTTCATACAGCACACCTGTGGAGGCAAGATCAGTATTCGCTGCCGTACGAGACGTCGGGAGCGAGGTTGTCGAACCGGGTCTGCTGCTTCAGGAACGCGAGGTGCAATGAGCCGACCGGGCCGTTACGCTGCTTGCCGATGATGATTTCCGCGGTGCCCGGCACCTTGGAATCTTCGCGGTTGTAGTAGTCGTCGCGGTAGATGAACATGATCACGTCCGCATCCTGCTCGATGGCGCCCGACTCCCGCAGGTCAGACATCATTGGCCGCTTGTCGGTACGGGTTTCAACCGACCGGTTCAACTGCGACAAGGCAATCACCGGGCAGTTCAACTCCTTGGCCAGCGCTTTCAGGCCCCGGGAAATTTCCGAAATCTCGGTCGCCCGGTTTTCGCCGCTGCTGGAATTGCTGCCGCTCATCAGCTGCAGGTAGTCGATGACGATCAGGCCGAGCTTGCCGCATTGGCGGGCCTGGCGCCGCGCCCGGGCGCGCAACTCGGCCGGGTTCAAGGCAGGGGTTTCATCGATGAAGATCGACGACTTCGACAGCTTGTCGACGGCCTCGGTCAGGCGGCCCCAGTCTTCATCGCGCAGGCGGCCGGTACGCAGGCCGGACTGGTCAATCCGCCCCAGTGAACCCACCAGACGAAGCGCCAGCTGCGCCGCGCCCATTTCCATGGAGAACACCACCACGGGCAGGCCTTCGGCCACGGCGACGTTCTCGGCAATGTTCAACGCGAAGGCGGTTTTGCCCATCGACGGCCGCGCTGCCAGGATGATGAGGTCACCGCCCTGCAAGCCGGCGGTCATGCGGTCAAGCTCGAAGAAGCCGGTGCGCACACCCGTGACGTCTTCAGCGCCGTTTTCAGCCAGCTCGGTCACCCGGTCGATCAGCTGCATCACCAGGTTGTCCATGCTCTGGAAACCCTGCTTGGTGCGCTGCCCTTCTTCGCCAATCTTGAAGATCTTGCCTTCGGCTTCGTCCAGGATCTGCGTGACCTGCTTGCCCAGCGGATTGAAGGCCTGCGTCGCGATCTCGTCGCTTGCGGCAATCAGCTTGCGCAGGATGGCGCGCTCGCGAACGATCTCGGCATAGCGGCGAAGGTTGGCCGCGCTAGGCACGCTCTGCGCCAGGCCGTTGAGGTAACCCAGACCACCGCACTCTTCGGCCTTGCCCAGCATCTGCAACTGCTCGAACACCGTGATGACGTCGGCCGGCTTGCTGGCGCTGATCAGCGCGCCAATGGCGGCGAAGATCGTCTTGTGCTCGTAGCGGTAGAAGTCGTCGTCCTTGAGCACATCGGCGGCCCGGTCCCACGCGCCGTTGTCGAGCATCAAGCCGCCCAGCACGCTTTGCTCGGCCTCGACGGAATGCGGCGGCACGCGCAGCTTCGCGATTTCGGGGTCACGCGGGGCGGACTGCGGGTCGAAGGAATCGAAGATCGTGGACATCGTCAGATGATACGTTCAGGCCTGAGGGGGCGCTGTGGACAAAGCTGTGGACAGCCTGGGGAACTTCAGTGCAGAAGTAGACGCAGCAGGTGCTGCGGAAGTTGGCCCCGGAAATGAAAAAGGGCCGGTTCGAAAACCGGCCCCTTCAAACGTGCGGTGAACCGCCGTCAGGATCACTCGACAGCAGCGATGACCTTGACGGTGATTTCAACCACCACGTCGGTGTGAGCAGCGACGCTCACCGGGTGTTCGCCAACAGCCTTCAGCGGGCCATTCGGCATGCGCACTTGCGCCTTGGCGATCTGGAAGCCAGCCTTGACCAGGCCTTCGGCCACGTCATGGTTGGTGACCGAACCGAACAGGCGGCCGTCAACGCCAGCCTTCTGGCTGACAACCACGGTCAGGCCGGTCAGCTTTTCGCCGACAGCTTGAGCAGCGGCCAGCTTCTCGGCGGCAACCTTTTCCAATTCAGCGCGGCGAGCTTCGAATTCCTTGATGGCCGCATCGGTGGCACGACGAGCGCGCTTCGACGGGATCAGGAAATTGCGAGCGTAGCCGTCCTTGACCTTGACGATATCGCCCAGGTTGCCCAGGTTTGCAACCTTGTCCAGCAGGATGATTTGCATGGTGTTGTCTCCTTAGACGCGGTGCTGGTCGCTGTACGGCAGCATGGCCAGGAAGCGCGAACGCTTGATGGCGTTGGTCAGCTGACGCTGGAAGAAAGCGCGGGTGCCGGTCAGGCGGGCCGGCGTGATCTTGCCGTTTTCGCCGATGAAGTCACGCAGCAGGTCCACGTCCTTGTAGTCGATCGACTCGACGCCAGTGACGGTGAAGCGGCAGAACTTCTTGCGACGGAACAGCAGCGATTGCTGGTTGCGCTTGGGACGACGGTCCTTGGAAAAACGGCTCTTTGGAGGGGGCATGATGGCCTCGGTAAATTTCTATCCGGATTGGGAAACAGGTTCGGGTTGGTCAGGCGACTTCAGTGACGTGAAACACGATGCCTTTGCCGTTGCGCGTGGCGGCGAGAAAACCAGCCATTTCGACTGGCACTCCCAGTGCCACGGACTGCAAACGCGAGGTGATTCCCCCGATGCCAACCGCTCTGATTTCCATGGAAACCTTGCGGGGCTGACCGTCTTCACTGACCGTGGATTCATGCATCAGTTGCAGATCCAGGGCCGGTATGCCGGCCGGGGTGTAACGCAGTGCGCTTTTTTCGATCAGCTTGGCAGCAAGAACCAGACGGTTCATGAACAACACCTCGACTGATCAGACAACCCTGTGCGAACTCAGGCGGCAGTGTCCTGCGCAGCCTTGCGAGCTTCTTCCTTTTCAACCGACTTCATCATCACGGACGGGCCGGTCACGGCGGCGTCTTGCTTGACAGTCAGGTGACGCAGCACGGCGTCGTTGAAGCGGAAGCCGGTCTCGAGTTCAGCCAGAACTTCGTTCGAGCACTCGATGTTCAGGCACAGGTAATGTGCCTTCGCGAGCTTCTGGATCATGTAGGCCAGCTGACGGCGGCCCCAGTCTTCCACTCGGGTGACCTTGCCACCACCGGTGGTGACGAGGCTCTTGTAACGCTCCAGCATGGCCGGAACCTGTTCGCTCTGATCCGGATGGATCAGCAGCACGATCTCATAGTGACGCATGAAAACTCCTTTTGGGTTCCATTGGAGGAAGTCGCCCTGCGCGTCAAGGCTGGTACGACAAGGGAAAGCCGATCATCATAGCACAAGGGGCCGGCATGTGCCGGCCCCTTGTATGCGTGAACGGCTGTGGGCCGCTTACTTCTGGCTGGCCAGACGCTTCCAGGTCTCGATCACCGAGTCCGGGTTCAGCGAGATCGACACGATGCCTTCCTGCGCCAGCCAGTCGGCGAAGTCAGGATGGTCGCTCGGGCCTTGGCCGCAGATGCCGACGTACTTGCCCGTGCCGCGGCAGGCCGCGATGGCGCGCGAGATCATCGCCTTGACGGCCGGATCACGCTCGTCGAAGTCATCCGCCAGCTGCTCCAGGCCGGAGTCACGGTCCAGGCCCAGCGTCAGCTGCGTCAGGTCATTCGAGCCGATCGACATGCCGTCGAAATGCTCCAGGAACTGCTCGGCCAGGATGGCGTTGCTCGGCACTTCGCACATCATGATCAGACGCAGGCCGTCTTGCCCGCGCTTCAAGCCACGGTCGGCCAGCAACTCGCCGACGCGCGAGGCCTGGCGAACCGTACGCACGAACGGCACCATGATCTCGACGTTGGTCAGGCCCATGTCGTTGCGCACGCGCTTGAGCGCCTCGCACTCCATGCCGAACGCATCGGTGAACTCGCCGCTGATGTAGCGCGAGGCACCGCGGAAACCCAGCATCGGATTCTCTTCGTCCGGCTCGTAGCGCGAACCACCGATCAGCTTCTTGTACTCGTTCGACTTGAAGTCGGACAGGCGCACGATCACCGGCTTGGGCCAGAAGGCCGCGGCGATGGTGGCCACACCTTCGGCCAGCTTGTCGACGTAGAAGGCACGTGGCGAAGCGTGTCCGCGCGCCACCGATTCAACCGCCTTCTTCAGGTCAGGCTCGACGTTTGGATAGTCGAGGATGGCCTTCGGGTGCACGCCGATGTTGTTGTTGATGATGAATTCCAGGCGGGCCAGGCCCACGCCGGAATTCGGCATCTGCGCGAAGTTGAACGCCAGCTGCGGGTTGCCGACGTTCATCATGATCTTGACCGGGCAGTACGGCAGCTCACCGCGGGCCACTTCGCTGACTTCGGTTTCCAGCAGGCCGTCATAGACGTAGCCGGTGTCACCTTCCGAGCACACCACGGTGACGAGCGCGCCGTCGGCCAGGGTTTCGGTGGCGTCACCGCAGCCCACGACCGCCGGAATGCCCAGCTCGCGGGCGATGATGGCCGCGTGGCAGGTACGACCGCCCCGGTTGGTGACGATGGCGCTGGCGCGCTTCATCACCGGCTCCCAGTTGGGGTCGGTCATGTCGGTGACCAGCACATCACCCGGCTGCACGCGATCCATCTCGGCGATCGAGCTGACCAGACGAACCGGGCCCGTGCCGATCTTCTGGCCGATGGCGCGGCCCTCGGCCAGCACCGTGCTCTGGCCCTTCAGCTTGTAACGGTGCTCGACCTGGCCCTCGGCCTGGCTGCGCACGGTTTCAGGCCGGGCTTGCAGGATGTAGAGCTGACCGTCAACGCCGTCCTTGCCCCACTCGATGTCCATCGGGCGGCCGTAATGCTTTTCGATGATCAGCGCGTAACGGGCCAGCTCGGTCACGTCGGCATCGTTCAGCGAATAGCGGTTGCGCAGCTCCGGCGGCGTATCCACCGTCTTGACCAGCTTGCCGGTGGCCAGGCGCTCTTCGTCGCTGCTGAATTCCATGCGGATCAGCTTCGAGCCCAGGCCGCGGCGGATCACCGCCAGCTTGCCCGCTTCGAGTGCCGGCTTGTGCACGTAGAACTCGTCAGGATTGACGGCGCCCTGCACCACCGTTTCACCCAGGCCGTAGCTGGAGGTGATGAACACCACGTCCTTGAAGCCGGATTCGGTATCGATGGTGAACATCACGCCAGCCGAGCCGACGTCAGAGCGCACCATGCGCTGCACGCCGGCCGACAAGGCCACGTCGGCATGGGCAAAGCCCTTGTGGACGCGGTAGCTGATCGCGCGGTCGTTGTAGAGAGAGGCGAACACCTCCTTCATCTTGTGCAGCACGTCTTCGATGCCGTGCACGTTCAGGAAGGTTTCCTGCTGGCCGGCGAACGAGGCGTCGGGCAGGTCTTCGGCGGTGGCCGACGAGCGCACGGCCCAGCTGGCGTCAGGCGAGCCCGCCACGACACGGTCGAACTCGGCGCGGACGGCCGCTTCGAAGTCAGCCGGAAACGGCGCGTCGATCACCCATTGGCGAATCTGGGCACCGGCTTCGGCCAGCGCGCGCACATCGTCGGTGTCGAGGGCGTCCAGGCGGGCGTTGATCTTCGCGGTCAGGTCGCCGTGGTTGAGGAACTCACGGAAAGCGTGGGCCGTGGTGGCGAAACCACCCGGCACCCGCACGCCGGTGGCGGCGAGCTGGCTGATCATTTCACCGAGGCTGGCGTTTTTACCGCCCACGACCTCGACGTCGGTCATTCTCAGCTGTTCAAACGGTACGACCAGGGCGGTCGCCATGAAGGTTGCAGACATGCGGAAGCTCCTTGATAACAAAAAACTTGTGTCGCCATCCACACGCCCATGGCAGGAGCCCGCACTGCAGTGCGTTGGAGTTCTTGGTAGGAACTGCAGGGGCTCATGACTGTCATCGGTGCCGCCGGTTACAGGCCGGGTACAGCAAAAGGATGCGAGATGACGCCATTCTACGGATGGAATGCCTATCATGGCTGAACCTAGGCTGAAACCTCTTCGTGCATTCATGCCCAACCGCACCGTGTTTTATGTGTCCGACGGCACCGGCATCACCGCCGAAACCTTCGGCAATTCCATCCTCGCTCAGTTCACCGCCAAGCCCCGGCATGTGCGACGCCCCTTCATCGACACGATGGAGAAGGCAGCCCACGTGGTGTCTGAGATCAACGCCACCGGCGAGGCCGAAGGCAAACGCCCGATCGTGTTCATCACGCTGGCCAATGACGATGTCCGGTCGATCCTGACGTCCGATCATTGCAAAGGCATGGTGATGGACATGTTCAAGGCCTTCGTCGAGCCGCTTGAACACGAGTTCGGCATGAAGTCCAACCACCGGGTCGGGCGCTTCTCTGACGCCGCGAAGAGCCAGGAATACAACGACCGCATCGAGGCGATCAATTTTTCGCTGGCGCACGATGACGGGCAATCCGCCAAGAACCTGCAGGCCGCCGACGTGATCCTGGTGGGCGTGAGCCGCAGCGGCAAGACGCCGACCTCGCTCTATCTGGCCATGCAGCACGGCATCAAGGCGGCGAACTATCCGCTGATTCCGGAAGACTTCGAGCGCGACCATCTGCCCTCCTCACTCGCACCGCACAAGCGCAAGTGTTTCGGGCTGACGATCGACCCCGATCGCCTGAGCCAGATCCGCAATGAGCGCCGCCCGGGCAGCAAGTACGCCGCGATCGAGAACTGCCGCTACGAGGTGAACGCCGCCGAGCAGATGATGAAGCGCAGCAGCATCGCGTGGCTGAGTTCGACCCACAAGTCGATCGAGGAAATCGCCACCACGATCCTGCGCGACATCCGCCCGGACCGGCTCATCTACTGAGCCAGAGGGGCGTTTCAGCCCCGGGTGGCGAAGAGGCAGATGGCGGCCGCGGCAGCCACGTTCAGTGACTCTTCTCCGCCAGGCTGGGGAATGCTGACGGTGTGGGCGCAGCGCGCCATCAGGGCCTCATCAACGCCCTGCCCCTCATGACCCAGCACCCAGGCGCAGGGCACTGGCAGTTGCGCCTCGCCCAGCACCAGGCCGGCGTGCGAGCTGGTGGCCAGCAGCGGCACGGTCAGGCCCGCCAGATCATCGGCCTGCAGCCCTTCCACCAGACGCATGGCGAAGTGCGCGCCCATGCCGGCGCGCAGCACCTTGGGTGACCAGAGCGCCGCCGTGCCCTTGATGGCCAGCACCTGCCGCACGCCAAACGCCGCTGCGCTGCGAAGAATGCTGCCGACATTGCCGGCATCCTGCAGTCGGTCGAGCACGAGGGTGGCGACGTCTGGCGCAATGGCCGGCGATTCGCCCAGGTTCATCAGCGCGCAGATGCGCGGCGGTGATTCCAGGGTGGTCAGGCCACGCATCAAAGCCTCGGGCACCTGCACCACTCGGCGTGCGTGATCGGCCCAGACGCGCCAATCCACCCGTGAGGCCCAGGCGGTGTCGGTCACCACCAGCGTGTCCAGCGCGCAGCCCCGCTGTAGTGCGGCGCTCACCAGATGATCACCCTCCAGCCACACCTGACCCGCCTTGCGATAGGCCGCGGGCTCGCCGGCCAGCTTGCGGATGCGCTGCAGCAGCGGGTTGTCCTTGGACGTGATCAATTCAGCGGTCATCAGACGCCCCCATCAACAAGGCCTGGCGAACCGGCCCGAAAGTTTGTCTGTGCACGGCAGCAGCACCGTGCGCGCGCAGGGCCGCCAGGTGCTCAGCCGTTGGATAGCCCTTGTGGGTGGCGAAGCCGTACTGCGGATGGGCCTGGTGCATGGCCTCACACAGGCGGTCGCGGTGCACCTTGGCCAGGATGGATGCAGCCGAAATGGCCTGCACCTTGGAGTCGCCCTTGACGATCGCCTCCGCCGGCACCTTCAGCACCGGCAGACGATTGCCGTCGACCAGCACCTTGGCGGGCAGCAGCCGCAAGCCTTCCACCGCCCGCTTCATGGCCAGCATCGTGGCATGCAGGATGTTGTATCGATCGATCTCTTCAACGGTGGCCTCGGCGATGCAGAAACACAGCGCCTTGGCGTGGATCTCGTCGAACAGCAGGTCGCGCTTGCGCGCGGTCAGCGTCTTTGAATCTTTCAGTCCCTGGATCGGGTGCAGGTCATCCAGGATGACGGCGGCAGCCACGACCGGGCCCGCCAGCGGGCCACGGCCGGCCTCGTCCACCCCGGCCATCAAGCCGTTCACTTCAAAGTGCAGTGGCATCTGTTCAACGGGCGAGAATTTTCGCGATGGCATCACTGGCTTTGCGCGCGGTGTCCTGGCGCAGGGTCTGGTGCAGTCGAAGGAAGGTCTGCTGCAGCGCTTCGCGGCGCGGTGCGTCGTCGAGCCAGGCCAGACCGGCCGACGCAATGGCGTCTGGCGTGGCGGCGTCCTGGATGAGCTCGGGCACGACAAAGTCGCGCAGCAGAATGTTGGGCAAGCCGTGCCAAGGCAACAGCGCCTTGCCACGCATGTAGCGGTAATTCAGCCAATGCATCGCATAAACGATGACCATGGGGCGCTTGTAAAGCGCGGCCTCCAGCGTGGCGGTGCCGCTGGCGATCAGCGTCAGGTCGCAGGCCGCCAGCACTTCGTGCGAGCGCCCGTCCACCAGCGTGACCTTCAGACCGGGCGCATGGGCAGCCAGCATCGGCTCAAGCAAGGGTCGCAAGCCCGGCACCACGGGAATGACGAAGGTCAGCTCCGGGCGACGCTGATGCATCAAGGCGGCGGCGGCCAGCAGGCGCGGCGCGATGTGGCGAATCTCGCTGCGCCGGCTGCCGGGCAGCAGCGCCACCACCGTGGCGGCCTCATCCAGATTCAGCGCCAAACGCGCGGCTGCCTGCGGCACCTCGAGCGACACACGATCGGCCACCGGGTGGCCCACGAAGGTGGCCGCCACACCGTGCTGCGCAAGCAACGCCGGCTCATGCGGGAACAAGCACAGCACGTGGTCAGCGGCCGCGGCCAGCTTCTTCACCCGGTCGGGGCGCCAGGCCCAGATCGACGGGCACACGAAGTGCACAGTCTTCACGCCGGCCGCTTTCAGGCTGGTTTCGAGGCCGAAGTTGAAATCCGGGGCATCCACGCCGATGAACAGGTCCGGCGGGTCGGCCAACAGGCGATCACGCAGGGCGCGCCGGATGGCCAGCAACTCACGCAGGTGCAGCAAGGCATCGACGTAGCCGAAGACCGACAGCTTCTCGCTCGGCCACCAGGCCTTGAAGCCCTGCGCCTGCATCTTCGGGCCGCCAATGCCAGCGGCGCTCAAGCCGGGCCAGCGCGCCTGCAAACCTTGCAGCAACAGGCTGGCCAGCATGTCGCCGGAAGCTTCGCCAGCCACCAGCCCCAGGCGGGGAGCCGGGGGCATCTCCGCCGGAGACGAATTCATTTCAGCGGACGATGCCGCGCTTGGCGCTGGCAATGAAATCGAGCATCACCTGCACATCACCTGCAGCTTCCGGCACCTCCGCCGACAGCGCTGCGATGGCCGACACGGATTGCTCCAGCGTCAGGCCCGACCGGTACAGCAGCTTGTGCATCTGGCGCACCACGCGGATGCGATCGTCGCTGAAACCGCGGCGGCGCAAGCCGGTCAGGTTGACCGCTCGGGCAGTCAGCGGGTTGCCGTCAACCGTCATGAAGGGCGGCACGTCCTGGGACACATGCCCCTGGAAGCCGATCATCGCGTGGGCACCGATCTTCACGAACTGGTGCACGCCGCTCAGGCCGCCAATCACCGCCCAGTCACCCACATGCACATGGCCTGCGAGCGTGGCGTTGTTGGCCAGCACGGTGTGGTCACCCAGGCGTACATCGTGAGCGATGTGCACGTAGGCCATGATCCAGTTGTCCGAGCCGATGCGGGTGATGCCCTCTTCCTTCATCGTGCCCAGGTTCAGGGTGCAGAACTCGCGCACGGTGTTGCGGTCGCCAATCACCAGCTGGGTCGGCTCGCCGGCATAGCTCATGTCCTGAGACACGGCGCCGATCGAGCTGAACTGGAAGAAATGGTTCTGCTCGCCGATGGTGGTTCGGCCCTCGACCACGCAATGCGGGCCGATGACCGTGCCGGCGCCAACGCGCACATGCGGCCCGACGATGCTGTAGGCACCCACGGCCACCGTGCTGTCGAGCTCGGCGGCCGGGTCAATCAGGGCGGTGGGATGGATCAAACCCATGCGCAGCCCCTTGATCAGCTGATCTTGCGCATCGTGCACATCAGCTCGGCCTCGGCGGCGAGTTCGCCGTCCACGGTCGCGCGGGCGCTGTATTTGTGGATGCCGGCCTTGACCCGCAGGATGGTCGCTTCGATGACCAGCTGGTCACCCGGCTCGACCGGGCGCTTGAAACGCGCACCGTCGATGCCTGCGAAATAGACCACCGTGTCGTCGCCCGGGTCGGTATCGGCCGAGGCGAAGGACAGCAGTGCGGCGGCCTGGGCCATCGCTTCCAGGATGAGCACACCCGGCATCACCGGACGGTGCGGGAAGTGACCGGTGAAGAACGGCTCATTGAAGGTGACGTTCTTCAGCGCCTGGATGCGCACGTTCTTTTCCAACTCCTGCACGCGGTCCACCAGCAGCAGCGGGTAGCGGTGGGGCAGGCGTTTGAGGATCTGGTGGATGTCCATGATCATGGTGTTATTTTCTTTTCCAGTGCGCGCAGGCGGGTTCTCAAGGTATGCAACTGACGCAGCGTGGCTGCGTTCTTTTCCCAGCTGCCATTGTCATCGATCGGAAACACGCCGCTGTACTGACCCGGCTTGAGGATCGAGCTCATGACGACGCTGGCCGCCGAGATATGGACGTTGTCACCGATCTCGAGGTGGCCAAGGATCATGGCCGCGCCACCGAAGGTGCAGCCGGCGCCGATGCGTGCGCTGCCTGCCACCCCGACGCAGCCGGCCATGGCAGTGTTGGCGCCGATGCGCACGTTGTGGGCAATCTGGATCAGGTTGTCGAGCTTCACGCCGTCAGACAGCACGGTGTCGTCGAGCGCACCGCGGTCGATGCAGGTATTGGCGCCCACATCAACGTCGTCACCGATCACCACGGTACCCAGTTGTTCGATCTTTTCCCAGCGGCCCTCGAATGGCGCAAAGCCGAAACCGTCCGCCCCGATCACCGCGCCGCTGTGGATGGTGCCGCGGGCGCCGATCCGGCAGTCATGGCCGAAGGCGACGCGCGAGGCGATGCGGGTGGCTGAGCCAACGACGGCATCAGAGCCCACCTCGGTGTGCGAACCGATGACCACGTGTTCACCGATGACGACGCGGTCACCGATCACGGCGAAGGCACCCACGGTGGCGGTGGGGTGGATGACCACGCCCTGCCCGATCACGGCGCTGCCATGCACGCCCACGGCGTCAGACTGGCGCTTGCGGGCCAGCCACCAGCGTGTCAGGCGGGCGTAGTAGAGGTAGGGATCGGGGGTGACGATGGCGCTGGCGCCTTCGGGCACCAGCGGCAGCATGTCGGCCCGAACCAGCACGCAACCCGCGCGGGTGGCCTGCAGCAGCGGCTTGAAACGCGCCTGCGCAAGAAAGCTCAGGCTGGTTTCGTCGGCTGATTCGAGTGAGGCAATGCGGGTGATGACGCGCTGGTCATCACCATGAAGCTCGCCGCCCAACCCACTGACGATGTCAGCCAGGCGGACCGGAGCGGTCGCGCCCGGGGTCATGGTCATGGCTCGCGGCGTGCGTTCACTTGCCGGCGTTGAGCGCGTCGATCACCTTCTTGGTGATGTCCACGCGCGGGCCGGCAAACACGACTTCCTGCAGGATCAGGTCGTACTTTTCCTGCTCGAAGATCTGCTTGATGACGCGGCTGGCGCGCTCGGTCACGGCAGCGAGTTCTTCGTTCTTGCGCTGGTTCAGGTCTTCGACCAGTTCACGGCGCTTGCGTTCGAAGTCACGTTGCTGCTCGCCCAGGTCGCGCTGGCGACGGCTGCGTTCGGCCTCGGCCAGCGTGGGGCCGTCCTTCTCGAGCTTTTCGAGGGCGGTACGCAGCTTGTTGCCGGTGTCGTTCAATTCGCCTTCACGCTTCTTGAACTCGGCTTCCAGCTTCGCCTGGGCCGCCTTGGCCGGCGTCGCTTCGCGCAGCACGCGCTCGCCATTCACGTAGCCGATCTTCAACTCTTGCGCCGACGCGCCCAGAGCGAAGGACACCGCAGCCGCAGCGGCAAAAAACTTCAGGAGCTTGGTCATCATCAAAAGGCCGTTCCGATCTGAAACTGGAATCGTTGGATTTTATCGCCCTGGAACGCCCGCAAAGGAGCGCCATAGCTCATCTTCAAGGGTCCAACGGGCGAGAGCCAACTCAGGCCGACACCCGCAGAGGCGCGAATGTCGGAAAGATTGCCCGACCGGCCGCGTTCGCGGTCAGCCGTGGTCACGCTGACGCTGCTGTCACGCCAGACATTGCCGGCATCGGCGAAGGCGAACAGACGCAGCGACTTGTCATTGCCGGAGCCCGGCACGGGCACGTACAACTCGGCATTGAGGTTCAAGCGCCTCGTGCCACCGTTGTAGGAGCCGGTAACGTCGGTCGCGCCGAGCGAGTTCTGCTCGAACACGCGGACAGAACCCAGGCCACCGCCGTAGAAGTTCTTGAACACCGGGTACGGCTTGTTGAACAGGCCATAGCCCAGGCCCAGTTCGCCATTGATGCCCAGCGTGTAGCGACCGTTGAACAGCGGGAAGTACTGCTGGTACTGCGCATTCACGCGGGCGTACGTCATGTCGCCGAACACGCTCATGTCGGTGTTGATGCGCTGATAACGGCCACGCATCGGTGAGATCGGGTTGTCACGCTCTTCGCGCGCCCAACCCACCGTCAGCGGGAACGCCACGCTGTTGTTGCCGAAGATCGACACGTGGTTCAGGTAGCTCAGCGGCACACCTGAGGAGGTACCGATGCGCATCTGTTCCGCACCGACACCGAAGAACACCGTGTCGACTTCCGTGAACGGCACACCGAAACGGATGGACGCGCCCGGCGTTGCCAGGCTGAACACATTGCCGATGGCGTTCACTGGCTTGGAGGTGCGGTAATAGACCTCGACCGCACGCGACACGCCGTCTTCGGTGAAGTACGGGTCGACGGTGCTGACCTGCAGGGCGCGCTGCAGGCGGCTGGTATTGACTTCGATGCCCAGGTAGTTGCCCGTGCCGAAGACGTTTTCCTTCTTGATCGCGGCGCTGAGCGACACGCGGTCAGCGCTGGAAAAACCAGCCGTCAGCAGCAAGCTGCCCGTGGGCTTCTCGGTGACGTTCAGTGTCAGGTCGACCTGGTCAGGCGAGCCCGGCACTTCATTGGTGTCCACCGCCACGTCGCTGAAGAAGCCCAGACGCTCGACGCGGTCGCGCGAGAGCTTGATCTTCTGGCCGTCGTACCAGGCCGATTCGAACTGACGGAATTCGCGGCGGATGACTTCGTCGCGGGTGATGGTGTTGCCTGCGATGTTGACGCGGCGCACGTTGATGCGTTGGCCCGGCGCGCTTTGCAGCACCAGCACCACTTGCCCGGTCTTGCGATCGAGCTCGGTGCGCGGCTCAACCTTGGCGAAGGCGTAGCCGTAAGCGGCATACAGGTCGCTGAACAGGCGGGTCGTGGCGGTCACGTCATCGCCGCGGTACGGCTGACCTGGCTCGACGCGGACCCGGTTGCGGAAGTCGTTCTCGCGGCCGAGGTAGTCGCCTTCCAGGCGCACCGAGGTGACCACGTAAGGCTGACCTTCTTCGATGGTGACAGCGACGTCGATGCTCTGCTTGTCCGGCGAGATCGTCACCTGCGTCGACTTGATGTCGAACTCCAGGTAGCCGCGGTTCAGGTAGAACGAGCGGATCTTCTCGATATCGGCATTGAGCTTGGTGCGGGCGTAACGGTCGGTCTTGGTGTACCAGGTCAGCCAGCCCGGCGTGGTCAGGTCCATCAGCTCCAGCAAGGTCGACTCGGAGAACGCCTTGGCACCCGAGATCTTGATGTCACGCAGCTTGGCAACCGAGCCTTCAGTCACGGTGAAGGTGACGTCGACGCGGTTGCGCTCAACCGGGGTGGCCGTGGTCACCACCTCAGCACCGTACAGGCTGCGGCTCAGGTACTGGCGCTTGATTTCCTGCTCGGCACGGTCGATCACGGCCTTGTCGAAAGGCTGACCTTCGGCGATGCCGCTGTCCTTCAAGGCCTTCGAGAGTTGATCCTTGTCGAACTCCTTCAAACCACTGAAGTTCACCGAGGCGATGAAGGAGCGCTCATCAACGACGATCACGACGACCTTGCCGTCGAGGTCGATGCGGACGTCCTTGAACAGGCCGGTTGCGAACAGAGCCCGCAGGGCGGCAGCGCCCTTGTCGTCGGTGTAGGCGTCACCCACGCGGAACGGCAGGGCACCAAAGACACTGCCGGGGTCGCCGCGCTGCAAGCCTTCGATGCGGATGTCACCGATGGTGAACGGCTCCACGGCGAAAGCAGGCTGGGACAGGCTGGCCACAGCCATCACGACACACGCGGGAATCGGGCGCATCAGGCTCGGGAAAGAGGGGTTTGGCATCGGAAGAGAATCACTGCAGGCCCAACTGGCGGGCCACGTCATTGGATAGGGCAATGGACATCATGAGCAGCAGCACAAATGCGCCACCACGTTGCAGCCACTTGAGCCACACGTCCGAGACCGGCCGGCCGGTCACCCCCTCGAACAGATAATACATGAGGTGCCCACCGTCCAGCATGGGCAACGGCAGCAGGTTGAGCACACCCAGGCTGACACTCACAGCAGCCAGAAAGTTCAGATAGTCGGCGAGACCTCGTTGCGCGGTCTCGCCGGCAGCGTCGGCGATGGTCAATGGACCGCTGAGGTTCTTGATGGACGCCTGACCGATCAACATGCGGCCGAGCGTCTTCAAGCTCAGCGACGCGGTGTCGACCATGCGCGTCCAGCCGCGCTCCAGGCCATCGATCAGCCCGCGCTGGACTGTGACCATCGCGACGGCGCCACCCACACCGGCGTCAATGCGCCCGAGCGTCTGGCCGCCTTCCGTGACCGCACGCGGCGTGACCGACACCTCGAGGCGCTGGCCATGTCGCTCCACCAGCCACGTCGTTGTTCGTCCGGCGGCGCCACGCACACGGTCGATCAGGCTCTGGGCATCAGCGACGACGGCGCCGTCGATCGACAGCACGCGGTCACCGCGCAGCAGGCCGGCCTTGGCGGCCGGGCCCGCCGTCTTGACATCATTCAGTACCGGGTCACGGTAGACCCCCGTCAAGCCGATGCGCTGCATCGTTGGCAAGTCGATTTCGCTGCCCACGGGCAAGCGGTCCAGCGGCAGCACCACCTGCCGCGGGTGCGGGCCGTCCAGCTGCAGGCGCAGCGCCTGCCGGGCCAGCACGGCCTCGCTGAGTTGCCAGCGCCAATCCACCAGCGTGTCGATGTCTTCCCAGGCCTGATCGCCGATCGACACCGCGCGGACCAGATCGCCCGCCTGCACCCCGGCATCAGCCGCCATGCTGCCCACCACGGGCGAGGACATCAAGGCACGTGGCTCGGTGACGCCCGCCCACTGCGCGGCGGCGTAGACGAAGATAGCCAGGAGCAGGTTGGCCAAGGGGCCTGCCGACACGATGGCCACGCGCTGGCGCAAGGGCTTGCGGTCGAACGCCAGGCTCAACTCTTCCGGCGCCACCCGCCCCTCGCGGCTGTCGAGCATGCGGACGTAGCCACCCAGCGGCAAGGCACACAAGGTGAACTCGGGCGAGGTGGCGGTCGCAGGGCGGCGCCAGAGCACCTTGCCGAAGCCCACCGAAAACCGCAACACCTTCACACCACACCAGCGCGCCACCTTGTAATGGCCGTACTCGTGAATCACGACCAACGTACCGATGGTCACCAGGAATGCAAGCAGTTTGATGAGCATGGGTGGCTCAGCGAGCGATACGGGCAATCAGCGCGCGGGCATGCTGCCGCGCGCGGTCATCGAGTTCCAGCAGAGCCTCGACCGGCGCGCTGACATCCAGCCCCGGCACCACCTGCTCCAGCGCGTCGGCGTTCACCGCGTTGATCTGGTCAAAGCCGATCTGGCCCGACAGGAACGACGCCACCGCTTCTTCGTTGGCGGCATTCAAGATCGCGGTGCTGCCATGCGCCGACTTCAGCGCATCCCAGGCCAGGAAAAATCCGGGGAAGCGTGCACGCTCCGGCGCCTCGAACGTCAGCGCCTTGAGCGACAGGAAATCCAGCGTCGATGCGCCCGAAGTAATCCGCTCGGGGAACGACAAGCCATAAGCGATCGGCACCCGCATGTCGGGCGTGCCGAGTTGCGCGAGCACCGACTGATCGCGGCACACCACCATCGAGTGGATGATGCTTTGCGGATGGATCACCACCTTGATGTCGTCGGGCTGCAGGTCAAACAGCCAGCGCGCCTCGATCACCTCGAGGGCCTTGTTCATCATGGTGGCGGAGTCGACCGAAATCTTGCGGCCCATGACCCAGTTCGGATGCGCGCAGGCATCGTCGGGCGTGACTGCAGCCAGCGTCGCCGGATCGCGTTGGCGGAAAGGGCCACCCGAGGCGGTCAGCACGATGTGGTCAATGCGCGCAGCCCAGGTGCTGCGGTCTTCGGGCAGGCACTGGAAGATGGCGGAGTGTTCGCTGTCGATGGGCAGCAGCGTGGCACCGCCCTCCTCCACCGCCGACATGAACTTGGCGCCGCCCACCACCAGGGCTTCCTTGTTGGCCAGCAGCAGGCGCTTGCCGGCACGTGCCGCCGCCATGCAGGGCAACAGGCCGGCTGCGCCCACGATCGCGGCCATGACCACGTCCACATCGGGGTGCGAAGCCAGGTCCACCAGCGCCTGCGGGCCGGACAGCACTTCGGTGGCCGAGCCGGCCTCCTTCACCAGGCGGCGCAACTCGGCCGCAGCCGACGGCTCCGACATCGCAGCGAAGCGGGGCTTCCACTGCAGCACCTGTGCCAGCATGTCCGGCACGCGCTGGTGGCTGGTCAGCGCGAACACCTGGAAACGATCAGGGTGGCGAGCCACCACATCCAGCGTGTTCGTGCCGATGGAGCCGGTGGATCCGAGAATGCAAATCGACTGCTGGCGCATGGTGGCGGCTTCAGGTTGGAGAGTCAGGCGATTGACGCCAGGGCCATCACGGCGGGCAGCGCGGGCAACAAGGCATCCACGCGGTCAAGCACACCGCCGTGGCCGGGCAGCAGATGGCTGGAGTCCTTCGCACCAACGGCGCGCTTGGCCAGCGACTCGACCAGGTCACCCATCACGCTGAGCGTGCACAGGAAGATCAAGCCCACCACAAACCCGCCCCAGCCCAGCTGGCGCAGCACATGGAACACGCTGCCAGCCGAGCCAAACACCGCCGTCTCGTAGTTCAGCCAGATCAGGCCGAGCAGCAGGACGCCGCACATGCCCGACCAGACGCCTTCCCAGCTCTTGCCCGGGCTGATGGCCGGCGCCAGCTTGCGCTTGCCGAACGTACGCCCGCCAAAATAGGCGGCCACGTCAGCCATCCAGACCACGCAGAACGCGGACAGGATGAAATTCAATCCGCGAGCCTTGGCGGCCGCGAGCGCCAGCCAGGCCACGCACAACACGACCGTGCCGAGCACCACCCGCGCCGGTCGCGACAACGCCGGCCAGGCCGCAGGGCCTGCACGGAGTGCCATGGCACCGCCCAGCACCCAGCACGCGGTGGCGAGCCACCACAGTGCCGCGGGCGGTGAAGCGGCCCAGCCCACCTGCCAAGCCACCGCGCAGACCACGGCCACCAGGCCGCCAAGGGCGAGCGAAGGCAGTTGAGCGATGCCGTTCAGACGCCCCCACTCCCAGCCGGCGGCGCCAATCATCACCAGGGTCAGCAGGGCAAATGGCCAGACGGCGGCAGCCAGCAGCGCAGGCAGCAGCAGCGCCAACAACACCAGCGCCGTGATCACACGAGGAATCAGCATCGAGGGGTCAGGCGGGCGCCTGGTCCGAAGTGGTTTTGACGCCGCCAAAGCGGCGGTCGCGACTGGCGAAGACCCCGAAGGCGCGATCAATTTCGTCGCCATCAAAATCAGGCCAGAGGCAGTCGGTGAAGTAGAACTCCGAGTACGCCACTTGCCACAGCAGGAAGTTGCTGATCCGGACTTCACCACCCGTGCGGATGAGCAGGTCGGGGTCGGGGGCATGCGCCATCGACATGTGCTGCGACAGTGCGGCCTCGGTGAGGGCCTCCGGCGCGAGGCCTGATCGCATCACCTGCTGGCACGCCTGCAGGATGTCCCACCGACCGCCGTAATTGAAGGCCACCGTGAGCGTCAGGCCGGTGTTGGCTGCGGTGCTCGACTCGGCCTCAGCCCAGGCATTGCGCACCGACTCGGAGACCACACTGCGATCGCCCGCGATGACAATCCGGATGCCTTGTGATGCCAGCCGCTTCAGGTACTTGGCCACGCCGACCAGCACCAGGTTCATCAGACCGGAGACTTCCTCTTCGGGCCGTTTCCAGTTCTCGGACGAGAACGCGTAGAGCGTCAGGTAATCGACACCACGCTTCTGGCAATGGTCGATCACCTTGATGACCGTCTCCATGCCGAACTTGTGGCCGATGACACGCGGCATGAACCGCTTGCGTGCCCAGCGGCCGTTGCCGTCCATGACGATGGCAACGTGCCGCGGCACAGCCGGATCACGTGCCGCGGACACGCCCGTTGAATCGTTCAAGCTCATGGGCCTCAGACGGCCAGGATCTCGGCTTCCTTGCCCTGCACCAGCTTGTCGATTTCGGCAATGGTGCGGTCGGTCAACTTCTGGACTTCATCCTGGCTGCGACGCTCGTCGTCTTCGGTGGCCAGCTTGTCCTTGACGAGCTTCTTGACGAGTTCGTTGGCATCACGGCGCACGTTGCGCACGGCAATCCGCGCGTCTTCACCGGCGTTGCGCACGACCTTGGTCAGGTCCTTGCGGCGCTCTTCGGTCAAGGCAGGCATAGGCACGCGGATCAGGTCACCCTGCGACGACGGGTTAAGGCCCAGGTCGGATTCGCGGATGGCCTTTTCGATCTTGGCGCCCATGGGCTTTTCCCAGGGCTGGACGCTGATGGTGCGCGAGTCCAGCAGGCTGACGTTCGCCACCTGGCTGATGGGCACCATCGAGCCGTAGTACTCGACCTGCACATGGTCGAGGATGCCGGGGTGGGCGCGGCCGGTCCGGATCTTCTGCAGTTCGGTCTTGAAGGACTCGATCGAGCGGGCCATCTTGGCCTCGGCGTTCTTCTTGATTTCAGCGGTCGTCATGGCAGATCTCCAGAGTCGGTCAGACGTGCACCAGCGTGCCTTCGTCCTCGCCCAAGACCACGCGCTTCAGCGCACCCGGCTTGAAGATCGAGAACACCTTGATGGGCAGCTTCTGGTCACGGCACAGGGCGAACGCGGTCGCGTCGAGCACCTGCAGGTTTTGAGCAATCGCATCGTCGAAACTGATGCTCGTGTAGCGGGTCGCGGTGGGATCCTTCTTGGGATCGGCGGTGTAGACACCGTCCACCTTGGTGGCCTTGAGAACCACCTGCGCACCGATTTCCGCGCCGCGCAGGGCAGCAGCGGTGTCGGTGGTGAAGAAGGGGTTGCCGGTGCCTGCGGCAAACACGACGACCTTGCCTTCTTCCAGATATTGCAGCGCCTTCGGGCGCACGTAGGGCTCTACCACCTGGTCGATGGCGATGGCCGACATGACACGGGCGGTCATGCCTTCCTGGCGCATGGTGTCTGCCAGCGCCAGCGAGTTCATCACCGTGGCCAGCATGCCCATGTAGTCGGCGGTGGCCCGGTCCATGCCGACCGAGCCGCCAGCGACACCACGGAAGATGTTGCCGCCACCGATCACCACAGCGACTTCACAGCCAAGCTGGGTAACCTCCTGCACTTCCCTGACCATCCGGACGATGGTGGCCCGGTTGATGCCGTAGGCATCGTCGCCCATCAGGGCTTCACCGGAAAGTTTGAGCAGGATGCGTTTGTACGCCGGCATGCGGATTCCCCCGTGGGTGTGGATCTTTTGAATCAGTAACAGTGTACGCGGCCACCCCGGTAAGGGCAGCCGCGCACGTCAGGCCGAACGCTCAGGCGCCCTTGGCGGCAGCCACTTGGGCAGCCACTTCAGCAGCGAAGTCGTCAACCTTCTTCTCGATGCCTTCACCGACCACGTACAGGGTGAAACCCTTCACGTCGGTCGAAGCAGCCTTGAGCATCTGCTCAACGGTCAGCTTGTCGTTCTTCACGAACGACTGGTTGAACAGCGAGACTTCCTTCAGGAACTTCTGCACCGAGCCTTCAACCATCTTGGCGACGATTTCGGCCGGCTTGCCCGATTCAGCAGCCTTCTCGGCAGCGATCTTGCGTTCCTTCTCCACCAGTTCGGCAGGCACGTCGGCTTGCGACAGCGAGACCGGCTTCATGGCGGCGACGTGCATGGCAACGTCCTTGGCAGCCACTTCGTCACCGGTGAACTCGACGACCACGCCGATGCGGGTGCCGTGCAGGTAGCTGGCCAGGTTGCCGCCGTTGGACCAACGCTTGAAGCGACGGAACGACATGTTCTCGCCGATCTTGCCGATCAGGCCCTTGCGCACGTCTTCCAGGGTCGGGCCGAAGCTGTCTTGCTCGTACGGCAGGGCGCCGAGGGCCTCGACGTCAGCCGGACCGTGAGCAGCGATCAGCTCGGCAGCAGCCTTGGCCAGAGCCAGGAAGCTGTCGTTCTTGGTCACGAAGTCGGTTTCGCAGTTGACTTCGATCATGGCGCCGGTGGTGCCATTCACGGCTGCGGCGATGACGCCTTCAGCGGTCACGCGGGAAGCGGCCTTGCCAGCCTTGCTGCCCAGCTTGACACGCAGGATTTCTTCGGCGCGGGCCATGTCGCCCTCAGCCTCGGTCAGTGCCTTCTTGCACTCCATCATCGGCGCGTCGGTCTTGCCACGCAGTTCGGCGACCATGCCGGCGGTGATTGCTGCCATTTTCAATTTCTCCGTTGCTAGAACAGCCCACCCGGGTGGGCCGTCGTGAGTTCCGCAAATCGCATCAGGGGTGTGAAAAAGGGGCCATGAAAGCCCCTGTTTCACGTGCGCTCAAAGGCGCAACGATCAGGCTTGTTCGTTGACTTCAACGAACTCGTCGCCGTCAGCCGCCACGGCTTGCACCAGGTCGGCGCCGGCGTTGGCCTTGCCTTCCAGGACAGCGTCAGCAACTGCCTTGGCGTACAGCGCCACGGCCTTGGCCGAGTCGTCGTTGCCAGGGATGATGTAGTCCACGCCTTCAGGCGAGTGGTTGGTGTCAACCACGCCGATCACCGGGATGCCCAGCTTCTTGGCTTCGGCCACGGCGATCTTGTGGAAACCCACGTCGATCACGAACATGGCGTCCGGCAGGGCAGCCATGTCCTGGATGCCGCCGATGTCCTTCTCGAGCTTGGCCAGCTCACGGTCGAACATCAGGGCTTCCTTCTTGATGCGCAGCTCGGCGCCGGCATCCTTCTGGGCTTGCATGTCCTTCAGCTTCTTCAGCGAACCCTTGACCGTCTTGAAGTTGGTCAGCATGCCGCCCAGCCAACGCTGGTCAACATAGGGCATGCCGGCGCGCTGGGCTTCCAGGGCGACGACTTCGCGAGCTTGACGCTTGGTGCCAACGATCAGGATCGTGCCGCGCTTGGAAGCAAGCTGGCGCACGAACTTCATCGCTTCCTCGAACTTGGGCAGCGTCTTTTCGAGGTTGATGATGTGAATCTTGTTGCGATGGCCGTAGATATACGGGGCCATCTTGGGATTCCAGAAGCGGGTTTGGTGACCAAAGTGGACGCCGGCTTCCAGCATCTCGCGCATTGAAACGGACATAGTTACTCCGAAGGTTAAGTCTAGAATTCCGGCTTGAATCGCGGGCCTTTTACCTCTGTAAACAGGCACCTGCGACACCTTTTGTAGCCGGGTTCGCGAAATTCGGAACCCTCCGCCGCGGCACATCCGACACCCAATGTGTCGAGCAGGCCGCAGGCTCGAAGGCCCCGGTTCTCTGAATGCCGCGGGCGCTCGAAGCTGACTCTCAACTTCTCTTCACCACATGGCTGTCCAGATAAACCCGCGGAGTATAGCATCCCGAGAAGCCTCCGGCATCGACGGCGCACTGGCCGAACTTGGCAAGCCCGGTGACGGCCACGTCTTTGCCGCTATCCAGGCCGCCCTGGACACCGCCCGCGGCAGCGCCGCCGGAACGTTCCTGAGAACCTTCGATGCCGCCGCGCTGGCGCAAGCCCGTGAGTCGGAGGCGCGCCGCAAGGCCGGGGCGCCGACCCGACTGCTGGAGGGCATCGCGGTCTCCGTCAAGGATCTGTTCGATGTGAGCGCCCAGCCGGCGACCGGGGGCTCGGTGGTTCTGCACGGCGACAAGTCCGCAACGACGGGCCTGGCTGCGCCGCTGACGGAAGACGCCCCGGCCGTGGCACGGCTTCGCGCTGCCGGCGCCTGCCTCATCGGCCACACCGGAATGACCGAATTCGCGTTCTCTGGCGTGGGCCTGAACCCGCACCACGGCACACCGCCCAACCCGGTGACGACCTTGCTGGACAGCACACCCCGCATCCCCGGCGGCTCCACCAGCGGAGGCGCGGCGTCGGTGGCCATTGGCGCGGCCTGGGCGGCGCTGGGGTCTGACACCGGCGGCTCCATCCGCATCCCAGCCGCGCTGATGGGCCTGGTCGGATTCAAGAGCAGCCAGTTCCTGACGCCGCTGGCCGGGGCCATTCCCCTCTCATCCACCCTGGACACCGCCTGCGCCATCACCACCTGCGTCCGGGACGCCATGCGCCTGCACGCGGTGCTGTCGAACGCGGTGCTGCCCGACAACCCGCCGCCACAGCACCTATCGCGCCCCGCGCGGCTGGCCGTGCCCCGGCAGGTGATGCTGGACGACCTCGAGCCCGCCGTGGCGGCGGCGTTCGAGCGCGCCCTCGCCTGCGCCCGCAGCGCCGGCATGCAGGTGATCGAGATCGACCTGCCGGAGCTGACCGAACTGGCCGCCCTGCAGGCCCAGGGCGGCTTCAGTGCGGCGGAAAGCTGGGCCTGGCACCGGCCGCTGCTGGAGGCCCAAGGCAGCGCCTATGATCCGAGAGTGGCCGTGCGCATCCGTCGCGGGGCGACAATGCTGGCTGCCGATTACATCCAATTGCATCAGCAGCGGCGTGACTGGATCCAGCGCGTGCAACAACGCCTGTCCGAGTTTGACGCTGCCCTCAGTCCCACCGTCCCCATGACAGCACCGCCACTGGCGCCGCTTCAAGTCGACGACTCCCTGTTCTTCCTGACGAACGCAGCACTGCTGCGAAACCCCTCCGTGGTAAACATGTTTGATGGCTGCGCCCTGTCGCTGCCTTGCCAGCTTCCCGGCGAACTGCCGGTCGGTCTGATGGTCTGGGCCCCCAACGGGCACGACGACACCGTTCTTCAACTCGGCCTGCAGCTTGAAGCAGCCCTGTCTCACCACAAGGCCAGCTGACCATGCGCGTTGCCCTGATCGGCGCCGGCATCAACGGCGTCACGACCGCGTACGAGCTCGCCCTGGATGGCCATGAGGTCACCGTCTACGAGCAGCGCGGCAGCATCGCCGCCCAAGCCAGTTTTGCGCAGGCCGGCCTGATGGCCCCCGGCCACCTGCAACCCCTCGCCGCCCCCAGCCTGACCGGCGCGCTGCTGAACCCGCTGCTGCGCAGGCCCGCCACTCTGGAGCGCTTGTGCTCGGTGCACCCGGGGCTGCTGCCCTGGCTCTGGCGCTGGTGGCGCGCCAACCGCGCGCCGGGTCGCCTGGCCAGCCTGCGTCAGCTCCACAGCCTGGTGCACTACAGCCAGACCCGGCTCCACCAGCTCGACCACGACCTGGGCCTGGAGCACGAACACAGCCAGGGCCATCTCGTATTGCTGCGCAGCAAGCGGG
Organism: Ideonella margarita; assembly: GCF_038066635.1. Lineage (NCBI taxonomy): Bacteria > Pseudomonadati > Pseudomonadota > Betaproteobacteria > Burkholderiales > Sphaerotilaceae > Ideonella > Ideonella margarita. The sequence continues at coordinate 303,946 of NZ_JBBUTI010000004.1, read as the reverse complement.
AACGACAGCAGGCTGAAGCATCAATGGCGGTGCTGCACGAACTGGGCGAGCGCGCCGATCTGCTGGATCCTGCCCAGGCGCAGCTGATCGAACCTGCCCTGCAGGCCGGCGACCAGCTGATTGGCGCCCTGCACCTGCCGGGCGACGAAGTGGTGAATGGTCGACAGTTCGCCCACCGGTTGAAGGACGAGGCACGGCGCCTGGGTGTGCAGTTCCATTTCCACCACGACGTGATCAGCGTGGTGGCGGGCACGCAGCCTCTCGTGATGGCGCAGGCGCGCGACGACATGCTGGAATCGCAACCGAACGACGAGCTGCGCAGCAACCCGCCGTCGACCGTGTTGCAAGCAGAGGGTGCACAAAGCTTTGATGCCGTGATCATCTGCGCCGGCCAGGGCGCGGCCAATCTGCTGAAGCCGCTCGGCGTGCGGCTCAATACGCAGCTGGTGCACGGCTACTCGATCACCGCCCCGCTGCACCTGCCTGAGGCCAGTCCCGATCCGGGCCCGCGGAGTGCACTGACCGACGAGCGCCACCAGGTGAGCATCACCCGGCTGGGTCACCGGGTTCGGGTGGCGGGCGGCTACGAGGTGGGCGGCCGCGACAAGGCCTGGCGCCAGGGCAGCGTAGACACGCTCTACCGGGTGCTGGACGACTGGTTCCCCGGCGCGGCGCGCACCTCACGCGCCACGGAATGGCGCGGCACCCGCGTGATGACGCCCGACGGCCTGCCGGTACTGGGCGCCAGTGGTGCCCCGGGCATCTGGCTCAACCTCGCCCATGGCCAGCACGGCTGGGCGGAAGCCTGCGGCGCGGCGCGCATCCTGGCCGACCAGATCACCGGGCGTTCGGGCGCCATCGACGTAGCGCAACTCGGCGCCCAGCGGTTCCGATAAGCTCAGGGGCATGAGCCCCCTTCCCTGCGCCCAGAGCGGCGCCACCGTGCCGAACGTCGCCGCTTCGATCGGCCGCATCACGCGGCTGGACGGCTCCAGTGGGGCGGCGCTGTACAGCAACGCGTCAGCCAGGGTCGTGGAGAGCCTGGCGCTCGCAGCCTCGCCACCCTTTGCCTTGATGCAGCGCGCCGGCCTGGCGGTGGCGCGCCTTGGCCAAGCCCTGGCGCCACACGGAAGACGCGCCTGGATCGCCGTCGGCCCTGGCAACAACGGTGGCGACGGACTGGTGGCGGCGGCAGCCCTGAGGCAAGCCGGCTGGCACGTGCAAATCACCACCTGCGGCGCGGGCACCAACCGCCCACCAGACGCCCTGCGGGCCTGGCAGCTGTGGCAAGACGGCGGGGGTGGCGCTACCGAGCTGGCGGATGTGGAGCAAGCAGAACTGGCAATCGATGCCCTGCTCGGCCTGGGCCAACACCGCGCACCCGAAGGCGAGATGGCGGCATGCGTGGCCCGGTTGAACGACTTTCAGCGTGCTGGCGTACCCGTGCTGGCGGTGGACCAACCGACCGGCCTGCTGGGCGACACCGGCCAACCCCTGGGCCACAGCGTGGTGGTGGCCACCCATACCCTGGCGCTGCTGACGGCGCGACCCGGCTTGTTCACCGGCGACGGGCGTGATCTGGCCGGCCACATCTGGCTGGCGGACCTGGCTTGCGACCCCAGCGCGACGCCCCCTTCCGCCACCTTGTCGAGTGCAGACGACGCCAGGCGCGGCCTGCCCATGAGACAACACCAACAACACAAAGGCAGCTTTGGTGATCTCTGGGTGCTGGGCGGTGCCCGCGGCATGGGCGGCGCAGCCCATCTGGCCAGCCGTGCGGCGCTGGCCGCCGGCGCCGGCCGTGTCTACGTCAGCGAACTCGGGGCCGATGGCCAGGCGCCGGCAGACCCCTGCTGGCCCGAACTGATGCAGCGCGATGCCCACGCCTGGTGTGCACCCGGCGTGCTGGAACGCATCACCCTGGTGTGCGGCTGTGGCGGTGGAGAGGCCGTTGCCGCCGAGTTGCCTGCCGCCATCGCGCGCGCAGCCCGACTGGTGCTGGACGCTGACGGCTTGAACGCCGTGGCGGCCGACCCGACTCTGATGCGGGCCCTGGCTGCCCGCCGCGATCAGGCCTTGAGCACGGTGCTGACACCGCACCCGCTGGAAGCTGCGCGCCTGCTGGGTTGCAGCACCGCCGAGGTTCAGGCCGACCGCCTTGCGGCGGCGCAAACCCTGGCCCACAAGACACAGGCCGTGGTGGTGTTGAAAGGGTCCGGCACCATCGTCGCCAGCCCTGACAACGTCCCCGCTATCAACCCCACCGGCAACGCCCGATTGGCAACACCGGGCAGCGGCGACGTGCTGGCGGGCTGGCTTGGCGGCCTCTGGTCGAGCCAAGCCGCGCCGCCCACGGCTTCAGCACATCAAACTGCACGTCAAGCCGCCCTGAGCGCTGTCTGGCTGCATGGTCGGGCGGCTGAGGTGGCGCCGGGCGACCCGGGACTGCCACTGCCGGCACACGAACTCATCCAGGCGTTGCAACGCGCGTCCCACCTCACGCGGCAGAGCGCGCGTTGAGCGCTTGAGCCGCTTGAGTTCGTGGTCAGCGCCGGGTGCGCGACTTCGCCGTCTTGCTCGCCTTGGCTGCCTTGCCAGCGCCGGTGGACGATGATGAACCCCGCGGCGCGGCACCCGAACTGCGCGCCGATCGAGCCGCCTTGGCAGCCCGCTTGACCGCACGGTCATGCGCCTCGACATCGGCCAGTTGCTCCGTGGCCGAACTGGCGACGCGGGGCGCACGTTCAGCCCCACGAGCGCCCGGCTTGCCCTTGACCGGCGAGCCTGGGCGCTCGGTTTCGGCGCCCTCATGCACCAGCCGGAAATCGATCTTCCGGCCGTCCAGGTCAACCCGGCTCACCTGAACCCGCACGCGAGAGCCCACGACATAGCGCACGCCGGTGCGCTCACCACGCAGCTCCTGACGCAGCTCGTCGAACCGGTAGTACTCGCCACCGAGTTCGGTGATGTGCACCAGGCCGTCCACATACAGGGCGTCCAGCGTCACGAACAGGCCGAAGCCCGCAACGGCACTGACCGTGCCCGCGAACTCCTCCCCCAGATGCTCACGCATGTAGCGGCACTTGAGCCACGCTTCCACGTCGCGTGAGGCCTCATCGGCGCGTCGCTCATTCGCGCTGCAATGCGCGCCGGCCAACTCCCAGCGCTCCATCTCGGTAACCGCGGCCTTCGCAGGCTTGCCGCCCGCGCCCTTGCGGGGCTTGGGCGCAGCCAGCTCACCGGTCGACAGCTTGTAGTGGCGCGCCTGCAGGATCGCCTTGATCACACGGTGCACCAGCAGGTCCGGGTAACGCCGGATCGGGCTGGTGAAGTGCGTGTAAGCAGCGTACGACAAGCCAAAGTGACCGCTGTTCGCCGGCGTGTAGATGGCTTGCTGCATCGAGCGCAGCAGCATCGTGTGGATCTGCTGCGCGTCGGGCCGATCTTTCGTGGCCGCGGCAATGGCCTGGAATTCGGCAGGCTTCGGGTCGTCGCTCACAGACAGCCCCAAGCCCAGTGCCTTCAGGTAGTTCTGAAGGGTCAGCCGCTTCTCGGGCGTCGGGCCTTCATGCACGCGGAAGAGCGACGCATGCTCAGCCCCGGCAATGAAGTCGGCGGCGCAGACGTTGGCCGCCAGCATCGCCTCTTCGATGAGGCGATGCGCATCGTTGCGGGTGCGCGGCACGATCTTCTCGATGCGGCCGTTGTCGTCGCAGACGATCTGCGTCTCGGTGGTTTCGAAGTCGATGGCACCGCGCCGGGCACGGGCCTTCAACAACGCCCGGAACACCTCGTGCAGGTGGAGCAGGTGGGGCATCAAGACGCTGCGCCGCGCCGCTTCAGGCCCCCGAGTGTTGGACAGCGCCGCCGCCACTTCCGTGTAGGTCAGACGCGCGTGTGAATTGATGACGGCCGGGTAAAACTGGTAGGCCGTCGTCTGGCCGTCGCTGTCAATCAGCATGTCGCAGACCATCGACAGGCGCGGCACGTCCGGGTTCAACGAGCACAGGCCGTTGGACAGCTTCTCGGGCAGCATCGGAATGACGCGCCGAGGGAAATACACCGAGGTCGCACGCTCGAATGCATCCTTGTCGAGCGCCTCACCCGGCTTCACGTAGTGGCTGACGTCAGCGATCGCCACCAACAGGCGCCAGCCAGTTTGCGCGTTCTTGCCTCGGCCGCTCGACCACGGTTCGCAATACACCGCGTCATCGAAATCTCGCGCGTCTTCGCCGTCGATGGTCACCAGCGGCACGTCGGTCAAGTCGATGCGCTGTTTCAGGTCAGCAGCGCGCAGCTTGTCCGGCAGGCTGGCGGCCTGGGCCAGCGTCTCGGGTGAGAAGCGGTGCGGCACTTCGTACTTGCGCACCGCGATCTCGATTTCCATCCCCGGATCGTCGATCTCGCCCAGCACCTCGGACACACGCCCGACCGGCTGCGAATACATCGACGGCGGCTCGGTCAACTCCACCGCCACCACCTGCCCCGCCTGGGCATTGGCCACCGCATTCTTGGGAATCAGGATGTCCTGGCCGAAGCGCCGGTCTTCGGGCGCCACCAGCCAGATGCCGCCTTCCTGCAACAAGCGGCCGATGATGGGCGTCTTGCGGCGTTCCAGGATTTCAACCACCCTGCCCTCGGGCCGGCCCTTGCGGTCGGCCCGGACGATGCGCACACGCACGCGATCGCGGTGCAGCACGGTGCGCATTTCCTGGGGTGCCAGGTAGACGGAGGCTTCGCCGTCGTCACGGTGCACAAACCCGTGCCCGTCGCGATGGCCGAACACCGTGCCATCAATTTCACTCATGAGCGCACCACCCAACACGGGGGCGCTTGCAATCTTCTTGGTTTTGATGATATAGTCCTATCTTTCGCTGCAACACGAAAAGACTTCGATACGAAGCAATTAGGTTGTAGCAGCGATTAAGCCCAGGTGGCGGAATTGGTAGACGCACTAGTTTCAGGTACTAGCGGGTAACTCCGTGGAGGTTCGAGTCCTCTCCTGGGCACCAAGAATAACCAAAAGATAGATGTTTCGAGCAAGGCCAGCATGAAAATGCTGGCCTTTTTGTTTTGGTGCGACGAATCTCCTCCATCGCCCAGGACCGTCGCCAAACTGTCGCGAATCCATGCCGCTGGCGTGCTGCCGCCACCGAGCAAGCGACCCGAGCAGACGAAAAAAAGCCCGCACTCGGCGGGCTTCCTGCAGCCTGAGCCAGACGGCTCGGCAAACTCGGCATCAGACCGACAACTTCTTCGCCAGGCCATCCGGGCGCAGGTTGTCGTACTCTTCGAACGGCTGGTGGATCCACGGGCTGGTGGCCAGCATTTCCACGTAATAGTCCGGGGTGTAGGTCGACACCGACTTGGTCCAGATCACCGCCGAGCGCAGCTCGGTGATGGAAGGCAGGCCGCGCAGACGCTCCACCACGGCCTTCAGGGTCACGCCCGAGTCGGCCAGGTCATCCACCAGCAGCACGCGGCCAGCCAACTCACCCTTGGGCAGGGTGATGTACTTGGCCATGTCGAGGCGGCCCTGGATGGTGCCAGCTTCCGCACGGTAGGAGCTCGTCGACATGATGCCCAGGGGCTTGTCGAACACGCGCGACAGCACGTCGCCGGGGCGCATGCCACCACGCGCCAGGCACAGGATCTGATCGAACTCCCAACCCGAGGCGTGCACCTTCAGGGCCAGACGCTCGGTCAGCAGGTGGTACTCGTCCCAGGACACATACAGGTGCTTGCCATCATCGGTCAGCATGCTTACTCCCAACTACCCAATTCAGTGAATGCAAAACGCGGCGCTCAGGCCGTGTACGGATGACGCAGCAGGATCGTGTGATCACGGTCCGGGCCGGTCGACACCATGTCGATCGGCGCGCCGATGAATTCCTGAACCCGCTCGAGATAACGACGGGCGTTCAGCGGCAATTTGTCCCACTCGGTGATGCCGAAGGTGCTGCCTTCCCAACCCGGGAAGGTTTCATAGATGGGCACGCAGGCGTCGATCTCGTCACCATCCAGCGGCAGGATGTCCAGCACCTGGTCACCCAGTTGGTAGCCGGTGCACACCTTGATTTCGGTGAGGCCGTCCAGCACGTCCAGCTTGGTCAGGCACAGGCCCGAGATGCCGTTGATGATGATCGAGCGCTTCAGCGCTGCAGCATCAAGCCAGCCACAACGACGGGCACGGCCGGTGACGGTGCCACGCTCCTGGCCAACGGTCGACAGGTGATAGCCGACCGTGTCGGGCACTTCCCAATCGAGCTCGGTCGGGAACGGGCCCGAACCAACACGCGTGGTGTAGGCCTTGGTGATGCCCAGGATGTAATGCAGCATGCCCGGGCCAACGCCGGAGCCTGCAGCGGCATTGCCGGCCACGCAGTTGCTGGAGGTGACGTACGGGTAGGTGCCGTGGTCGATGTCCAGCAGCGTGCCCTGGGCACCTTCGAACAGGATGTTGGCGCCCGACTGGTGGGCCTTGTGGATGCGGTAACCCACGTCAGCCATCATCGGCCGCAGCACTTCAGCCATCTTCATCGCCTGATCGAAGATCGGCTGGAATTCCAGCGGCGTGGCCTTCAGGTAGCCGCTCAGCGCGAAGTTGTGCAGGTCGAGCAGTTCACGCAGTTTCTTGGCAAAGCGCTCCGGGTGCTTCAGGTCTTGCACGCGCAAGGCACGGCGGGCAACCTTGTCTTCGTAGGCCGGGCCGATGCCCTTGCCGGTCGTGCCGATCTTGCCGGCGCCGCTGGTTTCACGCAGGGCTTCACGGGCCTTGTCGACCTCGACGTGGAACGGCAGGATCAGCGGGCAGGACTCGCTGATGAACAGGCGCGAACGCACGTCCAGGCCGGCCTTTTCCAGGCGCTCGATTTCCGACAGCAGGTGCGTCGGATCGACCACCACACCGTTGCCGATGTAGCAGGCCACGCCGTCGCGCATGATGCCCGAGGGGATCAGTTGCAGCGCGGTCTTGACGCCCTTGATCACCAGCGTATGGCCCGCGTTGTGGCCGCCCTGGAAACGGACGACACCCGACGCGTGATCCGTCAGCCAGTCGACGACCTTGCCCTTGCCTTCGTCACCCCATTGGGTGCCGACGACCACGACGTTGCGCCCACGCGCGATGTTGTTGCCTTCTTGCATGTCGTTCTCGAGTTTTCGAAAGTAATGGGTTGGCGACGGGAGGGGCACGCTCAGAGGGCGTGCAACACCCATTGCCCGTCAATGGCGACCAGTTCACGGTCGCAGGCAAATTCCTGGGTTTCCTGCTCGTGGCCCGGCAGGATGCAGACCACGGTCTCGCCAGCGTCGCGCAAACGACGGATGGCAGCACGCAGGCCGGCATCTTCAGACCACGGTGCCCGCACAGCCGTGCGCTGGGCGCCGATGGCCACGGAGCCGGTCAGACCCTTCAAGTCAAGGCTGAAGCCAACGGCAGGACGGTTGCGGCCGAACACCGCACCCACTTCATCGTACCGGCCACCACGCGCCAGGGTGTCGGTGCTGCCTTCGCCGTAGATGGCGAAGCGAACGCCGCTGTAATAGGCATAACCGCTCATGTCCGAGAGGTCGAAACCCAGCCGCACTTCAGGGTGCGACACACGAAGATGCGTGGCCAGCCACTGCAGGTCGTCGAGCGCGGCAGCGATGGGGGCACGTGCCGGCAGGCGGCGGCGAGCCTCAGCAAGCACTTCCTCGCCGCCGTACAGGTCGAGCAAGGCGCTCAAGCCGTCGCGGGTATCAGCCGGGCACTTGGCGGCGATGTCACGCACCGTGCTGCCGTCCTTGGCCGTGAGCGCGGCCACCAGATCGGTCAACGCAGCGGCGTCCAGCGGCACACCACCCAGCACCGATCGGACGATGCGCGCATCGCCGAGGTCGAGGGTGAGCTGACGCACACCAGCCGCTTGCAGGCCATCCAGCGCGAGCGTCTGGATTTCGAGTTCCGCTTCCAGGCCAGCATGACCGAAGATTTCGGCGCCGAACTGGAGTGGCTCACGGGTGGCGTGCAGGCCGGATGGGCGGGTGTGCAGCACCGGGCCGCAGTAGCAGAGCCGCGTCACACCCGTGCGGTTCAGCAGGTGGGCGTCGATGCGGGCAGCTTGTGGCGTGGTGTCGGCACGAACACCCAGCGTGCGACCGCTGAGTTGATCAACCAGTTTGAAGGTCTTGAGATCCAGCTCCCGACCGGTACCCGAGAGCAGAGACTCCAGGTGTTCCAGCAACGGGGGCATGACCAGCTCAAAGCCGTAACCACGCGCCAGATCAAGCCATTGGCGGCGAAGTTCTTCGATGCGTCGTGCCTCAGCGGGCAGGACATCGGCAATGTGCTCTGGCAGCAGCCAAGCAGACGACATGAAAATGAACCGCGGTTAAAACGGGCATTGTACAGGCCATGTCGCCTGCTGGCTCACAGAGACAGTGCGGCGCACATGGCGCCGCATCGAGACTTACTTCTTGCCGGCGGGGGAGCCCGCCGAGCTGCCACCACGCATGGCCTTGAAGAAGTCGGAGCTCGGGTCCACCACCATCACGTCGCTCTTCTTGCTGAAGCTCGTGCGATAGGCTTCCAGGCTGCGGTAGAACTGCGCGAACTGCGGGTCACGGCCGAACGCTTCGGCGTACAGCGCAGACGCCTTGGCATCGCCCTCGCCCTTGACCTTCTGGGCGTCGCGGTAGGCCTCGGCCATGATGACCTCGCGCTGGCGGTCAGCATCGGCGCGGATCTTTTCGCCCTCGGCCTGGCCAGTGGAGCGCAGCTCGTTGGCCACCTGCTCACGCTCGGACTTCATGCGGCGGTACACGGCATCGGTGATGCTGGCAACAAAGTCGACACGCTTGATGCGCACGTCGATGATTTCGATACCGAACGACTTGGCTTCTTCAGCCAGGCGCACCTGCACGTCGTGCATCACCTTCTCGCGCTCGGCCGACAGCACGCCGCCCACCGTGCGCTTGGTGATTTCCTCGTTGAACGCAGCCTGCACCACGGGGCTCAGGCGGTTCTCCAGGTTGCGCATGTCGGTGCCGTTGTTGCGGATGAACTGGCGCGGCTCCGTGATGCGCCACTTCACCAGCCAGTCGATCACCAGGCTCTTCTTTTCAGCGGTGAAGACCGGACGGGTCTCCGGGCTGTCCATCGTCTGGATGCGGCGATCCAGGAACACGACGTTCTGGAACGGCGGGGGCAGCTTGAACTTCAGGCCCGGCTCGGTGATGACTTCCTTGATTTCGCCCAGGGCGTACACCACCGCCACCTGGCGCTGGTCAACCACGAACAAGGTGGACGCGGCCACCAGCAGGGCCGCAATCACGCCGCCCAGCACCAATGCAATTCGATTCATGATGAAAACTCCTGGCGGCTGTTCAACGGCTCTCGCGATCGCGGCTGCGCGCACCATCGCGTGAGCGAGGGTCGGCGGCTGCGGGCTCGGCGGCTGCGGGGGCGGCTGGCGTGGGCGCTGCCGTCGCCGGCATGGCCACGCCAGAGTTGGCGCCGGTTTGCTGCATCAGCTTGTCGAGCGGCAGGTACAACAGGTTCGAGCCGCTGCGGCTGTCCACCATCACCTTGCTGACGTTCGAATACACCTCACGCATCGTGTCGATGTAGAGGCGGTCGCGGGTCACGCCCGGAGCCTTCTGGTACTCGTTGTAGACAGAAGTGAAGCGCTGGGCATCACCTTCAGCCACCGACACCACGCGCGACTTGTGACCTTCAGCCTCTTCGCGCAGGCGCGAAGCCGTGCCCTGGGCCTTCGGAATCACGTCGCTGGCGTAGGCCTGACCTTCGTTCTTGAAACGGTCGCGGTCAGCGCCGGCCTTCACGGCATCGTCAAACGACGCCTGCACCTGCTCGGGCACCTGCACGTTCTGCAGATTGACGTTCGAGATCGTCACGCCAGCCTTCAAGCGGTCGAGCTGCGTCTGGATCGACTTGACCAGGTCAGCGGCAATGGCGTCGCGGCGCTCATAGAGCACCGAATCCACCTTGCTGCGGCCGACGATTTCGCGCACGGCCGATTCGCTGGCCTGCACCACGGCGTCATCGGTGCCACGGTTCTCGAAGAGGAACGCGCGCGCATCCTTCAGGCGGTATTGCACCGTGAAGCGGATGTCGACGATGTTCTCGTCCTGGGTCAGCATCGACGAGTCGCGCAGGCCGGTGGCCTGGCCGATGGTGTTGCGACCCACCTCGACCGAGCGCAACTGCGTCACGGCCACGGTTTCGTGCTGCTGGATCGGGTACGGCATGCGCCACTGGATGCCGGCATCCACCGTGGCGGAATACTTGCCGAAGGTGGTGATGACGGCCTGGTGGCCTTCCTGCACGATGAACACGCCGCTGCCGGCCCAGATCAACGCCACCACGCCGGCAATCAGGCCAACGCCCACGCCGGCACTCTTCATGTCGGGCTGGAAGTTGTCAGGGCCGCGCGGCGGTGTGCCACCGTCCTTGCCACCGTTGCCGCCGCCCAGCAAACCCGACAGCTTGCGATTGAAGTCGCGCCAGAGTTCGTCGAGGTCAGGGGGGCCGTCGTTGCGGCCGTTGTTCAGAACCACCGTGGCGCCGCGAACGCGTGCCCAGGATCCCTGCAGGAGGGCCGCTGCAGCGGCACCCAGTTCACTCAAACGAACCGGGATAGGCGCAGACCGTGAGGATGTAGAGGGCATGGTCAAACCGGAAAGTGTTCAGGGGGATTCAGGTCAGGCCGCCCGAAAAGGGAACGGGACTGCCATCAGGTAATGTGGAGACGACTCCACTATTTATCAAGTCCAGCCGCGCCGCATGCTCGGCAATCACCTGCCGAAGCACGTCCAGGCCTTCGCCGGTCAAAGCCGACACAAACACCCGCGTGACACGCAGGTTCGGACCGATTTCGATCTCGTCGCGCAGGGCATGCGGGCGCTGCGATGGATCGAGCATGTCGAGCTTGTTGAACACCAGCACCTGCGGCACGGTGTCGGCATCGATTTCCTCGAGCACGCGCTCAACCTCGGCGCGCTGCTCCAGCAGCACCGGGCTCGCGCTGTCGACCACATGCAGCAGCAGGTCGGCATCCGCCGCTTCCTGCAGCGTGGCGCGGAACGCCTCCACCAGCTTGTGCGGCAGATCGCGGATGAAACCCACGGTGTCCGACAGCGACACCGCCCTGCCCGCTTCACCCAGGTAAAGCGAGCGCGTGGTGGTGTCGAGCGTGGCGAACAACTGGTTCGCGGCGTAGGCACGGGCCTTCACCAGCGCATTGAACAGCGTCGATTTGCCGGCATTGGTGTAACCCACCAGCGACACGCGGAAGGTACCGCTGCGCTCACGCGCCTTGCGCTGGGTGCCTCGCTGGCGCTTGACCTTGTCGAGACGGATCTTCACCGCCTTGATGCGGTCGCCGATCATTCGACGGTCCAGTTCGATCTGGGCTTCGCCAGGGCCGCCCCGCACACCGGTACCGCCCTGCTGGCGCTCCAGGTGGCTCCAGCGACGCACGAGGCGGGTGGAGAGGTATTGCAGGCGAGCCAGCTCAACCTGCAGCTTGCCCTCATGGCTCTGGGCCCGGGCAGCGAAAATTTCGAGGATGAGCGCGGTGCGGTCAGACACCGCCACACCGATGTGCTGCTCAAGATTGCGCTGCTGGGCTGGCGACAGGGCCTGATCGAAGATCACGCCGTGCGCGCCATGGGCTTGCACCAGCATCTTGATCTCGTCGGCCTTGCCGGAGCCCACGAACAAAGCGGCGTCGGGCGCCTTGCGCTTGCAGACCACCTTGGCAACCGTCACATCACCGGCCGATTCAGCCAGCAGCGACAACTCATCCAGGGTGGGATCAAAAGAGGAACCTGGACCGAGATCCACACCGACCAGCACTGCTCGTGCCGCCTGTTGGTCCGACGGCACGTTGGTTTGATTCACAGCGCTCAAAGGGGGTTCAGCCAGGCTGACCGGCCAGGAAGGCCGGCGTCATGGGGCGCGTTCAGGCGCCGTCGGCTGATTCAGCCGGATGGAAATTGACCGCGCGGCCAGGGACCACGGTGGAAATCGCATGCTTGTAAACCATCTGGGTGACGGTATTGCGCAGCAGCACGACGTACTGGTCGAAAGACTCGATATGACCCTGAAGTTTGATGCCGTTGACGAGGTAAATCGACACCGGCACATGCTCCTTGCGAAGGAGGTTCAGGAAGGGGTCTTGTAGGAGTTGCCCTTTGTTGCTCACGATATGCTCCGTGTTGGAAGAGGAGAAGATTGGCACGTTAACACACGCCTGATGCCTGCAAATTCGCAGGGACAGGGTTATGTGTCAGTTTTCGAGGAAAGGGTTCCGCGCACTCTTGAATTCAATTCTCAGAGGCGTTCCGACCAGCCGGAAATGCTCGCGGAAACGGGCTTCAAGGTATCGCTTGTAGACCTCGGTCACATGCTCCAGGGCGTTGCCGTGGATGATGATGATCGGTGGGTTCATGCCGCCCTGGTGGGCGTAGCGCAGCTTCGGGCGCGACGTGCCGCCCCGCTTGGGCGCCTGGTGTTCCACGGCCTCATGCAGCAGACGCGTCAGCACCGGGGTGGGCATCTTGCAGGTGGCGGAGGCATGGGCAGCCGCGATGGCGTCCCACAGCGGGCCCAGGCCCTGGCGCTTCAGCGCCGAGATGTGCAGCACCGGTGCGAACTTCAGGAAAGCCAGACGTTGCTCGATCGAGCGCTCCAGCATCTGGCGCTGGTAGCTGTCGATCACGTCCCACTTGTTGATGGCGATCACCACCGCACGACCCGAGTCGAGCACGTAGCCGGCGATGTGCGCGTCCTGGTCGCTCACGCCGATGGTGGCGTCCACCAGCAGCACCACCACGTTGGCGTCGGCCACGGCCTGCAGGGTCTTGACCACCGAGAATTTCTCGATCGCCTCGAAGACCTTGCCCTTGCGGCGCAAACCAGCGGTGTCGATCAGCTCGAACTTCTGGCCGTTGCGCTCCAGCGGCACCGTGATGGCGTCGCGGGTGGTGCCGGGCATGTCGAAGGCGATCAGACGCTCTTCACCCAGCCAGGTGTTGATCAGGGTCGACTTGCCCACGTTCGGTCGGCCAGCAACGGCCAGACGGATGGGCTTGTCTTCGGCCGAGATCTCTTCCTCTTCGTCTTCCGGAAAATCTTCCAGCGCCGCTTCCAGCAGACTGCGGATGCCCTGCCCGTGCGCCGACGAAATCGGGTGCGGATTGCCGAGGCCCAGTTCCCAGAACTCGCCCAGAAGGGGCGAATCGACCATGCCCTCGGCCTTGTTCACGGTCAGGATGACGCGCTTGTTGGCCTGGCGCAGGAACCGCGCGATGTCGGCGTCCTGGGCAGACAAGCCGCTGCGCACGTCCGTGACGAACACGACGATGTCGGCTTCGGCCACGGCCTGCTTGGTCTGCTTGGCCATTTCCTTGACGATGCCGGTCGAGCTGTCAGGCTCGAAACCGCCGGTGTCAATGACGATGAACTCCCGGGTGCCCAGCCGACCATCGCCGTAGTGGCGATCGCGGGTCAGGCCGGCATAGTCAGCCACGATGGCATCGCGGCTTTTGGTCAGCCGGTTGAACAGGGTCGACTTGCCCACATTGGGACGGCCGACGAGGGCAATGACGGGTTTCAAAGAAGGGCCTTGGAAATCTGCAGAATCAAAAACGGGCGATCACTCGGGCCGGAAGGCGAACAGACCGCCCTTGGCCGTGACCACCAACAAGGTGGTGTCAAGCACCACGGGCGTTCCCACCACGGCCGAGCCGTCGGTGGGCAGGCGCAATTGCGTCTGGCCCGCATCGCGGCCCAGGAAATGCACTTCGCCTTCAAAGTCACCGACCACCAGGGTCTTGCCCAGCGAGACAGGGCCGCTCAGGCCGCGGTTGAGGAAGCGCTCGGTCGTCCAGAGCACTTCACCGGTGCTGCGGCGGCGGCCGCTCAGGCGGTCGCTGGCGTCGGCGCTGAAGACGAAGTCGGCGTCACCGCCCACGGCCTGCAAACCACCGCCATTGACGGACCACTTCAGCTGGCCGCGCTCGGCGTCCACGCAACCCAGTGCGTTCTGGAAGGCGCGCATGCACAGCACCGAACCAGCACGGGTCACCGGGCCCACCAGGTCAGCCAGACGCTCCACCTCGTTGCTGCCGCGCGGCGTCACCACCGGCACTTCCCAGCGCACCGTGCCCTTGAGCGGGTCAACACCAACCAGGCGATTGCCCTGACCAGCGACCAGGGTGTCCTTGTATGCCGTCAACACGCCTGCCTGGGCGAGCGTCAGGGCGTCGCCGGGGCGCTTGAGCGTCCACAGGCGTCGGCCGTCCAGCACATCGAAGGCGTGAACGACACGGTCGACACCCAGCACGAACACGCGCTCACCCGCCACCAGCGGGGCGGTCACGACACGGCTGTCGACGCGCGCGCGCCAGACTTCGGCGCCCTTGTCCAGCACCACCACCTCACCGTCGCGGGTCACGACGGCAGCGTAGCGGCCGTCGCTGCCCACACCGGCGCTCAAACGGGCGCCGACGTCGGCACGCCACGCTTCGCGGCCAGTTGCGGCGTCCACCGCCACAACGGTGCCGGCATCCGACGCAGCAAAGAACTGGCCCTGACGTGCGGCCACGTTCAGCGGGAAGCTGACGTTGCCGATGTTCAGCTGCCAGACCTGCTTGCCAGCGATCTGGGCCGTCACGGTTTCCAGCGGGGCGGGCTTGGCCTTGTCGGCGGCACAGCCGCCCAGCCACAGGGTGGCGGCGGTCACGCCCAAGGCGAGCCAGCCAGGGAATCGGGAACGCGTGCTGTTCATCATTGGGCTCCAGCCGACGCGGCGGCTTCCGGTGCAGCGGCGCGGGCGGTGAGCTTGGCTTCAATCACCCGGCGATAGTCCTGCTTCTCGTCCATGGCCTTGTAGGCCGCCTGCCAGGCCGTCACGGCCTCGGCCGCCTTGCCCTGCGCCAGCAACACGTCGCCACGGCGATCGTCGGCCAGTGCGGCAAAGGCCGGCTGGGTCACGCCTGCGAGTTGCTTCAGTGCCTCGTCGTAGGCCTTCTTGTCGATCAGCAGACCGGCCAGACGGAGGCGAGCCAGCGCCTTGTAGTCGTCATTGGCAGCGTTGTCGGCCAACCAGCCCAGGCTGGCGGCAGCAGCATCGGCCTGGCCCTTGTCCGCCTGCAGCTTGGCGGCGATCAGACCGGCTTGCTGGGTGTAGGTGGTGCGGGCAAAGCGCTCTTTCAGGTCACCGAAGACGCGACCAGCGCGGTCGGCATCACCGGCGGCCACGGCGTTGTCGAGCTCCTCGAACATGGCGCTGGCCTTGGCACCCTGCTCGCGCTGGTACCAATTCCAACCATTCCAGGCAGCAAAGGCGGCCAGGATCAGTGTCAGCGTCCAGGTGATCAGGTTGCCATGTTGCTGCCAGAAAGCCTTCAGCTCATCCAGTTGCTCTTGTTCCTGAAGATCGAGATTGGTTGCCATGAAACATGGCCCGCAGGCGCGGGCGAGAAAAAAATGCGGGCCCGGCCAGCTGCCGGGTGAAGCGGGGATTATGCGTTGCCGCGCAGGCTCTGTGCCCAGCCAGTCACATCGGCCAGGGGCTCCAGCCGTTGGCCGATGGCCGCGTCGCGCAGCGACTTCACGGCCACCATGCCTTGCGCCAGCTCGTCACCACCGAATACCAGTGCAAAGCGGGCGCCACTGGCGTCTGCCTTCTTGAACTGTGATTTGAAGCTGCCCTGCCCGTCCTTGCCACCGGCATGCATCTGCACCGACACCCCTGCGGCGCGCAAGGCCTCGATCACGGCAATGGCGGTGCCCAGGGCTGATGCATCCGGCAGCACGGCGTACACATCAGGCACCGGCAGCGGCACTTCGATGCCGGCATCGTCGATCAGGGCCAGCACGCGCTCGATGCCCAGGCCCCAGCCCACGGCCGGCGCAGCCTTGCCACCGATCTGCTCGATCAGGCCGTCGTAGCGGCCACCGCCGCACACGGTGCCTTGCGAGCCGAGTCGGTCGGTCACCCACTCGAACACGGTGAGGTTGTAGTAGTCCATGCCGCGCACCAGGCGCGGATTCAGCGTGTAGGGCTGGCCCACGGCATCCAGGGCTGCACGCACGGCCGCCAGGTGAGCGAGCGACGCCTCACCGAGGTAGTCCATCAGCTTGGGCGCGGCTTCCACCAACGCCTGCATCGCCGGGTTCTTGGTGTCGAGAATGCGCAGCGGGTTGCTGTGCAGACGGCGACGTGCCTCTTCGTCAAGCTGGTCCTGGTGCGCTTCAAAATAGCTGATCAGGGCCGCACGGTGGGCCTGACGCTCGGCCGGCTGGCCCAGGCTGTTCAGCTCCAGGCGCACATCGGTCAGGCCGAGGTCACGAAGCAGGCTGCGCGCCATCAGGATGACTTCCGCATCCACATCGGGGCCGGCAAAGCCCAGCGCTTCAACGCCCACCTGGTGGAACTGGCGGTAGCGGCCCTTCTGCGGGCGCTCGTGGCGGAACATCTGGCCGATGTAGTAGAGGCGCTTGCCGCCGTCGTACAGCATCGAGTGTTCAGCCACGGCACGCACCACACCAGCGGTGCCTTCCGGGCGCAGCGTCAGCGGATCGCCGTTGAGCTTGTCCTCGAACGAGTACATCTCTTTCTCGACGATGTCCGTCACCTCGCCCAGGCCGCGCACGAACAAGGGCGTGTGCTCGACGATCGGGGTGCGGATGTTCTGGTAGGCGTAGCGGCGCATCAGTGCGCGCACCACGTCTTCGAACCATTCCCAGCGCGCCGACACCGGCGGCAGGATGTCGTTCATGCCTTTGACGGCCTTCACTTGTTCACTCATGTCAGGGGGACGGGCACGCGGCCCAGTCAGCAGGAATGTCAGAAAAAATTGCGGCCGCACAGTCGGCGGCCACAGGACAGGCGGGTGCCTTCACGCACCAGCCTCGCAGGCAGATCAGTGGGCGGCCGTGGCAGCCCCGTAACGGCGTTCGATGTAGTTCTCGACCACCGTCTGGAATTCCTGGGCGATGCCATCGCCGCGCAACGTCATGGCCTTTTCGCCGTCGATGAACACCGGCGCGGCCGGCGCCTCGCCAGTGCCCGGCAGGCTGATGCCGATGTCGGCATGCTTGCTCTCGCCCGGGCCGTTGACGATGCAGCCCATCACGGCCACCTTCATCTCTTCGACGCCCGGGTACTTGGCACGCCAGACCGGCATCTGGGCCCGCAGGAAGTCATCGATCTGCTTGGCCAGTTCCTGGAAGGTGGTGCTGGTGGTGCGGCCGCAACCCGGGCACGCGGTCACGCTCGGGTTGAAGCTGCGCAAACCCAGCGATTGCAGGATCTCGAGCGCGACCACCACCTCTTGCGTGCGGGCCTCACCGGGCTGGGGCGTCAGCGACACACGGATAGTGTCGCCAATGCCCTGCTGCTGCAGGATCGACAGTGCCGTGGCCGAAGCCACCGTGCCCTTGGTGCCCATGCCGGCTTCGGTCAGGCCCAGGTGCAGCGCGTAATCACAGCGCTGTGCCAGTGCCTGGTACACGGCGATCAGGTCTTGAACGCCGCTGACCTTGCAGCTGATGATGATCTGGTTGGCATCCAGGCCGATGTCACGCGCAGCTTGTGCCGACTGCAGCGCCGACTGGATCAGCGCTTCGTACATCACCTGCTTGGCGTCCCAGGGCTGGGCGCGCTGCGAGTTGATGTCCATCATGCTGGCCAGCAGTTCCTGGTCGAGGCTGCCCCAGTTCACGCCGATGCGCACCGCCTTGTCGTAGCGGCAAGCCGCCTCGATCATCTGGGCGAACTGTCGGTCGCGCTTCTCGCCCTTGCCCACGTTACCCGGGTTGATGCGGTACTTGGACAGCGCCTGCGCGCAATCCGGGTGCTCGGTCAGCAGGCGGTGGCCGTTGTAATGGAAGTCACCCACCAGCGGCACATCGATGCCCATCCGGTCGAGTTGCTCACGGATGTGCGGCACGGCAGCCGCAGCTTCCGGGGTGTTGACCGTGATGCGGACCATCTCGGAGCCGGCAATCGCGAGCTCCTTCACCTGGATGGCCGTGCCGATGACATCGACCGTGTCGGTGTTGGTCATCGACTGCACGCGCACCGGTGCGTCACCACCCACCGTGACCACGCGCTGGCCCCACACCACACGCGCCTGGCGGCTGCGGCGCGGCGCCGGAAACGCCACGGGAATGGGCTGGTCAGACTCGATGATGACGGTGTTTTCAGGCTGGCTCATGGGGTTCACTTGAGTTCGACGCGCGCCACGTTGTCACGCGTCCAGGTTGCCAGATCAACGGCTTGGCCACGCCAGCGCAACTGGGTGGCACCGGCGTTGCCGATCTTGACACGCAAAGGCAATGCCCCGTCCAGCTGGACGGCCTCTCCGGCCGCCAGGGTACGACCCAGCATCACACGGCCCGTGGCATCCTGAACCTCGACCCAAGACGCCGAAGTGGCCGAGAGCGCGACGGTGCCCACGTCAGCGCCTGCTACTGCGGCGGGCAGCGAAGCGGGGGTCGTGGAGGGGGTGGTCGATGCAGACGGCACAGGCGGCACGGGCGCCGGTGGCGCCACCGAAACGGCAGAGGTTGCAGCACCCACAGGCGCACTGGCGGGCACGCTGGCCGCGGTACCAGAAACAGCCGGTACAGCCGAGGCCGGCATCGGCGCCGTCGGTGCCGGCACCAGCACGGGCTCGCTGTCAGCATCGGCCGAAGAGGCCGCAGCACTGGCCGCCACCGGCTTGGACAGCCACGCCGCCACACCGAAGCCGGGCGGTGCAAACCACATCAGGGCGGCGCCCACCAGCAAGATGGCCACCAGCGCCACGGCGCCCTTGCTGGCCTTGAGCCAGTCCAGGCGATCAACATGGCCGTTGTGTTCGCGGAATGGCGCGTTCAGGCCACCATTGACGCGGTCCAGCGTGCGCTGCTCCACGCTGGGCAGTGCAGCCAGCACAGGTTCAGCGTCGATCTTGAGCGCACGGCAGGCCGCCAAAGCAAGCGCACGAACAAATGCCGTGCCCTGCAGGTCGTCGTACTGGTCAGCCTCCAGGGCCTCCAGCTTGCGCGGGGCCACCTTGAGCTGGGTCGCGAGAGCGGCCACATGCCAGCCCTGGGCCTGCCTGGCGGCACGCAGCAGACTGCCAGCGGTGGTGGCCGTGCCAGCGGGTGCTGGAGAGGATGCGGGTGCGGGCGCGCCCGGCTCCTGCGAATCAGTCATCAAAACGGCCCTTTTGATACAACAAGGCTTCTGGCGCCTGCGGGAATCGATTGGTCAACTGCACGCCAAGTGCGCGCACCTGCGCAGGCTGCCCCATCTTGTTCTCGATGCGGATGGCCAGCCACAAGGTTTGCGCGTTGAGGTATTCCTCGGCCGCATTCACGCGGCGGATGTAGAAG
Source organism: Ideonella margarita (assembly GCF_038066635.1). Taxonomy (NCBI): domain Bacteria; kingdom Pseudomonadati; phylum Pseudomonadota; class Betaproteobacteria; order Burkholderiales; family Sphaerotilaceae; genus Ideonella; species Ideonella margarita. Next base: position 284,547 of record NZ_JBBUTI010000004.1, on the reverse strand, counting down.
CGGGCGCGCTCGTATTCGCCGCGCTGGTAAAGCACCTCGGACAGACTCACCGCCGCCGCCGGGTTGCCGGCGTCCAGCTCATAGGCGCGGCTCAGCGTGCGTTCAGCCTCTGGCCACTGTGCGTTGCGGGCCTGGCAGTGGCCACGCGCCATCAGGCTGCGCTGGGTTTCGCGGTAGGCGGGCAAAGCCAGCACGCGCTCGAAGGTGGCGTCGGCCTCTGCATAACGGCGTTGCTGGCACTGGAACCAGGCCATGTTGTGCATCGCGTCGCCGTCACGCGGGTTCAGCTGCAGCGCGCGCTTGAAGCTTTCTTCGGCCAGCGCCGGCTCTTCCATGGCGCCGTAAATCAGGCCACGCAGGTTGAAGGCATCCGACAGGTCGGACCTGGCCTGGAGCGCAAGCTTCACCTCGTCGAGGGCAGTGTTGTACTGGCCGCGGCTGAAGTAGGCGGAGGCCAGTTCCAGGCGCACCCGGGCGCGGCGGTCGAGGTCGGTCTGGTCAGACGCGGTCTGCACCTGGTTCAGTTCGGACCTTGCAGGGCCTGCGCAACCACTCAGACTGCCTGCGGCCAACAGCAGCAAGGCCACCATCGGCCCGCACACGACTTGCACCAGACGACGGTTGTGCATCAGCTTGTCCCTGGGGGCGCTCAGACCGCTGCCCCGTTGTTGGTGTCGGGCGCGGCGGCCACGACGGGAATCGGCAAGCGCTTCATGCGCTCGCCCACCCGGGTGCGGTCCTGAACTTCACCAGCCAATTGGCCGCAGGCTGCGTCGATGTCGTCACCCCGGGTCTTGCGGACGGTGGTGATGACACCGCCGTCCTGCAGCACCTTGGCAAAGGCGGTCACGCGGTCGCGAGGCGAACGCGTCAACCCCGATGCGGGGAACGGATTGAATGGAATGAGGTTGAACTTGCAAGGCACGCGGTTCGCACCGCGGCCGTTCACCAGGGCCAGCAACTCGCGCGCATGCTCATCGCTGTCATTCACGCCGTCGAGCATGCAGTACTCGAAGGTGATGAAGTCGCGCGGGGCGCTTTCGAGGTAGCGCTGGCACGCGGCCATCAGCTCAACCAAGGGGTACTTGCGGTTCAGCGGCACGAGGTTGTCGCGCAGCGGGTCGTTCGGTGCATGCAGCGACACCGCCAGCGCCACCGGCAAATCAACCCGCAGGCGGTCCATCATCGGCACCACACCAGAGGTAGACACGGTCACGCGGCGGCGCGACAGGCCATAGCCGTGGTCATCGAGCATCACCCGCAGCGCCGGCACCAGAGCGCCGTAGTTCTGCAGGGGCTCGCCCATGCCCATCATCACCACGTTGGTGATGACGCGCTCGCCGGCACCGTTGCCGAGCCGAGCCCGCAATTGGTGCTCGGCCATCCAGAGCTGGGCCAGGATTTCACCCGTGCCCAGGTTGCGCGAGAAGCCCTGATGCCCGGTCGAGCAAAAGCGGCAGCCCACGGCACAACCAGCCTGGGACGACACGCACAAGGTGCCTCGGTCGTCCTCAGGAATGAATACGGTTTCGACCGCGTCACCGCCCCCCACATCGAACAGCCACTTGATCGTGCCGTCGCTGGAGACGTGTTCGGTCAGGACCTTCAACGGGCGGATCTCGGCCACGCCTGCGAGCTTGTCGCGCAGCGATCGGGCCAGATCGGTCATGGCTGTGAAATCAGCCGCGCCGCGTTGGTGGATCCAGCGGAAAAGCTGGGTGGCGCGGAAGCGCTTTTCACCCAACCCCTCGCAATAGGCGGTCAGGCCCTCGAGATCGAAGTCAAGCAGATTGACCTTGGTCATCGTCGTGGAAGCCTGTACCGCCGAGTCCATCACTTGCGATCAGCGAGCGTAGACGTTCAGGCCAGCGAAGAAGAACGCGATTTCGACGGCAGCGGTTTCAGCAGCGTCGGAGCCGTGCACGGCGTTGGCGTCGATCGAGTCAGCGAAGTCAGCGCGGATGGTGCCGGCTTCAGCCTTCTTCGGGTCGGTGGCGCCCATCAGGTCGCGGTTCTTCAGGATGGCGCCTTCGCCTTCCAGCACCTGGATCATCACCGGGCCGGAGATCATGAAGTCAACCAGGTCCTTGAAGAAAGGACGGGCCTTGTGCACGCCGTAGAACTGCTCGGCTTCAGCGCGCGACAGTTGCACCAGCTTGGCAGCGACGATCTTCAGGCCAGCGCCTTCGAAGCGAGCGTAGATCTGGCCGATGACGTTCTTGGCAACGGCGTCGGGCTTGATGATGGAGAGGGTGCGTTCGATGGCCATGGTGTTTTCCTTGTGAATGAACTCGAAATGGGAGCGAATCGAGCAAAGCCTTGAATTTTAGCCTTGCCCGATGAACCTTTTTTGATCAGCGGCCGCCGCGACGGCCGCCGCGACCTTGCAATTTGCGTGTAAACGCATCGGCGCCGATGTAACCGACGGCCGTTTGCATCGGATCGGGCTGGCGTTGGTTGCCGCCACCGCCGCCGTTGCCGGCACCCTTGCCGCCGCGCGGACCGCCCTTGCCGCCGCCACCGCCGCCATTGCCGCGGGGGTTCTGCACGAAACGCTTGTCGTACGTTTGTTGCAGCGGGTTCGGGATCGGGCCGTTCTCGAAGTCGTCATCGCGCACCGGGCCACGATCGCGCTGCTGCACGGCACGGCGGTCATAGGTTTGCTGCAACGGATTCGGGATGTAGCTGGGGTCACCAGGCTCGCGCGGCAGGCCTTCGACGCGCTCACGGTCACCACGGTCACGGCCGCGCTTGTTGTTGCGGCCGCCGTCGTCACGGCGCTGCTCAGGACGCTGCTCCTGGCGCGGGCCTTGACCGCCGCCCTGAGGACCTGCGCCTTGACGCTTGCCTTGCTGACCGCGGGCGTCCTTGCCACCACGCTGATCCTGACGGCCTCGGGCCTCACGCGGGCCGTCCTGGCGCTGACCATCGCCGCGACGCTCGGCGCCACGGTCCGAGCCACGCTCACCGCGATCACCGCGATCGTTGCGCTCTCCACGGTCGCCACGGTCTTCACCACGCGGCGCCTGGACATTGCCGGTCATCAGGCGAAGTGCCTTGACTTCCGCTTCGCCGAGGTCCACCCACACACCGCGCTTCAGACCACGCGGCAGCACCACGCAGCCATAACGGATGCGGATCAGGCGGCTGACGGTCAGGCCCACGGCGTCGAAAAGCTTGCGCACTTCACGATTGCGGCCTTCGGTGATGACCACGCGATACCAGTGGTTCACGCCTTCACCGCCACCGTCTTCGATGGCCTTGAATGCAGCCTGCTGGCCTTCGATCTCGACACCGGCGAGCAAGCGTTCCTTGGCTTCCTTTTCCAGGGTGCCAAGCACGCGCACGGCGTACTCACGCTCCACGCCGAAACGCGGGTGCATCAGGCGGTTGGCCAGGTCACCCGAGGTGGTGAACAGCAGCAGGCCTTCGGTGTTGATGTCGAGGCGACCCACCGACTGCCACTTGCCTTGTTGCAGGCGCGGCAGCTTGCGGAACACGGTGGGGCGTTGCTGGGGGTCGTCCAGCGTCACCACTTCGCCGACAGGCTTGTGGTACGCGATGATGCGCGGCGGCGGCGGGGCGATGCGCACGCGCACCGGCTTGCCGTCGATGGCCACGCGGTCACCGAAGGAAATGCGCATGCCGGTATGGGCGACTTCGTCGTTCACCGACACGCGACCTTCTTCGATCATGCGTTCCATGTCGCGGCGCGAACCGATGCCGGATTGCGCCAGCACCTTGTGCAGCTTGGGGGCGTCCGCATCGGGCAGCAACACGCGCTTGTCGGCGCCCTCTTCGACCTCGTCGATCACTTCATCGGCAACCAGCGGCTCACCGTCGAATTCGCCGGCCAGCACGCTGGCGAACAACTCGCCGGTGTCAGGCACTTCGATCGGCACCACCGGCGCACCACGGGAACCGCCTTCGGCACGTTCACCGCGCTCAGCACCATCAGGACGCTCACCGCGCTCAGCACCTGCCTCGACGCCACCTTCAACACCACCCTCGGCACCGTCACCCCGGCCGCCACGGCGACCACGGCGGCGGTTGCGGCTGCGGCGGCCTTCGCCGTCGGCAGCTTCACCAGCGGCTTCACCGGTCGCTTCACCGGAAGCAGCGTCACGCTCACCGCGCTCGGTCTGCCCAGCATCCACGGCAGTTTGCGATTCGCCAGCACCAGCATCAGCCGATACAGCCTCACGCACCACCACCACGGCGGGCGCCTCAGTCGGCGCCACAGGCGCTGACGCCTCGACACCCTCTGGCGCGGCCTCGGCCGGCTTGGCGCGCGGCTTGCGGGGCGCGCGGGCCGGCTTGGCCGGCGCGGCGTCAGCGGCAACCGGCTCACCAGCCGCAGGAGCACCCGCTTCGCTGTTCACGTCGTTGTTCACGTCACCGCCCACATCGGCCACCACCTTGCGGGTGCGCGTGCGCTTCTTGGGTGCGGCCGCATCGGCAGCACCTTCGGCAGAGGCCGGCAAGTCGGCGGAATCAGGGGCGTCAGAGTGTTCGGTCATCATGTTTGGGGCGGGGAATTCGATTCAGGCTGCTCGTCAATGTCGGCAGCGGGGAGCGGCGGCACGGCAACGTCAACGCCAGCCTCCAGGGTTTCAGGGGCCACCTCGGCCACAGGCGCTGCATCAGCAATCACCTCGGCATCGGCGCCACGGGCCAAAGGCATGTCCGCCTCCGGCTCAGCATCAGTCAAAGGCTCGACCACATCGAGCGGCAAGCTGGCCTGGTCGCCCAGCAGCTCCACCTGGCCGGCTGCATTGGCCAGCGCAACGGCGTTGGGCAGGCCATCCAGCAGCGGCAGGCTGTCGAGGCTGGACAGCCCCAGGTCATCCAGGAACTGCCGGGTCGTGGCATACAGGGCCGGCCGGCCCGGCGCGTCACGGTGACCGATCACCTCGATCCAGTTCCGGTCTTCCAGTTGCTTCATGATCTGGCTGGACACCACCACACCACGAATGTCTTCAATATCACCGCGGGTGACCGGTTGCCGGTAGGCAATGATCGCCAGCGTTTCCATCACGGCGCGTGAATAACGCGGCGGCTTTTCCGGATTCAGCCGATCGAGGTATTCACGCATCTCCGGCTTGCTCTGGAAACGCCAGCCTGAGGCCAGCGAAACCAATTCAACACCCCGACCCTGCCAATCCCGGCCCAATTCATCGAGCAAGGTGCGCAACGTGTCCGCGCCAAGCTGGTCGGCAAACAGCACGCGCATGTCGCGCAACGGCAGGGGCTGGGCGGCGCAAATCAGCGCCGTTTCCAGAACGCGCTTGGCATCCTGAGTATTCATGGGCCTTGTGTACAGGGCCGCGCTGTTGCCGCGGCGGGCTTGTAGCCGAGCTCTTTGGCGCACCCATCAAGAACGGCACATGCCATTGGTTCCTGAATTGCGCGCCGCGCTTGTCTCAATCTGGGCTGGACTTCGGGGCTGCAGAGGCGGCAAACACCGGGCACATCTTGGTGGCGGGCGATTTTGGCGACGTTCTGCTACCTGGACAGCCACCGCTCTTGGCGGTGAAAGACAACCGTCGAGGCCTGAGGCCCACGCGTTGCCACTGTCAACTTGGAATGCAATTGTACGCTGTTCCGGCAAACAGGGGTGAACAGGCCCCTGCCTGCCGCGTCAGTCTGGCACCACACTGCCCCAGGCAGCGGCCATGTCCGGGGGCAACCCGGCCTCGAACGACAGCTCTTCTCGGGTGATCGGATGGGCCAGCGACAGGCGCATGGCGTGCAAGGCCTGACGCTGCATGCCCAGTGCGGGCTTGCCGCCATAGACCGCATCGGCCACCAGCGGATGCCCCTCCTGCTGCAGATGCACCCGGATCTGGTGGGTGCGGCCGGTATGCAGCACACACTCGATGGCACAAATGCCGTCGGCGTAGGCGACCGGGTACACATCGGTCTTCGCGGCCTTGCCACTGCCCACCACCGCCATGCGGATGCGCGCCGACGGGTCTCGCCCGATGGGCGCATCCACGGTGAACATGTCGTCACCCACATCGCCATGCACCAGCGCGCGGTAGCGGCGGTGAATGTCGCGCTGGGCCATGTCGCGCACCAGTGTCGTCACGGCCTGCAGGCTGCGGCCCACCACCATCAAGCCGGAGGTGTCCTTGTCCAGCCGGTGCACGATGCCGGCACGCGGCAGCTGCGCAGCGCTTGAGTCACGGTGCAGCAGGCCGTTCAGCAAGGTGCCGGACCAATTGCCGGCAGCCGGATGCACCACCAGCCCGGCGGGCTTGTTCACCACCAGGATGTGAGCATCCTCATAGACCACATCCAGCGGAATGTCCTCGGGGCGAAAGGCCAGACTTTCAGCAGGCAGCACCAGCGTCACCGCCAATTTCTGCCCCGCCTTGACCTTGCGGGACGATTGCGATGCCACCACGCCGTTCAAGGTGACATGCCCGCCCTCGACCAGGCTTTGCAGATGGTTGCGCGAAAACTCGCCCGCCAGCGTGGTCAGGGCCTTGTCCAGGCGCTGGCCATGCAGCTGCATGCTCACGGCCACCGACCGTGTTTCGTGTTCAGACTCGAGCTCGGCATCGTCGTTGCCCTCAGTCACTTCAGGCATCGATGTGCCACTCATATAATCCTTCGAGTTTCAGCAGCCCAACCGTGGCGCATCCAGCACCACGGGCTCACCAGACCCATGACCCAATCCCTGTTTTCGCGCCGTGTGACGCGATTTGCCTTGGCCGCCTTGGTAGCCACCTTGGCAGCCTGCGGTACGTCTCCGAAAGACGAAGAACTGATGAAGGGGTCGGCCGAGAAATTGTATGCAGATGCCAAGGAAGAAATGGCCGGCGGCAATTGGGCAGGTGCAATCAAGTCGCTGGAGCGTGTCGAAGGCCGCGCTGGCGGCACCTTGCTGGCCCAGCAATCGCAGCTGGATCTGGCTTACGCCTACTGGAAGTCTGGCGAAAAGGCGCAGGCCCTGTCCACGCTGGACCGCTTCATCAAGTTCAACCCGTCCAGCTCGGCGCTGGACTACGCGCTGTACCTGCGCGGCCTGGTGAACTACAACGATGACCTGGGCTTGCTGGGCTTCCTGTCCCGCCAGAGCATGTCCGAGCGTGACCAGCAGGCATCGCGCGAAGCCCACCAGTCGTTCAAGCAGCTGGTTGAGCAGTTCCCGGACTCGAAGTACGCCGCAGACGCCCGTCCGCGCATGGACTTCATCGTCAACGCGCTGGCCGACTATGAAGTGCATGTGGCCCGCTACTACCTGACCCGTGGTGCCTGGATTGCCGCCGCAAACCGCGCGCAGGCCGCCGTCACCACCTACCCGCAAGCCCCGGCCTCGGAAGAAGCGCTCTACATCATGACCCAGGCCTACGACCGCCTTGGCCTGACCCAGCTGCGCGATGACGCCAGCCGCGTCATGAAGGGCAACTTCCCGGACAGCGCCTTCCTGACCGGCAAGACCCAGGCGGCTGACAAGCCCTGGTGGCAGCTCTGGTGATCCACTGAGCTTGGCACGGCGTTCGCCGCCCTGCCCCAACAGACACTGCAATGCCCGCATCACGCGGGCATTTTCATTTCAGCTGGCCAGGCCGCGCAGCCACGACAAGGCCTGCTCGCCGGTGTCCAGCGGCGTCATCGGCGGCAAGGACTGCATGAGCCGGGCGCCGTAGCGGGCCTGGTGCAGACGGGTATCGCAGATCACCAGCAAGCCCTTGTCGGTTTCGGTGCGAATCAAGCGCCCAGCCCCTTGCTTCAAGGCGATCGCCGCCTCTGCCACGAAGTAGTCGTTGAAGGCATCACGCCCTTGTGACTTCAACTGACGCACCCGCGCCTCGACCAACGGGTCATTCGGCGGCGGGAACGGCAGCTTGTCGATCACCACGCACTGCAAGGCGTCGCCAGGCACGTCGATGCCTTCCCAGAAGCTGTGCGAGCCGACCAGCACGCTGCCGCCTTGCTGAAAGCGGTTGAGCAACGTGCGTTTGGCGGCTGTGCCCTGCACCAGCACCTCCAGCGGCTTGTCCAGGGCCTTCAACTCAGCCACCAGGGCGTCGGCCACGATGCGCAGTGCGCGCAGGGTGGTGGTGAGCACGAAGGTGCGTCCGCCCAAGGCCGCCGCGCAGTGCGCCGAGGCCCGGCCCACCATCACCGGGTGCTGCTCTTCATTCGGGGCCGGGAACCGCGGCGGCACATACACCCGCGCATGCTCCTCGTACCGGAACGGGCTGCCCACCCGCAGCTTGCGGGCGTCATCCAGGCCAGCGGCTTCACAGAACCAGGTCAGGCCCTCGTCGTCCCCCAGCGTGGCCGAGGTGAACACCCAGGCGCGGGCGGCACTGGCGCGTTGCTCACCCATCATGGCGCGGATGTCGAGCGGCGACTCGATCAGGCGGGCCTGGTTGGGCGTGAGGTCGATCCAGCGCACACGCTCTTCAGCCGTTTCCAGCTGGAAGCGCGCGCATTGCGCCGCCAATTCACGTGCGCGGGTTTGCAGCCGCGCCAGGTCGGGGGAGGCTTCGGCCACGCCTTCCAGCGCGGCTTCAGCGAGGTGCAGCTTCTCGCCGAGCGTTTCCAGCGAAGTCTGCAGCAGGGGGTTGCGCACGGCCTCGTCCCAGCGGCGCTTCTGGATGCCGCGCACCTCGCGCTGATCACCGGCAGCCGCCAGCCGCAGCTCGCGGGCGGCCAGCTCGCAGCCGGCGCTCAGCTCTTGCCAGGGCTTGAGGCCGCGGGCGTATTGCAAACCTGCGGCCACCATGTCGCGGGAGAAGTCCATCACCTGGCCCGTGCCGATGGCCTGCCCCAGAAACTGGACGCCCGCCTCCACCATCTGGTGGGCCTCGTCGAACACCGCCACGTCCACCGAGGGCAAGAGCTCCGCCACGCCGCTGTCGCGCAGGGCCAGATCGGCGAAAAACAGATGGTGATTGACGACGACGATGTCGGCCGCCATGGCGTCGCGGCGGGCGCGCATCACATGGCAGTTGTGGAACTCAGGGCACTCGCTGCCCAGGCAGTTGTCGCGGGTGGACGTGACCAGCGGGATCACGTCCGAGCGTTCATCGAGCCCGTCGATCTCGCTCATGTCGCCGCTGGCGGTCGAATGCGCCCAGGTTTCGATGCGCGACAGCGCGCGCACAGCCATGCGGTCGGCCAGCGTGGCGCCCTCGCGGGCCTGGGTCAGCCGATGGCGGCAGAGGTAGCTCGACCGCCCCTTGAGCAAGGCCACGGTGGCGGGCAGCTTCAAGGCGTCGCGCAGGCGCGGCAGGTCGCGGTAGAACAGCTGGTCCTGCAGGTTCTTGGTGGCCGTGCTGACCAGCGTGCGACGGCCGGACAACAGCACCGGCACGAGGTAGGCGAAGGTCTTGCCGACGCCGGTGCCGGCTTCGGTCACCAGTGCGGCGCGGTCATCGATGGCCTGGGCCACCGCCTCGGCCATGGTGATCTGCACATCGCGCGGCGAGTAGCCGGTATCGGCCGAGCCCAGCGGCCCACCCTGGGCAAAGGCGAGCGCTACCGCATGGGCCAATGCTTCATCATCGGCACGCAGGGAATCTGTATCGGTCATGGGCTCTCAGGCAGGCTCGGGAGGTTCCAGCGACCGCTCAAGGCGGGCAATCTGGTCGCGCAACAGCAAACGGCGCTTTTTCAGGCGACGCAGCGTCAGCTCATCCGGCGGTGCCAGAGGATCGATGCGGTCAACAAGGTGATCCAGGTCAGCGTGTTCAATGCGCAACTCGATGAGCCGCCGCTGAGGCGAATGCAGGTTGGCGGGCGCTGAAGGATCGTCGGTCACGGTGATGACAGTTTATATTGCGCACCATGAGCATCGTCACCCAGGGATTCCGAATCACCGCCGCCACCGGCCTGCACAAGGGCGATCGCGCCTACCAGCAAGACCAGGTGGAAATCATCGCGCATCCGCGTGTCCAGGGCTGCGCCCTCGCGATGGTGGCGGACGGCATGGGTGGCAAGAGCGGTGGCCGCACCGCGGCCGACCAGGTGGTGATGACCGCGCGCCAGGTGTTTGACCGCTTCACCCCCGCCACCGACGACGCCGCCACGATGCTGCGTCAACTCGTGGTTGAGGCCCACCTGATGATCAAGCTCACGGCCATCACCGCCGATGAGGAACCGCACAGCACGCTGGCGGCCTTCCTGGTGATGCCCGACCGCACCGGCTACACCGTGCACGCGGGTGACTCGCGGGTCTACCATTTCCGCGGCCCTGAGCTGGTGCGTCGCACGATCGACCACTCGTACGTGCAGCGCCTGATCGACGAGGGCAAGATCACCGAAGCGCAGGCCAACACCCACCCGCAGAGCAACCTGCTCACGGGCTGCCTGGGCACCCAGCAAGACCCGCCGGTGGCCCTGGACCACATCGAGTATCTGGAAGCCGGCGACACGCTGCTGGCCTGCTCGGACGGCCTGTGGCACTACCTGAGCCCGAAAGAGCTGGGCGCCATCGTGCACGCCCTGCCCCCGCGTGAAGCCAGCGAAATGCTGATCAGCAAGGCGCGCCAGCGTGCGCGCGGCACGGGCGACAACCTGTCGCTTGCGCTGGTGCGGTTTGAAGCGCTGAAGTAAGCGCTGGAACAAGCGCTGAAACCAGCGCCGCCCCGACACGGCCGGGGCGACGGCAAGCCGCCTCAGGTGAGCGAGGTGTCGACGTCCCGCCGCTCCAGCGCGAGAAATTCGGCCGACTGCATCTCGGTCAGCCGCGACACGGTGCGCGGGAACTCGTGCGACATCGGACCCTCGGTGTAGAGCGCCTCAGGGGCCACCTCCGCCGACATGATCAGCTTGACCCGACGGTCATAAAGCACGTCCACCAGCCAGGTGAAGCGTCGGGCTTCAGACGCCAGGCGCGGCGGCATCTGCGGCACCCCAGACAACATCAACGTATGGAACTGGGTGGCCAGCTCCAGATAGTCGTTCTGCGAGCGCGGGCCGCCGCACAACGTCTGGAAGTCGAACCACACCACGCCACCGGCACGGCGACGGGCCTTGAGCTCACGGTGCTCGATGTGCAGCACCGGCGATTCATCACGCGTCTCGGCCAGACCCTCGAAGGCCGCGGTCATCGCGGCATCAGCGGCTGCGTCCAGGGGCGTGTGATAAAGCTGCACCTGCTCCATCGTGCGGCGCCGGTAGTCATTGCCAGCGTCCACGTTCAGCACCTCCATCTTGTCCTTGAGCAGCTCGATGGCCGGCAGAATGCGGTCGCGGTGCAGCCCGTTGGGGTACAACCCGTCCGGGTGGAAATTCGAGGTCGTGACGATGGACACGCGGTTGTCGAACAGCGACTCCAGCAGGCGGTGCAGGATCATCGCGTCGGTCACGTCCGCCACGTGGAATTCGTCGAAGCAGATCAGGCGGTAGCGACGCGCAATGCGCTGCCCCAGCTCCTGCAGGGGATTCTGCCGGCCCTTCAGGTCTTGCAGTTCGCGGTGCACCTCGCGCATGAACTCATGGAAGTGCAGACGCGTCTTGCGCTTCAGCGGCACGGACTGGAAAAAGCAGTCCATCAGGAAGCTCTTGCCGCGCCCCACCCCGCCATACATGTACACGCCCCGCGGAATCGGCGGGCGAACCAGCATCTTGGTCAGCGCGTTGCCGCGACGTGCCTTGTACGCCAGCCACTCGTTTTCACACCGCTCCAGCGCGTCGATTGCGCGCAGTTGGGCCTCGTCGGGGACGTAGCCACGCTCGTCGAGCATGGACTGATACAGCTGGCGAACACTCATGGCACCGATTGTCCTCAGAATGGAAAAAGCCCGCACGCCTGGGGCCAGGCGGCGGGCTGGCTGATCGGGCTTGTCAGCCCTCCGATCAGAAGTTCAGCGTGCGCTTGTCAACGGCCAGGGCAGCTTCCTTGGTCGCTTCCGACAAGGACGGGTGCGCATGGCAGATGCGTGCGATGTCTTCGGCCGAAGCCTTGAACTCCATCGCCACCACGGCTTCGGAGATCAGCTCCGAGGCCATCGGGCCGATGATGTGCACGCCCAGGATCTCGTCGGTCTTGGCGTCAGCCAGGAACTTCACGAAACCGGTGGTGTCGCCCAGCGCACGGGCCCGGCCATTGGCCAGAAACGGGAACTGACCAGCCTTGTAGGCCACGCCGTCTGCCTTGAGCTGCTGCTCGGTGCGGCCGACCCACGCGATTTCCGGGCTGGTGTAGATGACCCAGGGAATCGTGTTGAAGTTGACGTGACCATGCTGACCGGCAATGCGCTCGGCCACGGCAACGCCCTCTTCCTCGGCCTTGTGCGCCAGCATCGGGCCACGCACCACGTCACCCACCGCCCAGACGTTGGGCAGGTTGGTCTGGCAGTCGGCATTGACCACGATGGCGCCGCGCTCGTCGAGCTGCAGGCCCACGGCTTCGGTGTTCAGACCGATGGTGTTGGGCACGCGGCCGATCGAGACGATCAGCTTGTCAACGGCCAACTCCTGGGCTTCACCCTTGGCGTTGGCGTACGACACGGTCACGCCCTTCTTGGTCGACTTGACGTCGCTGATCTTCACGCCGAGCTCGATCTTCAGACCTTGCTTGGTGAAGCACTTGAAGGCTTCCTTGGCAACGCCTTCATCGACGGCGCCGAGGAAGGTCGGCAGACCTTCGAGCACGGTCACTTCCGAGCCGAGGCGACGCCAGACCGAGCCCATTTCCAGGCCGATCACGCCGGAGCCGATGACACCCAGCTTCTTCGGCACAGCGCCGATGCGCAGGGCACCGTCGTTCGAGAGGATGTTCTCCTCGTCGAAGGCTGCGCCCGGCAGCTGGCGGGCGTTGGAGCCCGTGGCGATGATGACGTGCTTGGCCGTCAGCACTTCCTCGGCAGCGCCAGCCACCTTGACCTCATAGAGGCCGTCCTTGGCTGCAACGAAGGAGCCGCGGCCGTGAAAGAAGCTGACCTTGTTCTTCTTGAACAGGTAAAGGATGCCGTCGTTGTTCTGCTTCACGACGGTGTCCTTGCGGGCCACCATCTTCGCCACGTCCATCGTCACCGTGCCGGTGGAGATGCCGTGCTCGGCGAAGTGGTGGTTGGCATGGTCGAAGTGCTCGCTGGATTGCAGCAGCGCCTTCGACGGGATGCAACCCACGTTCGTGCAAGTGCCGCCCGGTGCGGGGCCGCCCTTGTCGTTCTTCCACTCGTCGATGCAGGCGGTGTTGAAGCCCAGCTGCGCTGCGCGGATGGCAGCGATGTAGCCACCGGGGCCGCCGCCGATCACGACGACGTCAAATTGTTTGGACATGCAGTTTCCTTTGACCGTCAGATGTCGAACAGCAGACGGGCCGGATCTTCCAGCGCTTCCTTCATGGCCACCAGACCCAGCACGGCTTCACGGCCGTCGATGATGCGGTGGTCATACGACATGGCGAGGTAGTTGATCGGGCGAACCACGACCTGACCGTTCTCGACCACGGCGCGGTCCTTGGTGGCGTGAACGCCCAGGATGGCCGACTGAGGCGGGTTGATGATCGGGGTCGACAGCATCGAGCCGAAGGTGCCGCCGTTCGAGATCGAGAACGTGCCACCGGTCAGCTCTTCGATGCCCAGCTTGCCGTCCTTGGCCTTCTGGCCGAACTCGGAGATCTTCTTCTCGATTTCAGCGAAGGTCAGCTGATCCGCATTGCGGATGATCGGCACGACCAGGCCACGCGGCGAGCCGACAGCGATACCGATGTCGAAGAAGCCGTGGTAGACGATGTCGTTGCCGTCGACCGACGCGTTCAGCACCGGGTACTTCTTCAGGGCGTGAACGGCAGCCTTGACGAAGAAGCTCATGAAGCCCAGCTTGACGCCGTGTTCCTTCTCGAACTTGTCCTGGAACTTCTTGCGCATCTCCATCACCGGCGCCATGTTCACTTCGTTGAACGTGGTCAGGATGGCGTTGGTCGATTGCGACTGCACCAGACGCTCGGCGACGCGGGCACGCAGACGCGACATCGGCACGCGCTGTTCCGGACGATCACCCAGGTTCTGTGCAGCAGGTGCAGCCACGGCCGGCAGCGGCTTGGCAACGGCCGGGTTCACCGGAGCAGCCACAGGGGCAGCCGGCTTGGCGGCGCCAGCAGCCACGGCACCCAGCACGTCACCCTTGGTGACGCGGCCGTCCTTGCCCGTGCCAGCCACAGCCGACACGGCCAGGCCGTTGTCAGCCAGCAGCTTGGCGGCGGCAGGCATCGCCACGCCCGACTTGTCAGCCGAGGCAGCCACCGGAGCAGCGGCGGCCACAGCCGGCGCAGCGGCGGCAGCAGCCGGAGCAGCAGCGCCGGCCTTGCCTTCGGTGTCGATCTGCGCGATGACCTGGTCGCTCACGACCGTGCCACCGTCGGCCACCACGAGGGCAGCCATCACGCCAGCGGCAGGCGCCGGCACTTCGAGCACGACCTTGTCGGTCTCGATCTCGATCAGGATTTCATCGATCGCCACGGCTTCACCGGGCTTCTTCTTCCAGGTCAGCAGGGTGGCTTCAGCCACGGATTCCGACAGCTGGGGGACTTTGACTTCTACGATTGCCATGATGTGTATTTGTCTCGATGCGTTGAACATCGGAGCTTGGCGCCTGTCCTGCGGCCGGCCAGCGCCTGGAAGGCGCCGCGCCGGACCGCGGGGTTAATGCGGCACCTTGAGCGTCCGCATTAACTTACTTGGAGAGGATGAAGCCCTTGAGCTTGGCGAAGGCCTGGTCCAGCAGCGCCTTCTGCTGTTCCTGATGCAGGTGGGCATAACCCACTGCCGGCGATGCCGAGGCCGGACGGCCGGCATAACCCAGCTTCTGGCCGTCGAGCATGTTCTCGTGCACATAGTGCTGCACGAAGAACCAGGCGCCCTGGTTTTGCGGCTCGTCCTGGCACCACACGATGTCGGCGGCGTTCGGGTACTTCTTCAGCTCGGCAGCAAAGGCCTTGTGCGGGAACGGATAGAGCTGCTCGACGCGGATGATGGCCACGTCGTGCGACTTCTTCTCTTCGCGCTTCTTCACCAGGTCGTAATAGACCTTGCCCGAGCAAGCGATCACGCGCTTGACCTTGCTGGCGTCGATGTCGGCGTTCAGCTCGCCGATCACGGTGCGGAACTCGCCCTTCGTGAACTCGGACAGCGACGAGGTCGCGTCCTTGTTACGCAGCAGCGACTTCGGCGTCATGATGATCAGCGGCTTGCGGAACTGACGCACCATCTGGCGACGCAGCAAGTGGAAGATCTGGCTGGCGGTGGTCGGCTGAACCACTTGCATGTTGTTGTCGGCGGACAACTGCATGAAGCGCTCCAGGCGGGCCGAGCTGTGCTCCGGGCCCTGGCCTTCGTAGCCGTGCGGCAGCATCAGCACGAGACCGTTGGCACGGCCCCACTTCACTTCACCCGAGGCGATGAACTGGTCGATCACGACCTGTGCGCCGTTGACGAAGTCGCCGAACTGGCCTTCCCAGATCGTCAGCGTGTTGGGCTCGGAGCCGGCGTAGCCGTACTCGAAGCCCAGCACCGCTTCTTCCGACAGGATCGAGTCGATGACGACGTACGGAGCCTGGTTCTCGGCGATGTTCTGTAGAGGGATGTAGGTGCCCTCGTCGAACTTCTCGCGGTTCTGGTCGTGCAGGACAGCATGACGGTGCACGAACGTGCCACGGCCGCAGTCTTCGCCCGACAGGCGCACCGGGTAACCCGAAGCCACCAGCGACGCGTAAGCCAGGTGTTCACCCATGCCCCAGTCGACGTTGATCTCGCCACGGCCCATGGCCGCGCGGTCAGCGATCACCTTCTGCACCAGCGGATGCGGCTTGAAGTCAGCCGGGATCGTGGTGATGCGCTCGGCGAGTCGCTTGATTTCCGACAGCGGCAGCGCGGTGTCGGCAGAGTCCGTCCACTTCTTGCCCAGGAACGGCGCCCAATCAACGGCGTACTTGCTCTTGAAGTTGGTCAGCACCGGGTCCACGGTGTGACGGCCTTCGTCCATGGCGGCGCGGTAGGCCTTGACCATCTCGTCCGGACCTTCCGGCGGCAGCACACCTTGCGCGACCAGCTTGTCACCGAACAGCTTGCGCGTGCCCGGGTGCTTGGCGATGGTCTTGTACATCAGCGGCTGCGTCAGCGCCGGGGTGTCCTGCTCGTTGTGACCCAGCTTGCGGAAGCAGATGATGTCAACGACGATGTCCTTCTTGAACTGCTGGCGATAGTCCATGGCCAGCTGGGTGCACCAGACAACGGCATCCGGATCATCGGCGTTCACGTGCAGCACCGGTGCCTCGATCATCTTGACGACGTCGGTGCAGTACAGCGTGGAGCGGGTGTCGCGCGGGTCGGAGGTGGTGAAACCGATCTGGTTGTTGATGACCAGATGCACCGTGCCGCCCGTGTAATAACCACGGGTCTGGGCCAGTGCCAGGGTTTCCATGATGACGCCCTGGCCTGCAAAGGCCGCGTCACCGTGCACCAGGATCGGCAGCACCTGGTCGCCGGTCTTGTCGCCACGGCGGTCCATGCGCGCCTTGACGGAGCCTTCAACCACCGGGTTGACGATTTCCAGGTGCGACGGGTTGAACGACAGCGACAGGTGGACCGGGCCGCCAGCCGTGCTGACGTCGCTGGAGAAACCTTGGTGGTACTTCACGTCGCCGGCCGGCAGGTCTTCAGGCGCGGTGTGGTCGAACTCGGCGAACAGGTCCTTGGGCATCTTGCCCAGGGTGTTCACCAGCACGTTCAGACGGCCGCGGTGGGCCATGCCGATGACGATTTCCTGGACGCCCTTTTCACCGGCGCGCTGCACCAGCTCGTCCATCGAGGCGATGAAGCTTTCGCCGCCTTCCAGCGAGAAACGCTTCTGGCCGACGTACTTGGTGTGCAGGTAACGCTCAAGGCCTTCAGCGGCGGTCAGGCGATCAAGGATGTGCTTGCGCTTGGCCGGCGTGAAGGTGGGCTTGCTGCGCGCACTTTCCAGGCGCTCTTGCCACCAGCGCTTTTCGGTCGGGTCCGTGCAGTGCATGAACTCGGCGCCGACGGAGCCGCAATACGTTTCACGCAGGGCCTGCATGATTTCGCGCAGGCTCATGTTTTCAGCCTTGCTGAAATACGTGTTGGCCGCGCTGAAAGGGATGTCCATGTCGGACTCGGTCAGGTCGTAGAACGACGGCTCGAGTTCCGGAATCTTGGGGCGCTCGGTGCGCTTGAGCGGGTCCAGATCGGCCCAGCGCGAACCCAGGAAGCGGTAGGCAGCGATCAGCGACTGCACATGCACCTGCTTGCGGGCAACGGCGAGGTCGGTGGACGAAGCCTTGACCGTGAACGCGTTCGACTTCGCACGCTGTGCAAAGGATTCGATCACGGGAGCGTGCGGCACGTCGCGGCTGTCAGAGCCGTCGGTGGCGGGCACGTTCTGCAGCGCGTCAAAGTAGGCGCGCCAGTTGTCGGGCACGGAGCCCGGATTGTCGAGGTAGGCCTCGTACATTTCTTCGACGTACGGGGCGTTGCCACCGAACAGGTACGAATTCGACCTGTGTTGCTGCATCATATTTCGCTCACCTTTTGCTCCGGTTTCCAGAGCTCCGATGGGTTGAACAACCTTCCGCGGCCCGGCTCTACCGGTAGGCGGATTGCGACCCGCCTTGCTGCTTGTCTCGAAAACCAGCAAGGGGACACAGAAGGAACTAAATCATCACGACCGGCACTGTAGCACCGTTGTAACCGGTCCGCGTGCGTGGAATTACGCGCCTTCTACCCGTTTGCTTTCCTTACAAGCCGGGAAATCCCCGATCAGAATCATCGGGATGCCTACGAGCCACGGGGCCACACGCAGCCCCATCGTGATCCATCTGCATGACGCGGCGCCTGCCAAACCCCGGCCGGGCGAGCCCTGCAACGGGTGCGGCGTGTGCTGTGCGGCAGAGCCCTGCCCCATGGGCGCACTGGTCAGCGGCAAGCTGCACGGTCGATGCCGGGCACTGCACTGGGATGAGCCGCTGCACCTGTACCGATGCGGCATGGTGAGCCAGCCGGCCACCATGCTGCCGTGGTTGCCGAGTTGGTGTGCAGGCGCGGTGTCGCGGCTGGCGCGTCGCTGGATCAGCGCAGCCAGCGGCTGTGATGCCTGGCTGGAGCCAGAGCGCAAGGCGTAAAAAAGCCCACCGGGTGGGCGGGCTGGTGGGGCCAGCGCCGCAGACAGCGGCGCGTTGACCAATGCAGATCGTCAGAGCCTCAAAGCTTCAGGCGCGCGCGGGCGGCGTCGTATTCGCGCTTGAGCTTGGCGACCAGTTCGCCAGCCGGCAGCACCTGATCGATCGCGCCAATGCCCTGGCCGCAGCCCCAGATGTCTTTCCATGCCTTCTTGGCATCACCGCCGAAGTTCATGGCCGACGGATCGCTCTCTGGCAGGTTGTCTGGGTCCAGGCCAGCCGCCAGAATCGACGGCTTCAGGTAGTTGCCGTGCACGCCGGTGAACAGGTTGCTGTAGACGATGTCATCGCTGTTGCCGTCGACGATGGCCTGCTTGTAGCCTTCCACGGCGCGCGCTTCTTCGGTGGCGATGAAGGCCGAGCCGATGTAGGCGAAGTCAGCACCCATGGCTTGTGCCGCCAGCACCGCGCCGCCGGAGGCGATCGAGCCCGACAGCGCCAGGGGGCCGTCGAACCACTGACGGATTTCCTGGATCAGGGCGAACGGGCTCTTCGTGCCCGCATGGCCGCCAGCACCGGCCGCTACGGCGATCAGGCCGTCAGCGCCCTTTTCAATCGCCTTGTGGGCAAAGGCGTTGTTGATGATGTCGTGCATCACCACGCCGCCCCAGGCGTGCACCGCCTCGTTCACATCGACCCGGGCGCCGAGCGACGTGATGACGATGGGCACCTTGTACTTCGCGCAGACTTCCAGGTCGTGCTCGAGCCGGTCATTGCTCTTGTGCACGATCTGGTTGATGGCGAACGGCGCAGCCGGACGATCAGGATGTGCGGCGTTGTGGGCAGCCAGGCCCTCGGTGATTTCAGCCAGCCAGTCGTCGAGCTGCGCAGCCGGACGCGCGTTGAGCGCCGGCATCGAGCCCACGACGCCCGCGATGCACTGGGCAATCACGAGCTTAGGGTTGGAAATGATGAACAGCGGCGAGCCGATGATCGGCAGCGGCAGGTTTGCAAGTGCGCCAGGCAAAGCCATCAGAAAGCCTCCAGAGCCATGTCAGTGACGCCAGCGGCGCCGTCCACCACGCTGTCGCGCAGACCAGGCACGCGGGTCAGGATGTGATCCGCATAGAACCGGGCCGTGGTGATCTTCGCGGCCATGAATTCCACATCGTCACCTGCGGCCAGGCGGTCTTCCGCCGCCAGCAAGGCGCGGCCCAGCTGCCAGCCCGCCATCAGGTTGCCGGCCAGCATCAGGTAGTTCACGCTGCCTGCGAACACGGCGTTCGGATCGCTGCGGGTCTGGCCAGCCACGAAGTCGACGACCTCGATGAAGGCCGTGCGCGCGGCGGTCAGTCGCTTGGCCACGGCCAGCGAGGCCACGCTGCCACGTGCGACGAGCGCCTGCTCGGTCTGTTCGATCTGACCGGCGATGGCCTTGGCAGTGGCGCCACCATCACGCGAAGTCTTGCGGCCGACCAGGTCATTCGCCTGGATGGCCGTGGTGCCTTCATAGATGGTCAGGATCTTGGCGTCACGGTAGTGCTGCGCAGCACCGGTTTCCTCGATGAAGCCCATGCCGCCGTGCACCTGGACGCCCAGCGAAGTGACTTCCAGGCTCATCTCGGTGGAGTAGCCCTTGATCAGCGGCACCATGAATTCGTAGAACGCCTGGTTCTGCTTGCGCGTCTCGGCATCCGGGTGCGCGTGCGAGGCGTCGTAGGCGGCGGCGGCCACCAGCGACATCGCACGGCAACCTTCGGTCAACGAGCGCATCGTCATCAGCATGCGACGCACATCCGGGTGATGGATGATCGGCGCGGCGCCGGGCAGCGAGCCATCCACCGGGCGCGACTGCACACGGTCACGGGCGTACTGCACGGCGCGCTGGTAAGCGCGGTCAGCCACGGCCACACCCTGCAGGCCGACGCCGTAACGGGCCGCGTTCATCATGATGAACATGTACTCGAGGCCGCGGTTTTCCTGGCCCACCAGCGTGCCGATGGCGCCGCCGTTGTCGCCGTACTGCAGCACGGCGGTCGGGCTGGCCTTGATGCCCATCTTGTGCTCGATGCTCACGCAGTGCACGTCGTTGCGCTCACCCAGCGAGCCATCGGCGTTCACCAGGAACTTCGGCACGATGAACAGCGAAATGCCCTTCACGCCTTCCGGTGCGCCGGTCACGCGGGCCAGCACCAGATGGACGATGTTCTCGGCCATGTCGTGCTCACCCCAGGTGATGTAGATCTTGGTGCCGAAGATCTTGTAAGTGCCGTCCGGCTGCGGCTCGGCGCGCGAACGCACCATCGACAAGTCCGAGCCGGCCTGCGGTTCGGTCAGGTTCATCGTGCCGGTCCAGGTGCCGTCGATCATCTTCGGGATGAAGGTGGCACGCTGCTCGTCGGTGCCGGCGGTCAGCAGCGCTTCAATGGCGCCGTCCGTCAGCAGCGGGCACAGCGCGAAGCTGGTGTTCGCTGCATTGACCATCTCAATGCACGCCGCATGGATCAGCTTGGGCAGGCCCTGGCCACCAAAGTCGGTCGGGTGGTGCAAACCTTGCCAGCCACCGGCGGAGAACTGCTGGAAAGCCTCCTTGAAACCGGGGGTGGCGCTGACCTTGCCGTCCTTGAAGGACGACGGATTGATGTCGCCTTCCCAGTTCAGGGGCGCAATCACTTCCTCGTTGAGGCGAGCGCACTCTTCGAGCACGGCTTGCGCGGTGTCAAAGCCGGCGTCTTCCAGGCCGGGCAGCTGGGCCACGGCGTCGATGTTCGCGAGTTCCTTCATCGCGAACAACATGTCCTTCACAGGAGCACGGTAGGTCATGGATTTGTCTCCAGGGCAAAAAAGAGGGCGCCTCGTCGGGCGCCCTGCTGAGTGTTCGCAGCACCCGGAGGTGCCGCATCAGGCGCGTCAGATCAAAGAGCGCTGATCAGCTCGGGCACAGCCACGAACAGGTCGGCTTCGAGGCCGTAGTCGGCCACGCTGAAGATCGGAGCTTCCGGGTCCTTGTTGATCGCGACGATCACCTTGGAGTCCTTCATGCCAGCCAGATGCTGGATGGCGCCCGAGATGCCGCAGGCCACATACAGGCCGGGGGCGACGATCTTGCCGGTCTGGCCAACCTGCCAGTCGTTCGGCGCGTAGCCAGCATCCACCGCGGCGCGGCTGGCGCCGAGTGCAGCACCCAGCTTGTCAGCCAGGGGCGTCAGCACTTCATTGAACTTGTCGCTCGAGCCCAGCGCGCGGCCACCCGACACGATGATCTTGGCTGCGGTCAGCTCAGGACGATCGCTCTTGGTGACTTCGCGGCCCACGAAGCTGGCCTTGCCGTTGCCGGCCACCGTGGCGACAGCCTCAACAGCTGCCGAGCCACCCGTTGCGGCCGGATCAAAACCTGTGGTGCGCACCGTGATGACCTTGACCGCATCGGCGCTCTGCACCGTAGCGATGGCGTTGCCGGCATACACAGGTCGGTCGAACGTGTCAGCCGAGATCACCTTGATGATGTCGCTGATCTGCGCCACGTCCAGCTTCGCTGCGACGCGGGGCGCCACGTTCTTGCCGCTGGCCGTCGCCGGGAACAGGATGTGGCTGTAGCCGGAGGCCAGGGCCAGCACCTGGGCCGCGACGTTCTCGGCCAGGCTTTCGCCCAGACCCACGTCGTCGGCGTGCAGCACCTTTGCCACGCCAGCCACCTGAGCGGCAGCCGCAGCAGCGGCACCGGCGTTGTGACCAGCGACCAGCACGTGGATGTCGCCACCGATGGCGGCAGCGGCCGTCACGGTGTTGAGGGTCGCGCCCTTCAGGGACGCGTTGTCGTGTTCAGCAATGACGAGGATGGCCATGTCAGATCACCTTGGCTTCGTTCTTCAGCTTGGCCACCAGAGCGGCCACATCGGCAACCTTCACGCCGGCGCCACGCTTGGGCGGCTCCGACACGGTCAGCGTCTTGATGCGCGGGGTCACGTCAACGCCGAGGTCTTCCGGCTTGACCGTTTCCAGCGGCTTCTTCTTGGCCTTCATGATGTTCGGCAGCGTCACGTAACGCGGCTCGTTCAGGCGCAGGTCGGTCGTGATGACTGCGGGCAGCGACACCTTCAGCGTCTCCAGGCCGCCGTCCACTTCACGGGTCACGGTGGCGACGCCGTCGGCGACTTCCACCTTGGAGGCGAAGGTAGCCTGAGGCAGATCAGCCAGGGCGGCCAGCATCTGACCGGTCTGGTTGCAGTCATCGTCGATGGCCTGCTTGCCCAGGATGATCAGACCCGGCTGTTCCTTGTCGACCAGGGCCTTCAGCAGCTTGGCGACGGCCAGCGGCTGGAGTTCCACATCGGTCTCGACCAGGATGGCGCGATCAGCACCAATGGCCATCGCCGTGCGCAGGGTTTCCTGGCACTGTGCAACACCGCAAGACACGGCGATGACTTCAGTGACGGCACCCTTTTCCTTGAGACGAACAGCCTCTTCGACGGCGATTTCGTCGAAGGGGTTCATGCTCATCTTGACGTTGGCGATGTCCACCCCCGTGCCGTCAGACTTCACGCGAACTTTCACGTTGTAGTCGACGACGCGCTTGACGGGTACCAGTACCTTCATATCGCGTTGCTCCTGTCGGATCTGTCGGTTTAATTGACGTTTACGTAAACTGCCGGATTCTAGTGGCTAGGTCGTGTGTTGCGGCCATGACTGCAACCACGAGCATCGGCGCGAGCCTGTTGGGCCCTGCCGCAGCATAAATCGAACGGTCGTGCTATTTTAAGCATGCAAGCCTGGAAATCACAAGCCACACCCCCACTAAAAGTGATGGCAGGCACCCGGGCGAGTAGACTCGCCGCCGAGATGAATGACACCCCCCACTCCGCACCATTGATCGGCATCTTTGACTCGGGCGTCGGTGGCCTGTCGGTGTTGCACGCCCTGCGGCAGGCACACCCCACCTTGCCGATTCTGTACGTCGCGGACTCAGCCTACGCACCTTATGGTGATCGAGATCCGGAACATGTGCGCACCCGGTCACTGATCGTGGCCCGGCATCTGGTGGATCAAGGCGCCCGCATGCTGGTGGTGGCCTGCAACACGGCCACCGCGATGGCGATCGACAGCCTGCGGGAGCAATTTCCTCACCTGCCGCTGGTGGGCGTTGAGCCCGGCGTGAAGCCGGCGGCCCTGCAGAGCCGCAACAAGCGAATCGCAGTGATGGCAACGCCAGGCACGCTGGCGAGTGCCCGTTATGCCAGCCTGGTGGAGCGGCACGCCCCGGACTGCCTGGTGCTGCCGCAGCCGTGCCCCGGTCTGGCCGCCGCCATCGAGCGCGGTGACGAAGGCCGAGCAGAAACGCTGCGATTGCTGGACAGGTTCTGCGCACCGATTGCAGCCGCCGAGGTGGACACGGTGGTACTGGGATGCACCCACTATCCGTTCGTGCGCGACCAGATTGCTTTGCGACTGCCCGCCGGCGTGGAGTTGCTGGAAACCGGGCCTGCGGTGGCGCGACAGGTGATGAAGTTGGGCGCTGGGGCAAGCGGCCCGGGCATGCCGGCGCATTGGGCTGATCTGCCCGCTGGGCGGGTGGTGCTGCAGTCCACCGGGGACCCGGCGGTACTGGAGCGTCTGGCCCATGACGGCCTCGGGCTGAACCTGCAGGCAGAGCGCGTGCAGCTGGATGGCGCCCTGGTGCCCGGAACCGGGTTCGAACCGGTATGCCCGATTAAGGGCGGCGGATTTTAAGTCCGCTGCGTCTGCCTGTTTCGCCATCCGGGCGGGCACGGCGGCGCTGATTATCGCCACCTGAAAACACAAAGGGCCGCAGTCTTCACTGCAGCCCTTTGATTTTTCTGGAGCGGGAAACGAGACTCGAACTCGCGACCTCAACCTTGGCAAGGTTGCGCTCTACCAACTGAGCTATTCCCGCATGGAAGACGGTTTCCGCTTTCGCGGACCTGTCGACCACCAAGCACCAGTGAAGGTGATTGGTTGAACCTGGAGCGGGAAACGAGACTCGAACTCGCGACCTCAACCTTGGCAAGGTTGCGCTCTACCAACTGAGCTATTCCCGCAGGATCTGGCAAACAGCGACTTGCGTTTGGTGCGCAAGCGGCTTCAATACTTGGAGCGGGAAACGAGACTCGAACTCGCGACCTCAACCTTGGCAAGGTTGCGCTCTACCAACTGAGCTATTCCCGCATTGTTCTCTTGAATGTTTGGAGGCGCGATCCAGAGTCGAACTGGACTAGACGGATTTGCAATCCGTTGCATAACCGCTTTGCTATCGCGCCGCACGCATTCAAAAGTGTGTATCCGGAAGTGCCTGCCTGATAAAAAAAGGAAGCTGAAGCTTCCCTTTGGGATATCTGGAGCGGGAAACGAGACTCGAACTCGCGACCTCAACCTTGGCAAGGTTGCGCTCTACCAACTGAGCTATTCCCGCATGGCTCCTTACGGAACACTTCCCTGCTCTCGCGCTTGGTGTCGCTCAGGGCTTGAAGCTGTTTAAAGCGTCTTGCCCCGTAACAAGGAAGCTCGCATTATAGGGCGATTTTCATCGTTTTGACCAGCCCCCTGAATTTTTTCAAAGTGACTGGCCAAACCCTCAATGCGTGATGGCGTCTCCGCCCGGCACGGCACCCTTCACCGGCTCGGCAGCGGCGCCGGTCGCGGCCACAGCAGCTGCTGAAGCAACGGGCTCTTCGTCAGGCAAGGGCTGCGGCATCTTCTCCAGAGCCACTTCCAGCACCTTGTCGATCCAGCGCACCGGCACGATCTCGAGCTGGCTCTTGACGTTGTCCGGGATGTCCTGGAGGTCCTTGACGTTGTCTTCCGGAATCATCACCAGCTTGATGCCGCCACGAGCGGCCGCCAGCAACTTCTCCTTCAGGCCACCGATGGCCGTCACCTCACCACGCAGGGTGATTTCACCCGTCATCGCCACGTGGGCCTTGACGGGGATGCCGGTCAGCGCGGACACGAAGGCCGTCGTCATCGCAGCGCCAGCGCTCGGACCATCCTTCGGCGTTGCGCCATCGGGCACGTGGATGTGCACGTCGCGCTTCTCGAAGAGCTCGTCCTTGATGCCCAGGCGACGTGCGCGGCTGCGCACCACCGTGCGTGCAGCTTCGACCGACTCCTTCATCACGTCGCCCAGCGAGCCGGTGCGGATGATGTTGCCCTTGCCGGGCATCGACGTCGCTTCGATGGTCAGCAGATCGCCACCCACTTCCGTCCACGCCAGACCGACCACCTGACCGACCTGGTTGGTCTTCTCGGCGCGACCGAAGTCGTACTTGCGAACACCCAGGAAGTCATTGAGGTTGTCCTCGGTGACCACCACCTTGCCGGTGTAAGTCTTCAGCAGCAGGCCCTTGACCACCTTGCGGCAGATCTTCGAGACCTCGCGTTCCAGCGAACGTACGCCAGCTTCACGGGTGTAGTAGCGGATGATGCCGCGGATAGCCGACTCGGTGACTTCCATCTCGGCGTCCTTGACGCCGTTGTTCTTGGCCTGCTTGGGCAGCAGATACTTCTGCGCGATGTGCAGCTTTTCGTCTTCGGTGTAACCCGCCAGACGAATCACTTCCATCCGGTCCAGCAAGGCCGGCGGGATGTTCATCGAGTTCGAAGTTGCCACGAACATCACGTCGGACAGATCGAAATCCAGCTCGATGTAATGGTCGCCGAAGGTGTGGTTCTGCTCGGGGTCGAGCACTTCCAGCAGCGCCGAAGACGGATCACCACGGAAATCCATGCCGAGCTTGTCGATTTCGTCGAGCAGGAACAGCGGATTGCGGGTGCCGACCTTCGACAGGCTCTGCAGCACCTTGCCCGGCATCGAGCCGATGTAGGTGCGGCGGTGCCCGCGGATCTCGGCTTCGTCACGCACGCCGCCCAGGGCCATGCGCACGAACTTGCGGCCCGTGGCGCGCGCCACCGACTGACCCAGCGAGGTCTTGCCGACACCCGGAGGGCCGACCAGGCACAGGATCGGCGCCTTGACCTTCTCGACGCGTTGTTGCACCGCGAGGTACTCAAGGATGCGGTCCTTGACCTTGTCGAGGCCGTAGTGGTCCTCGTTCAGCACATCCTCGGCGTTGCCCAGGTCGTGCTTGATCTTGGTC
Organism: Ideonella margarita; assembly: GCF_038066635.1. Lineage (NCBI taxonomy): Bacteria > Pseudomonadati > Pseudomonadota > Betaproteobacteria > Burkholderiales > Sphaerotilaceae > Ideonella > Ideonella margarita. Next base: position 258,333 of record NZ_JBBUTI010000004.1, on the reverse strand, counting down.
TTCTTGGCCCACGGCAAGTTGATGATCGTGTCCAGGTAGTTGCGCACCACCGTAGCTTCGGCCGACATCGGCGACATCAGCTTGAGCTTCTTCAGCTCGGCATCTGCCTTCTTGCGCGCTTCCTTGGGCATGCGGGCAGCGGTGATCTTCTTCTCGAGTTCCTCGAGATCAGCACCCTCTTCGCCGTCGCCAAGTTCCTTCTGGATCGCCTTGACCTGCTCGTTCAGGTAGTACTCGCGCTGGCTCTTTTCCATCTGGCGCTTGACGCGGCCACGGATGCGCTTTTCAACCTGGAGGATGTCGACTTCATGCTCGAGCAGCTCCAGCAGCTTTTCCAGCCGCTTGGCCACGTCGATCAGGTCGAGCACGGACTGCTTGGCTTCCAGCTTCAGCGGCAGGTGCGCTGCGATGGTGTCGGCCAGGCGGCCCGGATCGTCGATGCCGGCGATCGAGGTGAGGATCTCCGGAGGGATCTTCTTGTTCAGCTTGACGTACTGGTCGAACTGCTGCGTCACGGCGCGGCGCAGGGCCTCGACTTCAGACGACGGCTCGCCAGCCGGAGCGAACGGCAGCACCTCAGACACAAAATGCTCACCGCTGTCGGTGATGCTGACCGTGTTGGCGCGTTGAACGCCCTCGACCAGCACCTTCACGGTGCCGTCGGGCAGCTTCAGCATCTGGAGGATGCTGGAGATGCAACCGGTCTCGAACATGTCGTCAGCGCGGGGCTCGTCCTTGCCGGCAGCCTTCTGGGCCACCAGCATGATCTGACGGCCGGATTCCATCGCCGCCTCAAGCGCCTTGATGGACTTCGGGCGGCCGACGAACAGCGGAATGACCATGTGGGGGAACACGACCACGTCGCGCAGCGGCAGCAGCGGCAGCGTGATGGGTTCCGGGGGGAGGATGGGATGTCCTGACATGGGATGCCTCACTTTCTCGAACTCACATGGGGTCCGAGTTGTTGATTGCAAGGAACCGGGCGCAAGAGCGCAACCGGCTGGTGGACAACTGACGGAATCAGGCGCTGGCCTTGGCCTGCTCGCGGTAGACGAGCAGCGGCTTGCCGCCTTCTTCGATGATGTGCTCGTCGACGACCACCTTGGCCACACCGTCCAGCGTCGGCAATTCGTACATGGTGTCGATCAGGGCCTGCTCGATGATCGAGCGCAGGCCACGGGCCCCCGTCTTGCGCGCCAAAGCCTTGCGGGCAATGGCAGCCAGGGCGGAAGGCCTGATTTCCAGTTCCACGCCGTCCATGCCGAACAGCTTCTGGTATTGCTTCAGCAGCGCGTTCTTGGGCTCGACCAGGATCTGGACCAGCGCGTCTTCGGTGAGCTCACCCAGGGTGGCCACCACAGGCAGACGACCCACCAGCTCCGGGATCAGGCCAAAACGCACCAGATCTTCCGGCTCGGCGTTGCGGAAGACTTCCGACACGCGCTTCTCGGTCTTGCTGTGCACGGTGGCACCAAAACCGATGCCCGACTTCTCGGTGCGGTTCTGGATGACCTTCTCCAGGCCGTCAAACGCGCCACCACAGATGAACAGGATGTTCGTGGTGTCGATCTGCAGGAAGTCCTGGTTCGGATGCTTGCGGCCACCTTGCGGCGGCACCGATGCCATCGTGCCTTCCACCAGCTTCAGCAGCGCCTGCTGCACGCCCTCGCCCGACACATCACGCGTGATGGAGGGGTTGTCGGACTTGCGGGTGATCTTGTCGATTTCGTCGATGTAGACGATGCCGCGCTGGGCACGGTCGACGTCGTAATTGCAGTTCTGCAGCAGCTTCTGGATGATGTTCTCGACGTCTTCACCCACGTAACCGGCTTCGGTCAGGGTGGTGGCGTCGGCGATCACGAACGGCACGTTCAGCAGGCGGGCCAGCGTCTGCGCCAGCAGCGTCTTGCCCGAACCGGTGGGGCCGATCAGCAGGATGTTGCTCTTAGAGAGTTCGACCTCTTCCTTGGAGCCACCCATGTGCTTGAGGCGCTTGTAGTGGTTGTAGACCGCCACCGCCAGCGTGCGCTTGGCGGCTTCCTGTCCGATCACGTATTGATCGAGGCTGGCCTTGATCTCGGTCGGCACAGGCAGGTCGGACTTCGCGGGCTTGGCGGCCGCACCTTCCGCGGGAACTTCGTCGCGAATGATGTCGTTGCACAACTCGATGCATTCATCGCAGATGAAGACCGACGGCCCAGCGATGAGCTTCTTGACCTCGTGCTGGCTCTTTCCGCAGAAAGAGCAGTAGAGGACTTTTTCGCCGGAGGCGCCTTTCTTGTCGGGCATGTGTGTCAGAGCCTGGGCTGTTCAATGAGAAGCTGTCGTGAATGATAGACCAACTGGGCACCCTGCCCGGCCAAGCCGTCATTCAAGGGAAACAGGCGGTGAGTGCCAAGGTGCACAGTCACCGCCCTGGGCATCAACCGCGCTTGTCCAGCACCTGGTCGATGAGGCCGTAGGACTGCGCCTCGGCGGCCGACATGTAGTAGTCGCGCTCGGTGTCGGCCTGGATCTTCTCCAGCGGCTGGCCTGAACGCTCCGCGAGGATGCGGTTCAGCTGCTCACGGGTCTTGAGGATTTCACGGGCGTGAATCTCGATGTCCGTGGCTTGACCCTGCGTGCCGCCCAGCGGCTGGTGGATCATGATCTTGCTGTTGGGCAGTGCGAAGCGCTTGCCCTTGGCACCAGCGGACAGCAGGAACGCGCCCATGCTGGCGGCCATGCCCATGCACATGGTCGAGACATCCGGCTTGATGAACTGCATCGTGTCGAAGATCGACATGCCCGCGCTGACGCTGCCGCCCGGCGAGTTGATGTAGAACGAAATGTCCTTGTCCGGGTTTTCGCTTTCCAGGAACAGCAGCTGCGCCACCACCAGATTGGCGCTCTGGTCATTGACAGGGCCGACCAGGAAAATGATGCGCTCGCGCAGCAGGCGTGAATAGATGTCATACGCGCGCTCGCCGCGGCCTGACTGTTCGATCACCATCGGCACCATGCCGAGGGCTTGAGTTTCCAGTGCGCTCATGGAGGTCCTTCCCAGGTAACTTGAAAGCAATTTGCTGCAGCCATTATGTCGCTGCTGCAAATCCGGTGAATCGACGAAAAAAAGCCCGGCCAATGGCACGGGCGTTTTTTTCAGCCGCCACGCCACACGGGCAAATGGCAGCAGGAGCCATTCAAGCTCAAGCCGTCATCAGTTCGTCGAACGGCAGGGTCTTGTCGACGATCTTGGCAGCGCCGAGCACGAACTCGGTGACGTTGTTTTCGATCACGACAGCTTCGACTTCAGCCATGCGCTGACGGTCCGACAGGTACCAACGCACCACTTCAGCCGGCTTCTCGTAGCTCTGCGCCATCTCTTCGATGTGCGCTTGCAGCTGCTCAGGCTTGGCTTGCAGGTTGTTGGCACGCACCAGCTCGGCAACGACCAGGCCCAGGCGCACGCGCTTTTCAGCTTGCGGCTGGAAGATCTCGGCAGGGATCGGCGCCTTTTCAGCGTCCTTCACACCGCGCTGCTTCAGGTCGGCGCGAGCGCCTTCCACCAGACGCTCGACTTCGTTGTCGATCAGGGCCTTCGGCAGGTCCAGCTCGGCTACCTTCACCAAGGCTTCCATCACGGCACCCTTGTTGCGCGCCAGCACGCGGAACTTGACTTCGCGTTCCAGGTTCTTCTTGACGTCAGCGCGCAGGCCGTCGACGGTGCCTTCGGCGATGCCGAGGGACTGCGCGAACTCGGCGTTCACTTCCGGCAGGTTCTGCGATTCGATCTTCTTCATGGTGACGAGGAAGTCGGCTTCCTTGCCGGCCACGTCAGCACCGTGATAGTCGGCCGGGAATTGCAGCGGGAAGGTCTTCGACTCGCCCACCTTCATGCCGCGGACGGCGGAATCGAACTGCTCCAGCATCTGGCCTTCACCGACCAGGAACTGGAAACCTTCGGCCTTGCCGCCGGCGAAGGGTTCGCCGTCGATCTTGCCTTCGAAGTCGATCGTCACGCGGTCGCCGGCTTCAGCGCCTTCGGCGGCAGCGCGCTGCGCGAAGGTGCGACGCTGCTTGCGCAGGATCTCGACGGTCTTGTCGATGGCGGCAGCGTCGACGTCAGCGGCAACGCGCTCGACTTCGGCACCGGCCAGATCACCGATCTTGACTTCCGGGTACACCTCGAAGGTGGCATCGAAGGCCATCTGGCCTTCCGGTGCTTCGTCCTTCTGCGTGATGTTGGGCGTGCCGGCGACGCGCAGTTGCGCTTCGTTGGCGGCCTGTGCGAAGGCCTGGCCCAGCTTGTCGTTCATCACTTCGTACTGGACCGCGTAGCCATGGCGCTGGGCCACGACCGACATCGGCACCTTGCCCGGACGGAAGCCGTCGGCCTTGACCGTGCGGGACAGCTTCTTCAGGCGGGACTCGACTTCCGAGTTGATCTCGGTGGCCGCCAGCGTCAGCGTGATGCGGCGTTCGAGCTTTTCGAGGATTTCAACGTTGACTGCCATGATGCGAACTCTGCTGTTGCGTTTGCTGATTTGAGAATGTCGGCTGGTGCGCGGGGCCGGACTCGAACCGGCACGCCCGTGAAGGCGTCAGGACCTAAACCTGGTGCGTCTACCAATTTCGCCACCCGCGCAAGGCCGCCCCTCTTCTGGCTGATCCACAAAAGACCAGACAGGGCCGAGGCAACGCCCTTGAACTGCTTAGACCGACTGAAATGGCGCCTGTCAGCCATCAGCTGACACACGCCCGGCGAACCGGTAAACCGCGTATTCTATCGGGACACGCGGCAACTACCCGCCGCGCGCCTCGAAAACTTGCGTGTTCAGGCCTGGCTCGCGGGTTTATCCGGGGCTTGGCGCACCCTGAACCAGGCGGCGTACATGGCCGGCAGCGCCAGCAAGGTCAGCACGGTGGCCACGATCAGGCCGCCCATGATGGCCACGGCCATCGGCCCCCAGAAGGCACTGCGCGAGAGCGGGATCATCGCCAGCACGGCCGCGGCAGCCGTCAGCACGATCGGGCGGAAGCGGCGCACGGCCGACTCCACGATGGCCTCCCAGTCAGGCACGCCACGTCGGCGGTCCTGTTCGATCTGGTCGATCAGGATCACCGAGTTGCGCATGATCATGCCCACCAGCGCGATGAAGCCGAGCAGCGCCACGAAACCGAAGGGGCGGTTCAGCAGCAGCAGCGCACCCGCCACGCCGGCGATGCCCAGCGGCGCGGTCAGCACCACCAGCATGGCCCGCGAGAAGCTCTGCAGCTGCAGCATCAGCAGCGTCAGCATGATGAAGCCCATGATGGGCAAACCGGCCGCGATGGAGCCACTGCCCTTCGAGCTTTCCGCCACGGCGCCGGCCACTTCAATGTGCATGCCGTCGGGCATGCGCTTCTGCATGGCTTGCAGCTCGGGCCAGATTTCAGCGGTCACGGTGGCGCCCTGCACGCCTTCCACCACATCGCCCTGAACCGTCATGGCGTATTGCCGGCCTTCGCGCCAGAGCACGCCCGGTTCCCAGTCAAACCCGATCTTGGCAATCTGGGTCAGGGGAATGGACTTGCCGGAGCTGGTGGGCACGTAGGCGTTGCCGATGTCGGAAATGCTGTCGCGCTCGTCCTTGGGCTGGCGCAGCACGATGTCGATCAGTCGATCACCTTCGCGGTACTGGCCGATGGTGCTGCCGCTCAGCAGCACCTTGCCTGCCTGGGCAATGGACTGGCTGGACACGCCCAGCGCCCGGGCCTTGTCTTGATCAATCTCCAGCTTCAAGGCCTTGACGCGCTCGTTCCAGTTGTCGTTGACACCCCGCATGCGCGGATTGGCGCGCAGCACCGCCTTGGCTTCTTCACCCCAGGCGCGCACGGCGGCCATGTCGGCCCCCACCACGCGGAACTGCACCGGATACGGCACCGGCGGGCCATTCGGCAGCAGCTTGATGCGGCCACGAACCTCCGGGAACTCGCTGGCCAGCAACTCCGGCAGACGTTGGCGCAATTCCTCGCGCTGCTTCAGATCAGTCGGCAGCAGGATGAACTGGCTCACATTGGCCTGCGGAAACACCTGGTCCAGCGGCAGGTAGAAGCGCGGCACGCCGCTGCCCACCCAGGTCGTGACGCTGGCCATGCCCGGCTCGGCCGACATGCGCTTCTCGAAGCGCTTGGCCACTGCCTCGCTTTGCTGGATGGTGGCGCCTTCAGGCAACCACAGGTCGACCAGAATTTCAGGGCGGCTGGAATCGGGGAAGAACTGCTGCTGCACACGGCCCATGCCGACGATGCCCAGCGCGAAGATCAGCAAGGTGGCGCCGATGGTGATCCAGCGGTGGGCCACGCACCAGTTCACGGTGGCCCGGAAGCGCGCGTAAAACGGCGTGTCGAACAGCTCGTGCGCCTCGCCCTCGGCGTGCGTGCGGGTCTTCAGCAGCCAGGCGCCCAGGTAGGGCACGAAGTACACCGACACCACCCAGGAGATGACCAGCGCGGCGGCCGTCACCGCAAAGATCGCGAAGGTGTATTCACCCACCGAGCTCTTGGCCATGCCGATCGGCAGAAAGCCAGCTGCGGTGATCAGCGTGCCCGTCAGCATCGGCATCGAGGTGGCTTCGTAGGCGTAGGTGGCCGCATGCATGCGGTCGTAGCCCTCTTCGAGCTTGCGCACCATCATCTCGACCGCAATGATGGCGTCGTCCACCAGCAAACCAAGCGCGATGATCAGCGAGCCCAGCGAGATCTTGTGCAGCCCCACGCCCCAATAGAACATGGTGATGAAGGTGATGGCCAGCACCAGCGGGATGGTGATGCCCACCACCAGGCCCGGCCAGATGTCGATGCGCAGCGGCTTGAAATGCAGGCCCAGGCTGATGAAGCTCACGGCCAGCACGATGACCACCGCCTCGATCAGCACGCCCACGAACTCACCGATGGAGCGGCTGACCGCCTTGGGCTGATCCTGGATCTGCGACAGCTCGATGCCCACCGGCAGCTCGGCCTTCAGGCCGTCGGTCGTCGCCGTCAGTGCCTTGCCCAGGGCGATGATGTCGCCGCCCTTCGCCATGGAGACACCCAGCGCGATGACCTGCTTGCCCTGGTGACGCACCATCACCGTGGGCGGGTCAACGTAGTCGCGGCGGATCTGGGCGATGTCGCCCAGGCGCAAGGACGACGCTGCCCCCGTGGCCGGATTCACGGCGCGAATCGGCAGCAGACGCAGCTGCTCGATGGACTGGAACTGGCCGCCCACGCGCACCTGCAGGTTCTGGGTATCGGCATTCAGCACGCCCGCCCCTTCCACTGCGTTCTGGGCGCCGATCTGCGCGATCACCTGGGTCATGTCGATGCCCAGCTGGGCCAGACGCCGTTGCGAGATCTCGACAAACAACTTCTCGGCTTGCACGCCGAACAACTCGACCTTGGCCACCGAGGGCACACGCAGCAATCGGCCACGCACGATTTCGGCCTGCACCCGCAGGTCTTCCGGCGAAAAACCGTCTGCCGACAGCGCGTAGATAGAGCCGTACACGTCGCCGAAATCGTCATTGAAGACCGGGCCGATCACCCCTGCCGGCAGGCTGGAGCGCATGTCGCCGATCTTCTTGCGAACCTGGTACCAGACGGCGGTCACTTCGTTGCCCGGCGTCGAGTCCTTCAGCTGCACGATCGTCAGCGATTCGCCCGGCTTGGTGTAGCTGCGCAGCACGTCGCTGTGCGGCACTTCCTGCAGCGAGCGCTCGATCTTGTCGGTCACCTGCTCGGCCATCTGCTGGGCCGTGGCACCGGGCCAGAAAGCCTGCACCACCATGGCCCGGAAGGTGAACGGCGGATCCTCATCCTGCCCGAGCTGGAAGTAGGCCACCATGCCCAGCAGCATCAGCGCCACCATCAGGTAGCGCGTCAGCGGGGCATGCTCCAGCGCCCAGCGCGAGATATTGAATTTGCTGGGCTGCACGTCGTCGTGTTGGTTCATGTCGGGCTTTCCCACCACGTTGATCAGCGCGCTGCCGAAGCAGGCTTGGCGGCGGAAGCCGGCAGGGCCGCAACCGCAGCCTGGCCCGGCTCAACGAAACGGCGCACCTTCTGCCCAGGCACCAGCACGTGCGTACCGGCCACCACCACCTCATCACCGGCCTTCACGCCAGACGCGATGACGACCGTGTTGCCATCGGCCGTGGCCACGGCGACCGGCTGCTGCCGCACCGTCATGGCGGCGCCGTCCAGCATCCACACAGCCGACTTGCCCTGCGCTTCAACAACCGCCGGCAACGGCAGGCGGATGGTGTCGGCCTGCGCCGGCCCCGACAGCAGCACCGTGGCCGTCTGGCCCAGGCGCACATCCACGGCGCCGATGTCGGCCTTCACGAGGAAGGTACGGGTGGCACTGTCGGCAGCTGCAGCCACCTCACGCACCGTGATGGGCGTGGTGTCGTTGCTCTCCCACAGACGCAGGCGCACTGCACCGCGCTTGCCGATCAGGGCGCGCAGCGCGGATGCGCGGTGCTCCGGCACCGAAAATACGGCGTCGCGAGGGCCGTCCAGCGCCAGGCGCACCACCGGGGTGCCGGCCGCCAGCACCTGGCCCGGCTCAGCCTCAACAGCCGTGACCACGCCGCCAGCGTCAGCCGTCAGGCTCGCATACCCCGCCTGGTTCACCTGCACGCCTGCCTGGGCACGCGCCTGGTCCAGCTGGGCCTTGGCCGCCTTGAGCGCTGCGTCGCGCTGGTCCATGGCCGCCGCGCCGATGAAGCCTTGCTGCTTCAGCTCGAGCGAGCGCTTGTGGTCAGCGGCAGACTGGTCGTAGGCCGACTGCGCGGCTGCCACTGCCGCACGGGCGGCGTCCTGGCCCAGCTTCAGGTCGGTCGGGTCGAGCTGCGCCAGCACTTGCCCACCGCGCACCACATCACCAACATTCACCGGGCGGCTCAACATCTTGCCGCCCACACGGAACGACAGGCGCGCCTCGGTGCGGGCCTTGATTTCAGCGGCAAAACTCTGCTCGCTGCTGCTGACAGCACCGCCAACCACTTGCGTGCGCACGGCGCGAACAGGCTCGGGCGGCGGCTCGTGGCGCGAACATCCGGTCAGGGTCCAGACGGTGGCGCAGGCAAGGGCAAGGGCGAGGCGTGGCTTGTTCATGGCGGTCTTGGGCATCTGCGTGGCAAGGCATCAGCATGGCGGTCTCGGCGAGCGCCTTACTGACTGACTGGTCAGTAATGTAGTTTTTCATCAAGGGGGCGTCAATGACCTGCTCAAGCACCGCGCAGCGCGCGTGACCGAGGCGCCACTGGCACCGTGCACAATCGGTGCGGTGAGCATCGAGCATTACGAAAACTTCCCCGTCGCGTCCTGGCTGTGCCCACCGGCATTGCGCCCACCGATCACCGCGATCTATCACTTCGCCCGCACCGCAGACGACATCGCCGATGAAGGCGACGCCAGCGCCGATCAGCGGCTGGCCGACCTGAGGCTCTACCAACAGTGCCTGCATGCCGCCGACCGCGACGAGCTGCCAACCATGCGCTGGCCAGGCGTGTTTGCCGCACTGCAGGCGCAGATCCGCCAGTGGCAATTGCCGCTGCCGCTGCTGGACGCGCTGCTGAGCGCCTTCATGCAGGACACCGCCAACCCGGTGCACGACGACCAGGCCAGTCTGCTCGACTACTGCAGCCGGTCGGCCAACCCGGTGGGTCGCCTGTTGCTGCACCTCTACGGCATCAATGATGCGGTGGCGCTGCGCCGCTCAGATGCCATCTGCAGCGCCCTGCAGCTGATCAACTTCTGGCAGGACATCCAGGTCGATCTGTCGCGCGGGCGTTGTTACCTCACCCGGCAAGACCTGGCGGCCCACGGCCTGCCTGCGCCGGAGGAGCTGATGCAGGCACGCCAACTGCAAGGCAGCGCTGCCAGCCGTGCGCTGGTGAAGGCGCTGGTGGAACAAGCCCGGGCCCTGATGCTGGAAGGCGCGCCCCTGGTGCACCAGTTGCACGGCCGCGTGGCGTGGGAATTGCGCCTCGTCGTGCAGGGTGGCCTTCGGATTCTTGAGAAAATCGAACACATGAATTTTTCGACCTTTGAGCGCCGCCCCACCGTGGGCGCGGCAGATGTGCCGCTGATGCTGTGGCGCGCTGCCCGGATGCCCGCACGATGAGCCCCGAGCAATACGTGCAAGACAAGGCGGCCGCCAGCGGCTCGTCGTTCTATTACGCCTTCATGTTCCTGCCGGCCCCCCGGCGCGCAGCCATCACGGCGTTCTATGCGTTCTGCCGGGAAGTCGACGACGTGGTCGACGAGGTGCAGGACTTGCAGGTGGCTGCCACCAAGCTGGCCTGGTGGCGCAAGGAAGTCGCGCAGTCGTTTGGTGGCCAGGCCACCCACCCGGTGATGAAGGCCTTGATGCCCTGGACCAAGGAGTTCGGCATCGAGCAACGCCACCTCAATGCGGTGATCGAAGGCTGCCAGACCGACCTCGAACAAACCCGGTTTCTCGACTTCCCCGGCTTGCAGCGCTACTGCCATCTGGTGGCTGGTGAAGTGGGCGAAGTGGCCTGCAACATCTTCGGCCGCACCGAGAGCGGCACCCTCGCCTACGCCCACAAGCTCGGGCTGGCCATGCAGCTGACCAACATCATCCGGGACGTGGGTGACGATGCCCGCCGGGGCCGCATCTACCTGCCGGTCAATGAGTTGCAGCAGTTCGACGTGAAGGCGCACGAGATCCTCAAGCGCGAATCGCCCTGGGGCTACAGCGAGCGCTTCCAGGCCTTGATGGCCTTCCAGGCCCAGCGGGCCCACCAGTTGTACGACGAAGCGTTTGCGCTGCTGCCTGATGCCGACCGTGAAGCCCAGAAGCCCGGCTTGATGATGGCCAACATCTACCGCACGCTGCTGCGCGAGATCGAATCACAGCAGTTCCAGGTCTTGCACCAACGCACCTCGCTCACGCCGATCCGCAAGCTCTGGATCGCGGTGCGCACCTACTGGCGCGGCCGGTGAACCAGACGCGGGCCGGCGCAGCACCGCGTGTGGCGGTGGTGGGGGCCGGGTGGTCGGGTCTGGCCGCAGCGGTAGAGGCCACCCAGCGCGGGGCGCAGGTCACGGTGTTCGAGATGGGCCAGCGGGCGGGCGGCCGGGCCACCTCGTCGCTGCACCAGAAAAGCCTGTGGCTGGACAACGGCCAGCACATCCTGATCGGCGCCTACCGCGACACCCTGCGCCTCATGGCGCAGGTCGGCGTGAACGAGCGTGATGGCCTGGTGCGTTTGCCGCTCTGCCTGGCCTACCCGTCGGGCGACGGCCTGAAATTGACGCGCGGCCCCGCCCTGCCGGCCTTTCTGTGGGCGGTGCTGAATTGGCAGGGCATGCCCTGGCCAGCGCGGTGGAGCCTGCTGCGCATGGCCACCGGCTGGCAATTGAGGGGCTTTCGCTGCGCGCCGTCGCTGACCGTGGCGCAGCTATGCCAGAGCGCGCATCCGCGGATCTGGCAGGACCTGATCGAGCCGCTGTGCGTCGCCGCACTCAACACGCCGGCTGATCAGGCCAGCGCTCAGGTCTTGCTCACGGTGTTGAAAGACGCCCTCTTCGGCCCGGCAGGCTCGGCCGATCTGCTGCTGCCCAAGCTGCCGCTGGCGCAACTGCTGCCTGAACCCGCCCTGCGCTGGCTGCAAGACAAGGGCGCGGTGCTGCACACGGGCCGACGCGTGCAGCAATTGACGGCCAACCTCGGGCACAACGCAGGATGGCTGGTCGACGGCGAACCTTTTGACCGCGTGGTGCTGGCCTGCAGCGCTGCCGAAGCCGCCCGATTGACGGCGGATATCCATCCCGCATGGTCAGGCGGGGCTGCCGCGATGCGGTATCAGCCCATCATCACCGTCTGGCTGCGCGGCCCGACCAATGGCTGGCCGCAAGCGATGATGGCCCTGCGCGCCGGCGACGATGCGCCCGCACAGTTCGGCTTCGATCTGGCGCAACTCGGCGGAGAGGCCGGCTTGTACGCGCTGGTGGTGAGTGGCGCAGCCAGCTGGGTCGACCAAGGCGCGCAAGCCGCGGCAGAAGCCGTGCAACGTCAAATGGCTGCGGCGTTTGTGAACGATGCGGCCTGGTCGACAGAGCGCACCGAGGTGCTGGCCGTGCGCACCGAAAAGCGCGCGACCTTTGCCTGCACGCCTGGCCTGGACCGACCCGACATGCTGATTTCTGCGGGCTTGGTTGCCGCTGGTGATTACCTGGCAGGGCCCTACCCCGCCACGCTGGAAGGCGCCGTGAGGTCCGGGATGGCCGCAGCGCGCAGCCTTTGAAGCGTCTGCAATCGTTGTCGTTGGCTTCGTTTTGGCCGCCACATGGCCACAAGTCATTTCGCCATGCAAAAATAGAATGAACTGAGATCGGCGATACCCATGACCAAGAAGGACTCACAAACCCCCAGCATCCAGGTGCTGGCGCGTGCCTTTTCACTGCTCGACGTGCTGGCAGCCCATCAAGATCCAGTGCCGCTCAAAGACCTCAGTGAACGCACCGGGCTGCACCCGTCCACGGCCCACCGCATCCTGAACGACCTGGCGGCAGGCCGCTATGTTGATCGCCCCGAGGCCGGCAGTTACCGCCTGGGCATGCGCCTGCTGGAATTGGGCAACCTGGTGAAGGCACGTCTGGATGTGCGCGACGCGGCCATCGGCCCGATGCGCGAGTTGCACAAGCTGACCCACCAGCCGGTAAATCTCTCGGTCCGGCAAGGCGATGAAATCGTCTACATCGAGCGCACGTACAGCGAGCGATCAGGCATGCAGGTGGTGCGTGCCGTGGGCGGACGGGCGCCGCTGCACCTCACCTCCGTCGGCAAGCTATTCCTGGCCTATGACGATCCTCAACGGGTGCGCGCCTACGCCACCCGCACCGGCCTGACGGGACACACCCGCAACAGCCTGACCGACCTGCCCTCGCTCGAGCGCGAACTGGCCCAGGTTCGACGCCAGGCCGCTGCGCGCGACGACGAAGAGCTGGAGCTGGGCGTGCGCTGCATGGCCGCCGGCATCTTCGACGACCAGGGCAAACTGATTGCCGGCCTGTCGATTTCGTCGCCTGCCGACCGTCTGGAAGAGGCCTGGATGGAGCGGGTCAAGGCCACAGCGGCAAGCATCTCGGCGTCTCTGGGGCACCAGGGGCAAACGCCCTGAGCCGACGCGCCGACAAGCGCGGCGTGCCATGAAAAAAGGCAACCCGAGGGTTGCCTTTTTCACGTCCGCAGACAGCTGGTGTCAGCCGGCTACGCGTGCAGCCACCACGGCAGGCGGCGTCGTCAAAGCGCCCACCGGCGTGACCGGGTTGGAGATCAGCCACTTGCGGATGCGCTCGGCATCACCGATGCGCGAATACTTGCCAGCCGAATCCAGCAGCACCAGGATGAGCTTGCGGCCCGCCAGGCGCGCCTGCATGACCAGGCACTGACCAGCCTCGCTGATGTAGCCGGTCTTCTGCAGGCCGATGTCCCACTCCGGGCTCTTCACCAGACGGTTGGTGGTGTGGTACTGCAGCTGACGCGAACCCACCGACACCTGGTACTCCGGCGACGTGGACAACTCGCGGATCAGGGGCACGGTGTAGGCCGTCTTCACCAGTGCCGCCAGGTCACGGGCGCTCGATTGGTTTTGGCTCGACAGGCCGGTCGGCTCGACATAGCGCGTGTCGTGCATGCTCAAGGCACGGGCCTTGGCATTCATGGCGTTCACGAAGGTGGCCAGGCCGCCCGGATAGTTGCGGCCCAGGGCATTGGCTGCGCGGTTCTCGGACGACATCAGCGCCAGGTGCAGCATTTCACCGCGGGTGAGCTGCGTGCCCACCTGCAGGCGTGAGGAGCTGCCCTTTTCGGTGTCCACATCGTCCTGGGTGATCGACAGCACATCATCCAGCGACTGGTGCGCCTCGGTGATGACCAGCGCCGTCATCAGCTTGGTGATGGAGGCAATCGGCAACACGGCTTGCGAGTTCTTGCTCAGCAGAATCTCGTTGGTGTCCTGGTCGAGCACGAAAGCCACGCTGGACTTCAGGGCCAGCGGATCAGCCGTGCCGTGCAGGCCGTACATCTGACCGAACGAGCTGCGGGCGGGTTCAGCCACGGCACGAACGGCCGGCTTGCGCACCACCGAGCGGGTGCTCACGGCCACAGGCTTGCGCGCAACGGCGGTCTTGCCGGACTTGGCCGGAGCCTTCGCAACCTTCGACACAGGCGCGGCAGCGGCCTTCTGGCGGGTGTTTTTGGGGGCGGCAGCTGAGGCAGCTTCGACCGCAGACAGGCACATCGTGCAGGTCAGCACGAAAGCCCAGGCGGCACGCATTCCAGTTTTATTCATTTGCAACAGCTTTCGTCGCTCCAACAACGTTGGCCCGAGTCTATTGGAAACGAAAAAGACATGCAAGATCAAAAACTTGCATGTCTTTCCTCAAGTGGGCAGAGGGTTAGCCCTGCCCTTCCAGAGACGGGTCTTCAGCCTTGGGCGGCTACCCGGTCAACGTTGCCGTGGAGCTTGTTCAGCGCCGACAGGTAAGCCTTGGCTGACGCGATGACGATATCAGGGTCGGCGCCAACGCCGTTCACCACCCGGCCACCATGCTGCAGCCGAACCGTCACCTCGCCCTGCGATTCTGTGCTTCCGGACGTGATGGCATTGACGGAATACAGCAGCATTTCGGCGCCACTTTGCACCTGGGATTCGATCGCCTTCAAGCTCGCATCCACCGGGCCGTTGCCATCGCTCTCGGTGGTGAACTCGCTGGCACCCACGGAGAACGTCACCCGGGCATGCGGACGCTCACCCGTTTCCGAACGCTGCGACAGCGACAGGAAGCGGAAATGCTCCTGCTCGGCCGAGACGCTTTCATCACCCACCAGCGCGATGATGTCTTCGTCGAAGATCTCGCTCTTGCGGTCGGCCAGGTCCTTGAAGCGCGCAAACGCTGCATTGACTTCAGCCTCCGACGCCAGCGACACGCCCAGTTCCTGCAAGCGCTGCTTGAACGCATTGCGGCCCGACAGCTTGCCCAGCACGATCTTGTTGGCCGACCAGCCCACGTCTTCCGCGCGCATGATCTCGTAGGTGTCACGGGCCTTCAGCACGCCGTCCTGGTGAATGCCGGACGCGTGGGCGAAGGCGTTCGCCCCCACCACGGCCTTGTTCGGCTGCACCACGAAACCGGTGGTCTGGCTCACCATGCGCGAAGCCGGCACGATCTGGGTCGCATCGATGCCCACGTCCAGGCCGAAATAGTCGCGGCGGGTGCGCAGGGCCATCACCACTTCTTCAAGTGCGCAATTGCCGGCACGCTCGCCAAGGCCGTTGATCGTGCATTCGATCTGGCGGGCGCCGCCGATCTTCACACCGGCCAGCGAGTTGGCAACCGCCATGCCCAGGTCGTTGTGGCAGTGCACGCTCCAGATGGCCTTGTCGGAGTTCGGCACGCGCTCACGCAGGGTGCGGATGAAATCGCCATACAACTCTGGAATGGCGTAACCCACCGTGTCCGGAATGTTCAGGGTCGTGGCACCTTCATCGATCACGGCTTCGAGCACGCGGCAGAGGAAGTCGACATCCGAGCGGTAGCCGTCTTCCGGCGAGAACTCGATATCGCCGCACAGGTTGCGGGCGAAGCGCACCGATTGGCGAGCCTGCTCCAGCACCTGGTCCGGCGTCATGCGCAGCTTCTTCTCCATGTGCAGGGCACTGGTGGCGATGAAGGTGTGGATACGCGCCTGTGCGGCGCCCTTGAGCGCTTCGGCAGCACGGGCGATGTCGCGGTCATTGGCACGGGCCAGCGAGCACACGGTGGATTCACGGATGTTGTCGGCGATCAGCTTGACCGCTTCGAAATCGCCGTTGGACGAGGCCGCAAAACCGGCTTCGATCACGTCCACGCGCAGTCGCTCCAGTTGGCGAGCGATGCGCAGCTTTTCATCGCGCGTCATGGAGGCGCCGGGCGACTGTTCGCCGTCGCGCAAGGTGGTGTCGAAAATGATCAGCTTGTCGGCCATGTGCTTCTTTCGTTTGGCTGCAAAAACAAAAACGGCCCGCTGCTGTACGCAATGCG
The DNA here is from genome assembly GCF_038066635.1 of Ideonella margarita. NCBI lineage: Bacteria > Pseudomonadati > Pseudomonadota > Betaproteobacteria > Burkholderiales > Sphaerotilaceae > Ideonella > Ideonella margarita. The sequence goes on along the minus strand of NZ_JBBUTI010000004.1, from coordinate 242,268 downwards.
GGCCGTTGATCGGAGGAAACTTGCTCGGGACCAGCCCGGCGATGTTCAGGTGCGTGCGATCACTCAGCCCAGGTGGAACCTAGGGCCGCAATTAGCGACAGAGTGGTGCGGGCGTGCGAGAACATGCTTTTAATGTAGCACAAGTTCAGTGCAAATTTCAGTGCAAACCGCGCTCGTCGGGCTCGTCAGTCGACGTGGCAATCACGCTCACCGGGCGACCCTTCATGCGTCGCCACACGTACACGCCGTAGCCGGACAAGCCGTAGATGCAGAACAGGCCGAACAGCATGCCGGGCACGTGCAGATTGATCACCGCAATACCCAGTGCAATCAGCACGATCACGGCAAACGGCACCGTGCGCTTGAGGCTCACGTCCTTGAAGCTGTAGAACGGCACGTTGGTGACCATGGTCAATCCGGCATACAGCGCGAATGCAAAAGCCACCCACGGCCAGACCGGCAGCGCGTACACATCCTTCAAGCCGGCGTCGTCAGCCACCCAGATGAAGCCGACCAGCATCGCCGCAGCGGCCGGGCTGGGCATGCCCTGGAAGAAGCGCTTGTCGACGATGCCGATGTTGGTGTTGAAGCGCGCCAGCCGCAGGGCGGCACAGGCGCAGTACACGAATGCGGCAATCCAGCCCGCCTTGCCCAGGCCCTTCAAGGCCCACTCATAAATGATGAGCGCAGGCGCGGCACCGAAGCTGACCATGTCGGACAGGCTGTCCATCTGCTCGCCGAACGCGCTCTGGGTGTTGGTCATGCGGGCCACGCGGCCGTCCAGACTGTCCAGCACCATCGCGCAGAAGACGCCGATGGCGGCCTGCTCGAAACGGCCGTTCATCGCCATGACGATGGCATAGAAGCCGCCGAACAACGCTGCCAACGTGAACAGATTGGGCAGGATGTAGATGCCCTTGCGGCGCGGCCGCGGGGTGGCCACCACTTCCAGCTCGTTGTCGTCGTCAGGAATTTCGGGTTCGTTGCTGCTCATGGACCAGGATGGGTTCGATCGATGCGGCGAGGATACCTCACCGCATCAAGTAAAAAGCCGCCCGGAGGCGGCTTGAGGTCAGACCGGACAAGCCGGCTTGATCAGTTGCGGGTCTTGTCGACCAGCTTGTTGGCCTTGATCCAGGGCATCATTTCGCGCAGCTTGGCGCCGACGACTTCGATCTGGTGCTCTTCGGTCAGGCGACGGCGGGAAATCAGGGTCGGGGCGCCGGCCTTGTTTTCCAGGATGAAGGACTTGGCGTATTCGCCGGTCTGGATGTCCTTCAGGCACTGCCGCATGGCCTTCTTGGTCTCGGCCGTCACGACGCGCGGGCCGGTGACGTACTCGCCGTATTCGGCGTTGTTCGAGATCGAGTAGTTCATGTTGGCGATGCCGCCTTCATAGATCAGGTCGACGATCAGCTTCAGCTCGTGCAGGCACTCGAAGTACGCCATTTCAGGGGCGTAGCCAGCTTCCACCAGCGTTTCGAAGCCGGCCTTGATCAGCTCGACGGCGCCGCCGCACAGCACGGCTTGTTCGCCGAACAGGTCGGTTTCGGTTTCTTCGCGGAAGTTGGTTTCGATGATGCCAGCCTTGCCGCCGCCGTTGGCAGACGCGTAGCTCAGAGCCAGATCACGGGCCTTGCCGGTCTTGTCCTGGTAGATGGCGATCAGGTGGGGCACGCCGCCACCTTGGCGGTAGGTGCCGCGCACGGTGTGGCCAGGGGCCTTCGGAGCCACCATCCAGACGTCCAGGTCAGCGCGCGGCACGACTTGGCCGTAATGCACGTTGAAGCCGTGGGCGAACACGAGCGAAGCGCCGGCCTTGATGTTCGGCTCGACTTCGTTCTTGTAGACGTCGGCGATCTGCTCGTCAGGCAGCAGGATCATGACCACGTCGGCGGCCTTCACGGCGTCGGCGATTTCAGCGACCTTCAGGCCAGCACCTTCAGCCTTGGCCCACGATGCGCCGTTCTTGCGCAGACCGACCGTCACCTTGACGCCCGAATCGTTCAGGTTCTGGGCGTGGGCGTGGCCTTGCGAGCCGTAGCCGATGATGGTGACGTTCTTGCCCTTGATCAGGGAGAGGTCGGCGTCCTTGTCGTAATAAACCTTCATGATTCTTTCTCTCTTCAACGAAACTGGAATGTGCGGGATGAGTGAGGGTGACCGGTGAACGGTCAGACGCGCAAGATGCGCTCGCCGCGCCCGATCCCGCTGGAGCCGGTGCGCACGGTTTCAAGAATGGCGGTGCGGTCGATGCCTTCGATGAAGGCATCAAGTTTGCCGGCATCGCCAGTCAATTCGATGGTGTAGCTCTTCTCGGTCACGTCGATGATGCGACCGCGGAAGATGTCGGCCATGCGCTTCATTTCTTCGCGCTCCTTGCCGACGGCCCGGACCTTGATCAGCATCAGCTCACGCTCGGTGAACTGGCCTTCCGTCAGGTCGACGACCTTGACCACATCGACCAGGCGGTTCAAGTGCTTGGTGATCTGCTCGATCACGTCGTCAGAGCCGGTGGTGACGATGGTCATGCGCGACAGCGACGGGTCTTCCGTCGGTGCCACAGTGAGGCTTTCAATGTTGTAGCCGCGGGCCGAAAACAAGCCCACCACGCGCGACAGTGCACCGGGCTCGTTTTCGAGCAGCACGGCAATGATGTGTCTCATGGATATCTCCTGGGATGGCTCTTCGACCCAGTGGCGGTAACCACTGCACCTTGACCACCCCGTGTTAACCAGGGAATCAAATGACCAGGGCTGTGAGGGTGTCCGGCCTGCAGCTGCTGGCGTCGCGGTAACGACGCCGGCCCTGCAGACCTTCAACGATCACAGATCCTCTGATCCCAGCAGCATCTCGGAGATGCCCTTGCCTGCCTTGACCATCGGCCAGACGTTTTCCGTCTGATCGGTGCGCACGTCGAGGAACACGGTGCGGTCCTTGATGCGAATCATCTCGCGCAGGGCCGGCTCCACCTCGGACGGCTTCTCGATCTTCAAGCCGATGTGGCCATAGGCCTCGGCCAGCTTGACGAAGTCAGGCAGCGCGTCCATGTAGCTGTGCGAGTAGCGGCCCTGGTAATCCAGTTCCTGCCACTGGCGCACCATGCCCAGGTAGCGGTTGTTCAGGGCAATCACCTTCACCGGCGTCTTGTATTGCTGGCAGGTCGAGAGCTCCTGGATGTTCATCTGGATCGAGCCTTCGCCGGTGATGCAGAACACGTCTGCGTCCGGCTTGGCCAGCTTGATGCCCATCGCATACGGCAGGCCCACGCCCATCGTGCCCAGGCCGCCGGAGTTGATCCAGCGACGCGGCTCTTCAAAGCGGTAGTACTGCGCGGCCCACATCTGGTGCTGACCCACGTCGGAGGTGACGTAGGCGTCGGTGCCGCGGGTCATTTCCCACAGCGTCTCGACCACCTGTTGCGGCTTGATTACGTCCGGGCTGAGCTTGAACTTCAGGCAGTCGCGCTTGCGCCACTCGTTGACCTGGCTCCACCACTGGGAGATCACGGCCGAATCCGGCTTGGCTTGCGCCTCGCGGACCTGGGAGATCATCTCCTGCAGCACATCCTTCACGTCGCCGACGATCGGAATGTCGACCTTCACGCGCTTGGAGATGGAGGACGGGTCGATGTCGATGTGGATGATCTTGCGCTCAACCGATGCGAAGTGCTTCGGGTTGCCGATCACGCGGTCATCAAAACGGGCGCCCACCGCCAGCAGGACGTCGCAGTTCTGCATCGTCATGTTGGCTTCGTAGGTGCCGTGCATGCCCAGCATGCCCAGGAACTTCGGGTCAGACGCCGCCGTGGCGCCCAGGCCCATCAGCGTATTGGTGACCGGGAAGCCCAGCATGTCGCACAGCTCGCGCAGCTCTGCCGTGGCGTTGCCGAGGATCACGCCGCCGCCGGTGTAGATGTACGGGCGCTTGGCGCCCAGCAGCAGCTGCACGGCCTTGCGGATCTGGCCGCCGTGGCCCTTCTTCACCGGGTTGTACGAGCGCATCTCGACATGGTCCGGGTAATGGTAGGGCGCGGTCTTCAGCGAGACATCCTTCGGGATGTCGACCACGACCGGACCGGGACGACCGGTGCGGGCAATGTGGAAAGCCTTCTTGAGCGTGCTGGCCAGGTCGCGAACATCCTTCACCAGGAAGTTGTGCTTGACGATCGGGCGGGTGATGCCGACGGTGTCGCACTCCTGGAAGGCATCAAGGCCGATGGCCGGCGTTGGCACCTGCCCGGTGATGATCACCATCGGGATGGAGTCCATGTACGCGGTGGCGATGCCGGTCACGGCATTCGTGACACCCGGGCCGGACGTGACCAGCGCCACACCGACATCGCCGGTGGCACGGGCGTAGCCGTCAGCGGCATGCACGGCGGCTTGCTCATGGCGGACGAGCACGTGCTGGATGGTTTCCTGCTCGTACAGCGCGTCGTAGATGTAGAGCACCGAGCCACCCGGGTAACCCCAGATGTACTTGACGTTCTCGGCCTGCAGGCAGCGCACGAGAATCTGGGAGCCGTTGGGCTCCTTGGCGGTGGCGTGGGAATTGGTTTGCGGCTGCGCCGTGGCGGCGCGTCTGGAATCCGCGGCAGACATGTCCATTTTCGAACCTCTGTGAATTTCTCTGACGAAAAACCTTCGGTGCCCCTTCTCGCGCCCTCGTGAGGCGGAATCGGAACCTGCGCGATCAACAACTGCCGACACCCGCGGTCGGGGCGGCCTTAAGATCAACTCGCTAATTGTGCGAAGCAGCATTATTGCATTCTTATGGGCGCTTTTCGTTCCCTTGTGGTGCACGGTGACATAATCCGGCGCGTTTCCCGTCGAGCGCATCACGCCTCGCCCACCCCTTGGCCACCGACAAAGAACTCTCCGACTTCCTCAAGAGCGTCGAAAAGCGCGCCTTCAAGCGCACCGTGTACACGGTGCGTGATGAAGACGCCGCGCTTGACATCGTTCAGGACGCGATGATCCGGCTGGCCGAGAAGTACGCCGACCGCCCTGCGGCGGAGCTGCCACTGGTGTTCCAGCGCATCCTGTCGAACGCCACGATGGACTGGTTCCGCCGCCAGAAGGTGCGCCGGGGCGTCATGCAGAACATGTCGGAGTTCGAAGGCAGCGACGAGGACGGCGACTTCGATCTGCTCGAGATGCTTGAAACCATCGAGGGCAGCATGGGCGCGGAGAGCGCCGCCGACACCGTCGGCAGGGAACAGATATTGCTTTTGATCGAATCCGAGATCGCCCAGCTGCCAGGACGTCAACGGGAAGCCTTCCTGATGCGTTACTGGGAGGAAATGGACGTCGCGGAGACGGCCGCCGCCATGGGTTGCTCGGAAGGCAGTGTGAAAACGCACTGCTCCCGCGCGGTCCATGCGCTTGCCAAAGCATTGAAAGCCAAGGGAATCACACCATGACGCAACTCAAGACCTTCTCCAGCTCGGTGGACGCCAGCGGCATTGAAGCGCGCTTTGGCTTGCGAATGGCCGCCATGCTCAACGAGCAGGCCGATCGCACCCCTCACGACATCTCTGAGCGTCTGCGTGTCGCCCGCGAGCAGGCGATTGCCCGCGCACGCACCAGCCGCCAGCTCGCCGCTGCACCAGCCACCGCCACGCAGCGCCTGGGCCGCGCCGGAAATGCCCTGATGCTGGGCGGCGGCAACCCCTGGTTCAACCGCCTGGCCTCTGCGCTGCCGCTGCTGCTGCTGGTGGTGGGCCTGATGGTGATTGACGAGTTGCATGATCGTCAGCAAATTCAAGCTGCTGCCGAGGTTGACGTGGCCTTGCTGGGTGACGAATTGCCCCCAGATGCCTACCGTGACGCTGGTTTTGTCGAATTCCTCAAATCGCGGGAGTAAGGTGGTCGCTGTGTTCCGTTCCTGGCGTTTTGCCCTGACTTCGCTGGCCCTGACAGGCCTGGTGAGTGTCGTTTCGCCTGCATTCGCCCAGACGCCGGATCCCACCTGGCAAGCCGTGCCCCCCGCGAGCCAGAAGGTGCTGGCACCGCTGGCCAAGGACTGGCCACAGCTGACGCCCGACAGCCGCCGCAAGTGGCTGGAAATCGCCCAGCGCTACCCCAACCTGCCGGCTGACCAGCAACAGCGCATGCAAGAGCGCATGTCCGCCTGGGCGCGCATGACCCCGGCCGAGCGCGGCCAGGCCCGCGTCAATTTCCAGCAGACCCAGCAGCGCCCCGCCACAGACCGCCAGGCGCAATGGGAAGCCTACCGTTCCCTGCCGCCCGCTGAAAAGGCCGAGCTGGCTGCACGCGCGCAGCCAGAAACGCCTGCCAAGCCTCCGGCCACCGGCACGCGCGCGCTCCGCAACGCGCCCTTGGACGCGCAAGCGCCGAAGCAGAACATCGTCGGCGCCGGTGCGCCCCTCGCCACCGGGCCGAAGCCTGTTGCTCCGACGCTGGTGCAAGGCAACCCTGGCGCCACCACATCGCTGGTCACTGCCAAGCCCATGCCGCCAGCGCACCAGCCCGCCGGCATGCCGAAGATCTCGGCCGGCTCCGGCATGGTCGACAAGGCGACGCTGCTGCCGAAGGGTGGTCCTCAAGCCGCCGGTACGCCGAACCTGAAGCCTGCCAGCGCCAAGCCTTCGCCCGTGCCGACGCTCCCCGCCTTGCCGGTGGCGCCGACCGTCCCGGACGCCGCTGCAGCCACGTCGGCTTCCTCGGTCGCACCGTGATGGAAGCGACTGCAGACAGCCCGGCGACGGCGCCGGTGACCACCGTTGCGCCAGCCTTGATGCGCCGCCTCGCCGCCTTCATCTACGAAGGCGTGCTGCTGTTCGGCGTCCTGATGATCGCCGGCTACCTGTATTCCAGTCTGACCCAGATGCGCCATGCGCTGCACGGCACCTTGGGGCTGCAGATGTTCCTGTTCGTCGTGCTGGCGGTGTACTTCACCTGGTTCTGGTCGCGTGGCGGCCAAACCGTGGCCATGAAGGCCTGGGACATCCGCGTGGTCGACGTCCACGGCAACGCCATCAGCCAACCCCGTGCACTCGCCCGGTACGTGCTGTCCTGGATCTGGTTCGTGCCCGCGCTGCTGACCGCCTGGGTGGCCGACCTGCATTCGGGTGCAGCCGTGTTCGGCCTGATGGCCACGGGCATCGTCGCCTATGCCCTGCTGACCCGGCTGCATCCGCAGCGCCAGTACTGGCACGACGCCGTCTGCGGCACCCGCCTGGTGACCTGGCGCCCTGCCCCGCCCGCACGCAAGTCGTGAAGGCGGTCGGGGCTGGCACAATCCAGCCCCGATGAAGAGCAATCCACACAAGGGCCGAACCGGCCTGAACCGCATCATTCACGCCGCCGGCTACTCCATGGCCGGCTTGAAGGCGGCCTACAACGGTGAAAGCGCGTTCCGCCAGGAAACCTGGCTGGCCGTCGTGCTGGTGCCGCTGGCGTTCTGGGTAGGTCAGACCTGGATCGAAGTCGCGCTGCTGGCCGGTTCGGTGCTGATCGTGATGATCGTCGAGCTGCTCAACTCTGCCATCGAAGCCGCCATCGACCGCATCGGCTTCGAGATGCACGACCTGTCGGCCCGTGCGAAAGACATCGCCAGCGCCGCCGTGCTGCTGTCGCTCACCTTGTGCGCCGGCATCTGGGGTGCGGCTCTGTGGCACAGGTTCCTGCCATGAGCACACCGTTCACTCTCTGCGTCTACTGCGGCTCACGGCACGGCACCGACCCGGCCTTCACCGCGGCAGCCCGCGCCGTTGGCCAGCTGATCGGCGAGCGTGGCTGGCGCCTGGTGTATGGCGGCGGCAATGTGGGTCTGATGGGCGAAGTGGCAGACGCCACGCTGGCCGCAGGTGGGCAGGTGATCGGCGTGATCCCCGAGCTGCTGCTGCAGAAGGAAGTGGGCCATCGGCAACTGACCGAGCTGGAGGTGGTTCAGACCATGCACCAGCGCAAGCAGCGCATGGCTGAGCTGGCGGATGCCTTCGTGGCGCTGCCCGGCGGCATCGGCACCTTTGAAGAACTCTTCGAGGTCTGGACCTGGCGGCACATCGGCTATCACGACCAGCCGATCGGACTGCTCAACACCAGCGGCTTCTATGACCCGCTGCTGACCTTCATGAAGCACACGCTGGCTTCAGGCTTCATCGACGGCGAGCAGCAGCGCATGCTGACGGTCGATGCCGAACCGGCGCGCTTGCTGAGCGAGTTGGCCGCGCAAAGCAAAAACGCCACCCAGTCCGACGATTTCCGTCGCATCTAGGCAGCGTTTTGTTCCGGTGGCCGCTCGGGCCAGCCGGAGTCTTCAGCCGGCTCACAGTGCCGGCTGCAGCGGTATCAGACCGCGGATTCGTCGGTCTCGCCAGTGCGGATGCGCACCACCTGCTCCACCGGCGTCACGAAGATCTTGCCGTCACCGATCTTGCCGGTCTTGGCGGCCTTCACGATGGCTTCGATCGAGCGCTCGACGTCACCGTCCTTGACGACTACTTCGACCTTCACCTTGGGCAGGAAGTCGACGACGTACTCGGCGCCGCGGTACAACTCGGTGTGGCCCTTTTGGCGACCAAAACCCTTGACCTCGGTCACCGTCAGGCCGGACACGCCCACATCGGCAAGCGCCTCACGCACTTCCTCGAGCTTGAAAGGTTTGATGATGGCGGTGATCTGCTTCATGGGGTGCTCCGTCGGGGTTCAGGGAAATGAATGCGTTTGTGCCGGATTTAAGCACGGAACTTTGAGGTGATCGGGTATCGCCAATCACGCCCGAAAGCCCGGTGGGTGATGCGGATGCCGATGGGCGCCTGGCGCCGCTTGTACTCATTGATCTTGATGAGGCGCGTGACGCGCTCCACGTCGGCCCGGGCAAATCCGGCGGCCACGAGGTCCTCGATGCTGCGGTCATCTTCCATGTAGCCCGACAGGATGGCGTCGAGCACTTCATAGGCCGGCAGGCTGTCCTGGTCCTTCTGGTCGGGGCGCAATTCCGCCGAAGGCGGACGGGTGATGATGCGCTCAGGGATCACCGGGCCGATGCTGCCGTCGGCACGCACCGTGGGCTGGCGGTTCTTCCATTCACACAGGCGGTAGACCAGGCTCTTGGCCACGTCCTTGATCACCGCAAAGCCGCCCGCCATGTCACCGTACAGCGTGCAATAGCCCGTGGCCATTTCGCTCTTGTTGCCGGTGGTCAGCACGATGTCGCCGGTCTTGTTTGACAGGGCCATCAGCAGCGTGCCGCGCACGCGGGCCTGGATGTTCTCCTCCGTCGTGTCTTCCGCCAGGCCTGCAAACTGGCTGGCAAGCGCACCCTTGAAGGCATCAAACATCGGGGTGATGCCGATCTCGTCGTAGCGCACGCCCAGGCGCTCGGCCATGTCGCGGGCATCGAGCCACGAAATGTCGGCGGTGTATGGCGACGGCATCATCACCGTGCGGACCTTGTCAGCGCCCAGCGCATCAACGGCAATTGCCAGCACCAGGGCGGAATCCACCCCCCCCGACAAGCCGATGATGGCGCCGGGGAAACCGTTCTTGCCGAGGTAGTCACGCACACCCAGCACCAGGGCGGACCAGACCTGCGCTTCGGGCTCGGGAATGGCTTGCACCACACCATGCACGGCCCCGCCTGCAGTAACGCTCAGCGCGAGCAAGTCTGGCTCGAAGCTCGCGGCCCGTGCCTGCACCACACCCTGGGCATCGACCGCGAACGACGCGCCGTCAAACACGACCTCATCCTGGCCACCCACCAGGTGGGCATAGAGCACCGGCACACCCAGCGATGCAGCCCGGCGCGACATGCGCGCTTCGCGCTCGCCATGTTTGTCGACATGGAAGGGCGAGGCATTCAGGACACACAGCACCTGCGCACCGGCCTCACACGCCGCTTGGGCGGGCTCTTCGAACCAGGCGTCTTCGCAGATCAAGAGGCCGAACTTCAGGCCCTCAACCTCGAACACCACCGGCCCATGGCCGGCATCGCGGCCAGAGGCGAAGTAGCGCCGCTCATCAAACACCTGGTAGTTTGGCAACTCGCGCTTGTGATAAGTCGCGAGCACCTTGCCCCCTGCCAGCACCGAGGCTGAATTGAAGCGCTGCGGCAGGGACAAGGACTTCGACCTAACATCGGCCGCATGCTCCCACCGCGTCGGATGTCCCACCACCACATGCAGGCCGTCGCAGGTCGCCAGATCGGCCGCGAGGGCCTTCAAGGCGTCATCGCAGGCGCTCATGAACGCCGGCCTCAGCAGCAGGTCTTCGGGGGGGTAGCCGGTCAGGGCCAATTCGGGCGCCAGCACCAGGCGTGCGCCTCGGGCGTGGGCGGCACGGGCAGCGTCGGCAATCAGCCGGACGTTGCCGGGCAAATCGCCCACCGTGGCATTGATCTGGGCCAGTGCGACTGGCACGGTAACCGGGCTTGACATGAAGCACACCGTAGACGAAGCGGCTGATTATCTCATCGGGGTGCATGCCGACCCGGGCAGTGTGGACGCTGTGGCGTGGGACGCACTGCTGGCCGCGCAGAGCGAGCCGACGCCGTTCATGCGGCATGCCTATCTGGCCGCGATGCACGCCTCCGGCAGTGCCACCGAGGCCACGGGCTGGCTGCCGCAATTCATCACCGTGCACCACCGCGAGCAACTGCTCTGCGCCACCGTGGCCTGGCAAAAAACCCATTCCTACGGCGAGTACGTGTTCGACTGGGCCTGGGCCGATGCCTACCAGCGCCACGGCCTGGCCTACTACCCCAAGCTGCTGAGCGCCGTGCCCTTCACCCCGGTGCCAGGCAGCCGCCTGCTGGCGGTGGACGACGCCGCCCGCCGCCTGATGCTTGAAGCGCTGGTGGCGCTGGCGCGGCAGGCCGGTTTGTCATCGGTGCACCTGCTGTTCCCGAGCCCGGAAGATGCGCAGGTCGCCCGCGAAGCAGGCTGGCTGATGCGCCAGGGCGTTCAGTTCCATTGGCAGCAAAGGGCCGAGCAGCCCTGGACCGACTTCCCCGACTACCTCGCCAGCCTGCAGCGCGAGAAGCGCAAGAAGATCCAGCAGGAGCGGCGCAAGGTGGGCGAGGCCGGCGTGCGTTTCGAGGTGTTCGAGGGCCGGCAGATCACGTCCGACCTGTGGGACTACTTCCACCATTGCTACACCCTGACCTACGCCGCGCACCATTCCACGCCCTACCTCAGCCGCGCCTTCTTCGAGCAGATGGCAGCGCAGATGCCCGAGCACTGGGTGATGTTCGTCGCCCTGCGGGGCGATGAGCGCGTGGCCGTGTCACTGGTGGGCATCGACCGCGAACGCGGCACGGCCTGGGGCCGCTACTGGGGTTGTACCGAGCACATCCCCTGCCTGCATTTCGAGGCTTGTTATTACCAGCCGCTGCAGTGGTGCATCACCGAGGGCCTGAGCCGCTTTGAAGGCGGCGCCCAGGGCGAGCACAAGATGGCGCGCGGACTGCTGCCGGTTCCCACCGCCTCAGCCCACTGGTTGGCTCATCCGCAATTCGCGCGTGCGGTGGAAGAGTTCCTGCAGCGCGAAGGGGCCGGGGTTGAGGCCTGGATGGACGAGCTGCGCGAGCGCAACCCGTTCAAGCCAGGCCCCGAGGCCTCGATCACTGGCCCTTGAAATCACCCGCCACGCCCAGCACCAGCTGGGTCGGCTGGATGTACTTGCGCCAGGCCGCGCTGGCCTGCTCGGCGGTGACGGCGGCGATCGCCTTGTCCACCGTTTCCGACACCGCGTAGCTGCGGTTCAGGTACAGGTTGTTGGCCAGGCCACCGGCCAGATTGCCGTCTTGCGCGCGGCCCAGACGGCGGAAGTTCAACAGGCCGTTACGCGCCTGCTCCACCTCACTGGCGGTGAAACCGTCTTTCACCGAACGAGCAAGCTCTTCCTGGAAAGCGGCTTCCACCTTGGCGCGGTTGCCCGGCGCATAGATCGCCCCGGCGCTCCAGCGGCTGTTGGCTTCGAGCGAATTCCAGGTGATGCGGCTACCCACGCCGTAGCTCAGGCCCTCGCCTTCGCGAATGCGCTTCCACAGGCGTGAGTTGCCGCCACTGCCAAAGGCGAAGTCCGCCACCATCAAGGCGGCCTGGTCAGGCGACAGGTCCTTGATCGGCAGCGCCAGCGAGGCCGACATCACGGCGTTCTGCTTGTCCGGCGTCTCGAACACCAGGCGCACCGGCGGCACGTTCACCAGCGGGTCAGGCACGCGCTGCACAGCCTGCGGGGCACGCCAACCAGCCAAGGCCTTGGCCACAGCCGCCTCAACAGCCGCATCGTCCATCGCACCCACGGCGGCGAACTCAGCCTGTGCGGCACCGAGGAAGCGCTGGTGGAAGCTGCGCACGTCCGCCACGCTCACGCGCTTCAGGTCTTCCACCTGCTCGTCGAAGCCACGGACGTGGCGCACATCACCACGCGGATACGGGCTGCGATGGCGCTCAAGCGCGTCACCCAGGATCGCGCCGGGCTCCTTGCGCATTGCCTCGATGTTGGTCAGCTGGGCCTGGCGCAGCTCGTTCAACACGCTGTCGGGGAAGGTCGGCTGGCGCAGCATCTCGCCGACCAGCGCCACCACCTCGGGCAAGTTGGCCTTGGTGGTGGTGATGCGCACATTGACCTTCGTGGCATTGCCACTGAAGCCGACTTCCGCCTTCAACGCCGTCAGGCGGTCTTGCAGTTGCTGACGGTCCAGGCGCGCGGTGCCCTTGTCGAGCAAGCCGATCATCAGATCAGCCGCGGCTTCGGTGCCACGCAGCGACGGCTCGTCGCCCATGTGCAGAGCCATCGTGGCTTCCACCATGTCGCCACGCGAGCCCTTGGCCAGCAGCGCCAGCTTGAGGCCGGGTGCGGGCTCGGCGGTGCGGGTGCGCTTGACGATGTTGGCAGGCGTGGCTTCAAACGCCTCCACCGCAGCCAGGGTGGTCACCGGCTTGAAGTCTTTCAGCTGGGTGGCCGCATCAACCACCTGCGGCGCCGGGGCGCGCACGGGCTTCTCAGTCGGCTCGTAGATGGCCAGAGTGCGGTTGTCACGCAGCAGGCGCTGGGTGGCCACGCGGTTCACGTCGGCCACGGTGACAGCCTTCACGCGATCGCGCTGCAGGAAGTACAGGCGCCAGTCGCCCAGGGCCACGGTCTCCGACAAGGCCACGCCCACGGTCTCGGGGTTCGAGAACTGCTGGTTCCAGTCGGTCAGCCAGCGTGCGCGGGCCCGCTCCAGCTCTTCCGCGGTGATCGGGTTCGCGGCAACACCCTCCAGCGTGGCCAGCAACTCCTGGCGTGCGGCATCCGTCGACTGGCCCGGCGCAAGCTGGGTGCCGAACAGCAGGAAACCCGGATCAAACAACTGCGCACCGAAGGCGAACACCGCCGATGCCTTGCCGGTTTCCACGAGCCGCTTGTGCAGACGGCCCGCCGGGGCCTCGGCCATCACGCGCTCCAGCAGCTGCAGGGGCGCACTGTCGGGGTGGGCGCCGGGCGTGACGTGATACGCGCTGTAGATCAAGGGCACACCACCCTGGCGGCGCAGCGTGACGCTGCGGTCACCGTCCTGCACGGGGTCGAGGGTGTAGAGCGTTGGCAGCACGCGCTTGGGTTTGGGCAGCTTGCCGAAGTCCTGCATCACCCAGGCCATCACCTTGGCCACGTCGAACTTGCCGCTGACGATCAGCGTGGCGTTGTCCGGCTGGTAGTACGTCCGGTAGAAGGCCTGCAGCCGGGCGATATCGACGTTTTCAACGTCGGTGCGCGCACCGATCGTCGTCTTGCCGTAGTTGTGCCACTGGTACATCGTGGCCGTGGTCTTGTCGAACAACACGCCGCCCGGGTCGTTCTCGCCCATTTCCATCTCGTTGCGGACCACCGTCATCTCGGTGTCGAGGTCCTTGCGGGCGATGAAGCTGTTGATCATCGCGTCCGCGTGCCAGCTGAGGAACCAGCGCAGGTTGTCCTCATTGGCCGTGAAGCTGGCGAAGTAGTTGGTGCGGTCCAGCCAGGTGCTGCCATTGGCCCGCAGCCCGCGGCGGCTGAATTCAGCCCAGACCTTCGGGTTCGACGGCGTGCCCTTGAACAGCAGGTGTTCCAGCAGGTGGGCCATGCCGGTCTCACCATAGTTCTCATGCCTTGAGCCCACCCGGTACGTCAGGTTGACGGTGGTGGTGGGCTTGCTGTCATCAGGCGCCAGCAACACTTGCAAACCATTGGGCAGCCGGTACTCGGTGATGCCTTCAACGGTGTGCACCGCGGCGGGTGGCTTGGCCGCAGGTGCGGTCGCGGCGATCGAGGACGTCGCCAGGGGGCTCAACGCCACGAGGCACAACAGCCAGGCTTCGGGCTGGCGCAGGGTCTTCAACATGGTCTCTCCCGTGAACAGGTTCTTCACAGAACTGACGGATGGACACAAGTTCCCCACGCAGAAATGACAACGCCGCCCGAGGGCGGCGGTGCGGGGACCGGGTCTGGCCGCAGTTCCGGCGGTTCTTCCGAACCTCCAAAACCAACGATACCCGATCCGTTGTCGCTTTACTTGCCAGCCTGGAAGTTCTTCAGGCCATCAAGAATTTCCTGCTTGGCAGACTCCGGGCCTTCCCAGCCCGTGACCTTGACCCACTTGCCGGCTTCCAGGTCCTTGTAGTGCTCGAAGAAATGCTGGATGGCCTTCAGGCGCATCTGGTTGATGTCTTCCGGCTTTTGCCAGTGGGTGTAGATCGGCAGCACCTTGTCGATCGGCACGGCCAGCAGCTTGGCGTCCACGCCCGCTTCGTCTTCCATCTTCAGCACGCCGATCGGACGGCAGGTCACGACCACACCCGGGGTCAGTGCGTACGGGGTGATGACGAGCACGTCGACCGGGTCGCCGTCGTCCGACAGGGTTTGCGGGATGTAGCCGTAGTTGCACGGGTAGTGCATGGCCGTGGTCATGAAGCGGTCGACGAACAGCGCGCCGGACTCCTTGTCCACTTCATACTTGATCGGGTCCGCGTTCATCGGGATTTCGATGATCACGTTGAACTGTTCAGGCGCCTTGGCGCCGGCGGGCACGTTGTTCAGACTCATGGTTGTCTCGGGTTGAGCGGTTGGTCAGGAAAAGTACGGATTGGTATGTATTCTAAAGACAGCGCTTGCCCTGCCCTGACAAGCGCCCACGGGTAGACCCGCGCTGGAAAACACCATGATGGTGCGACAGGTGTTGCAAATAGCATGATCCGGCGACCCGGGAGAGCCCGAAGCAGGCCCCGAAATACCTGGGCGCAGATCATCCACAGGTCTGTGAGCGGAAGGAGACACCTTGATGTCAACGAGCTTTGCGCTGTATGCGGCGCTGGTGTGCGGCCTGATCGCCGTCATCTACGGGTTTGTTCAACGACGATGGATCCTGGCGCAAGACGCCGGCAACGCCCGCATGCAGGAGATTGCGGGCGCCATCCAGCAAGGGGCCGCCGCTTACCTGGCCCGCCAGTACCGCACCATCGCCATCGTCGGCGTGGTGCTCACCGTCCTGATCGCCACGTTCCTTGACGGCACCACCGCCGCGGGCTTCGTGCTCGGCGCGTTTTTGTCAGGGGCCTGCGGCTTCATCGGCATGAACGTGTCGGTGCGGGCGAACGTGCGCACCGCGCAGGCCGCCACCAAGGGCATGGCCGCCGCACTTGATGTCGCCTTCAAGGGCGGCGCCATCACCGGCATGCTGGTGGTGGGCCTGGGCTTGCTCGGCGTCGGCATCTTCACCCTGTTCATCACCGGCAACGGCAACATCACCCCCGACAAGAGCCTGTCGACGGTGCTGAAACCCCTGCTTGGTCTGGCCTTCGGCTCCTCGCTGATTTCCATCTTCGCCCGGCTGGGCGGTGGCATCTTCACCAAGGGCGCCGATGTGGGCGCTGACCTGGTGGGCAAGGTGGAAGCCGGCATCCCGGAGGACGACCCGCGCAACCCGGCCGTCATTGCCGACAACGTGGGTGACAACGTGGGCGACTGCGCCGGCATGGCCGCCGACCTGTTCGAGACCTACGCCGTCACGCTCATCGCCACCATGGCCCTGGGCGCGCTGATGGTGACGGCCGCACCGGGCGCCGCCATCGTCTACCCGCTGCTGCTGGGCGGCGTGTCCATCATTGCCTCCATCATCGGTTGCGGCGCCGTCAAGGCCACGCCCGGCATGAAGAACGTGATGCCCGCGCTGTACAAGGGCCTGATCGTGGCCGGTGTGCTGTCGCTGGTGTTTTTTGTCGGCGTGACCAAGCTGGTGATGCCTGACGACGCCCTCGGCGCCAACACCCAGATGCGCCTGCTGGGCGCGTGCGTGGTGGGCCTGCTGCTGACCGCCGGCATGGTCTGGATCACCGAGTACTACACGGGCACCAACTTCAAGCCGGTGCAGCACGTGGCGCAGGCCTCCACCACGGGGCATGGCACCAACATCATTGCCGGCCTCGGTGTGTCGATGCGCTCCACGGCCTGGCCGGTGGTGTTCGTGTGTCTGGCCATCGTGGGCGCTTTCCAGCTGGCAGGCCTCTATGGCATTGCGATTGCGGCCACCGCCATGTTGAGCATGGCCGGCATCGTGGTGGCCCTGGATGCCTACGGGCCGATCACCGACAACGCAGGTGGCATCGCCGAGATGGCCGAGTTGCCGGCCAGCGTTCGCGACATCACCGACCCGCTGGACGCGGTAGGCAACACCACCAAGGCCGTCACCAAGGGTTATGCCATCGGCTCAGCCGGCCTGGCCGCGCTGGTGCTGTTCGCTGACTACACCCACGCGCTTGAAGCCCGAGGCATGCACGTGAGCTTCGACTTGTCGAACCACATGGTCATCGTCGGCCTGTTCATCGGTGGCCTGATTCCCTACCTGTTCGGCGCCATGGCGATGGAGGCGGTGGGCCGCGCCGCCGGTGCGGTGGTCGAGGAAGTGCGCCGCCAGTTCCGCGACATCCCCGGCATCATGGAAGGCACGGGCAAGCCGGAATATGGCCGCGCGGTCGACATGTTGACGGGCGCCGCCATCAAGGAAATGGTGATTCCTTCCCTGCTGCCCGTGGTGGCACCGGTGGTGGTCGGCCTGCTGCTGGGGCCGGCGGCCCTGGGTGGCCTGCTGATGGGCACCATCGTGACCGGGTTGTTCGTCGCCATCTCGATGTGCACCGGCGGCGGCGCCTGGGACAACGCCAAGAAATACATCGAAGACGGCCACCACGGCGGCAAGGGCAGCGAGGCCCACAAGGCGGCCGTCACGGGCGACACGGTGGGCGACCCCTACAAGGACACCGCCGGCCCGGCCATCAATCCGCTGATCAAGATCATCAACATCGTGGCGCTGCTGATCGTGCCGTTGCTGCCGATCTGAATGCAACGCCCTGCGATTTAGTCGGGCAATCAACGGGCCCTCGGGCCCGTTGTTCGTTCCCGCCGATCATGAACAGTTGAACCACCCACAGGAGACAAGATGATCACGTTGAACGTCAACGGCAAACCGATGTCGGTGAATGCCGAACCTGACACCCCGCTGCTGTGGGTGCTGCGCGAAGACCTGGCCCTGACGGGCACCAAGTTCGGCTGCGGCATGGCCCTTTGTGGCGCCTGCACCGTGCATGTGGATGGCCAGGCCGTGCGGTCTTGCTCGACGCCGATCTCCTCGGTGGCCGGCCGCAAGGTGACCACGATCGAAGGCGTGGGCGCCACGACCACCGGCAAGGTGGTTCAGGCCGCCTGGCTGGCGCAGGACGTGCCGCAGTGCGGCTACTGCCAGTCCGGCCAGATCATGAGCGCCTGTGCGCTGCTGGCCAAGAACAAGGCCCCGAAGGAAGCCGACATCGACAACGCCATGAGCGGCAACATCTGCCGCTGCGGCACCTACAACCAGATCCGGGCGGCCATCCAGGACGCGTCGGTCCAGCTGCGCAAGGGGGCCAAGGCATGAGCACGACGCGCCGCAAGTTTCTGCAGGCCACCGGCGCCACTGCCGCCCTGCCCGCCCTCACCCTGGGCTTCACGCTGGTGCCGCACGGCCGCCTGAGCGCCGCCACGCCCGCCAGCTTCGCCCCCAACGCTTTCCTGCGCATCACGCCCGATGACCGCATCACCGTGGTCTGCGGCTCTGCCGAAATGGGCCAGGGCGTGCTGACCGCCATCCCGATGCTGGTGGCCGAAGAGCTGGACGCTGATTGGCGCATGGTCGGGGTGGAGCAGTCCCCGGCCGATGCCGCCTTCAACAACCCGATGTTCGGCATGCAGGCGACCGGCGGCTCGACCACCGTGCGGGCCTTCTGGCTGCCGATGCGCCAGGCCGGCGCCGCAGCCCGCGAAATGCTGGTGGCCGCCGCTGCCGCGCAATGGGGTGTGCCCGTTGGTGAGTGTCGCACCGACGCCAGCGCCGTGCTCCACGCCAGCGGCAAGCGCCTGCGTTATGGCGAGCTGGTGGAAGCCGCGGCAAAACAAGCCGTGCCTGCCAAGCCGCAACTGAAATCGCCCGCGCAGTTCAAGCTGCTGGGCAAGCCGACCAAGCGCCTCGACAGCGCTTCGAAGATCAACGGCACCGCGCGCTTCGGCATCGATGCCCAGGTGCCCGGCATGCTGGTGGCCGTGATGGCCCGCGCGCCGCAGCCCGGCGCCAAGCCAGTGAAGGTCGACGACACCGCCGCCAAGGCCGTCAAGGGTGTGCAGCAGGTCATCACCATCCCGCACGGCGTGGCGGTGCTGGCCAGCGGCTACTGGGCTGCCAAGAAGGGCCGTGACGCGCTGAAGATCGACTGGGATCTGGGCACGGCGGCCAAGCTGTCGTCGGCGAGCGTGACCGAGATGCTGCGCGAAGGCGCGGCCAACGCCGATGCCGTGGCCAAGGACACCGGCAACCTGAAGGATGCCGCCGCCAACAGCGCCAAGACGCTGTCGGCCACCTATGAAGCGCCCTACCTGGCCCATGCCTGCATGGAGCCGCTGAACTGCACGGCGTGGGTGCGTGGCGACGAGGTCGAGATCTGGGCTGGCACGCAGAGCCAGGGCCCGTCACAGGGCATCCTGGGCCAGGTGGCGCAGGTCAGCCCGGGCAAGGTGAAGGTCAACACGATGATGCTGGGTGGTGGTTTCGGTCGCCGCTTCGCGCCTGACTTCACCATCGACGCCACGCTGCTGTCGAAGATCAGCGGCCGCCCGGTGAAGCTCATCTACACCCGCGAAGACGACATGGCGGCAGGCTTCTACCGCCCGCCCGCGCTGGTGAATTTTGAAGCTGCACTGGACACCAAGGGCCAGGCCACGATGCTGCGGGCCGATGTGGCCTCGCCGTCCATCATGGGCGGCTCCGGTTTCATGAAGGTGCCCGACAACGGCGTTGACAGCATGGCCGTCGAAGGCCTGGAAGACAACCCGTACGGCATTCCGAACATGCGCATCGCCTACGGCCGCCGCGAGCCCGGCCCGCAGGTCTGGTTCTGGCGCTCGGTCGGTCATTCGCAGAACATCTTCTTCATCGAGAGCTTCGTTGATGAGATGGCCGCTGCGGCGGGCAAGAACCCGCTGGAGTTCCGCCTGAGCCTGCTGGACGCCCAGCCGCGCTACAAGGCCGTGCTGCAAGCGGCGGCCCAGAAGGCGGGCTGGGGCAAGCCGCTGCCGAAGGGCCGCTTCCACGGCATCGCGGTGGCACAGAGCTTCGGCAGCTACGTGGCCGAGGTGGCTGAAGTCTCGGTGGCCGCAGATGGCACGCCCAAGGTGCACCGCGTGGTGGCGGCCGTGGATTGCGGCATGACCGTCAACCCGCAGACCATCGCCCGGCAGATCGAGGGCGCCATCGTTTACGGCCTGAGCGCGGCGCTGTATGGCCGCATCAGCTTCAAGGACGGCCGCGTGGAGCAAGGCAACTTCCACGACTACCCGGTGCTGCGCATGAACGAGATGCCCAAGGTGGAAGTGCATATCCTGCCGAGCACGGAGAACCCGGGCGGCATCGGTGAGCCCGGCACGCCGCCGATCGCCCCGGCCGTGGCCAACGCGCTGTTCGCGGCCACCGGCAAGCGCCTGCGCCAGCTGCCCTTCGACACCACCACGTTGAAGCGCGCCTGAGCCCGGGGCCGGGTTATGCTCAAGTCCCATGAAGCTGCCATGGCTTGACGAACTGGCCCCCTTCCCGCCCAGCGCCTCGGCGCTGGGCCCCGGCAGCGATGCGCCGGGCTTGCTGGCGGCCGGTGGCGGGTTGAGCGTTGACCGGCTGGTCAATGCCTACCGCCGCGGCATCTTCCCCTGGTATGCCGACGGCCAGCCCGTGCTGTGGTGGACGCCCGACCCGCGCATGTTGCTGCCGGTGGCCGACTTCCGACTGCACCGCTCCCTGCGCAAGACCCTGCAGCGCTTCCTGCGCACGCCGGGCTGCGAAGTCCGTTTTGACAGCGCCTTTCGCCGGGTGATCGACGCCTGCGCCAACACGCCGCGGCTGGGTCAGCCCGGCACCTGGATCGTGCCCGAGATGGTCGACGCTTACGTTCGCCTGCATGAAGCCGGCGTGGCCCACAGCGTCGAGACCTGGATCGACGGCGAACTGGTGGGCGGCCTGTACGGGCTGGGCTTGGGCCGGATGGTGTTTGGCGAGTCGATGTTCGCGCACCGCACCGATGCCTCCAAGATCGCCCTGGCCGCACTGGTGGCCTTCTGCCGCGCCCACCAGATCGAGCAGATCGATTGCCAGCAGCACACCGGCCACCTGGCCAGTCTCGGGGCTGCGCCGGTCAGCCGCACACGCTTTGAAGCCCACCTGGCCGCCACGGTCGCCCTGCCCGGCCCCGCCCGCTGGGCCTATGATGCGGAAGATTGGACCCTGCTGGGCATTCCGCCAGGTCCCCAGGTCGCTTCGCTGTCACCGTGACCCATCCGAAAGATCTTCCCTTCGCGGCGCTGCAGTTTTACGCCACGGCGCCATATGCCTGCAGTTACCTGCCCGAACGCCAGGCGCGTTCGCAAGTGGCCACGCCCGGCCACCTGATCCAGGCCGAAGCCTATTCGGCGCTGGTGGCCACCGGCTTCCGGCGCAGCGGGCTGTTCACCTACCGGCCGCTGTGCGACGAGTGCCAGTCTTGCCAGGCCCTGCGCGTGCCGGTCGCGCGGTTCCAGCCCAATCGCAGCCAGCGGCGCGCGTTGGCAGCCCACGAGCACCTGCAAACCCGGGTGATGCGGCTCGGCTTTGATGCTGAACATTACGCGCTGTACCTGCGCTACCAGGCCCGGCGCCACGCCGGCGGGGGCATGGACCAGGACAGCGTCGATCAATACACGCAGTTCCTGCTGCAGAGCCGCGTCAACTCACGGTTGGTGGAGTTCCGCGAACCACCAGCTGAAGGCCAGACGCTGGGTGCGCTGCGCATGGTGTCGATCATCGACATCCTCAACGACGGCTTGTCGGCGGTCTACACCTATTACGACCCCGACGTAAAGGCGAGCTACGGCACCTACGGCGTGCTCTGGCAGATCGAGCAGACCCGCCTGCTGAAGCTGCCGCACCTCTACCTCGGCTACTGGATTGCCGAGAGCCCGAAGATGGCCTACAAAGTGCAATTCCACCCGTACCAGCTGCTGCGTGACGGGCACTGGGCAGACGCCATACCCACCGCCTGAAACGGCAGCGCCCGGCACAGCGCGATGGAGCCCGCGCCAAGCGGCGCTACGGCTCGTCGGCGCCAAACGCCACTGGTCGGCGCGCCAGCCCGCTCATCGCACGCCACTTCAGTTGGCGGGCTGGCAGCCCTAGCATCCAGGCATTCATTCAACGAAGCGGAGTTCTCCATGCACCCACGTCGCACCTGGCTGATCGCCACCACCCTGACCGCCGGCCTGGCGTTGCTGGCCCCCACGGCGCAGGCCGCAGACGGCTGGAACTGGAGCTGGACCAGCGGCCCGCGCGTCGAGGGCTCGGGCAAGGTGGTGGAGCAGGCCCGCACGGTCACCGGCTTTCAGCGGCTCCGGCTGGAAGGCCCGTTCAACGTGATCGCCCAACCCAGCGCGGCCGCCAGCGTGATGGTGCGCGCCGACGACAACCTGCAGGCGCTGGTCACCACCGAAGTGGTGGACGGCGATGTGCTGGTGGTGCGGCCAACGTCGAACCAGAGCTTCAACAGCCGCTCACCCATCACCGTCACGGTGGGCTTCCAGGTGCTGAAGTCGGCGTCCATCAAGGGCAGCGGTGACCTCACCGTCAATGACCTCACGGGTGAACGCTTCGAGATGGGCATCAGCGGCGCCGGCGATGCACGCCTGGCCCGCGCCAGCCTCAAGCAGCTGAAGGTCTCGATTGCGGGCTCGGGCGATGTGACCGCGCAAGGCACCGCAGACAGCGCCGAATACAACATCGCCGGCTCGGGCGATGTGCATGCCGACAAGATGCTGGCCGCCCAGGCCAAGGTGTCCATTGCCGGCAGCGGTGATGCGGCCGTGCACGCCACGGAAGCGCTGAACGTCAGCATCGCCGGCTCAGGCGATGTGCGTTACGCCGGCCAGCCGAAGCAGTTGAAGAAGAGTGTGGCCGGCTCGGGCAGCATCGATCCGATGCGCTGAGTTGAGCTGAAGCGTCTGGCTGTTGCGCCGCCCCGCAGGGCAGCGCAACAGCCAGGCTCAATCGCCCTTGAAGCCGGTGGCCTTGACCACCGCCGCCCAGCGGGCAGATTCAGCCTTGACCATGCGCTCGGCATCCGCCCGCGCCGTGCCCAGCACGGTGAAGCCCGCCTCCACCAGCTTCTGGCGCACCTCGGGCGCCTGCACAGCCGCCACGATCTGCCGGTTGAGCAGATCCAGCACCGGCGCAGGCGTGCCGGCCGGGGCAAAGATGGCGAACCACGAAGAGAAATCCACCTTCGGCAGGCCGGACTCGGCGAAGGTGGGCACATCTGGCAGCAGGCTGGACCGCACCGGCGCCGTGGTGGCCAGTGCGCGCATCTTGCCGCCCTTGATCTGCGCCACGCCCAGGGCGGTAGACACGAACGCACCCTTCACGTCACCGGCGATGATGGCCGTGACGGCGTCGCCCGTGCTGCGATAGTGAATCGGCTCCACCGGGAAGCCCGCCTGCTCCGACAGCATCTCGGCACCGAAGTGCCCGGGCGTGCCCGCGCCGAAGGTGGCCATGTTGACCCGGTCGCCCGCGCCCTTGGCGGCCTTGACGAACTCCGCCACCGTCTTCAGCGGCGACGTGGCCGGCACCACCAGCAGGAAGTCGGCGCGCACCACTTCACTCAGCACCGTCAATTCCCTGGCGGGGTCGTACGGCAGCTTGCTGAACGCGGGCGGCGCGATGCTGATGGAGCCCACCTCGCCCAGCAGCAGGCTGTAGCCGTCCGGGGCGCTCTTGGCCACGGCCTGCGTGCCGATCTGGCCACCCGCACCCGCCCGGTTGTCGATGACCAGGGTCTGCTTCAGGTTTTCGCCCAGTTTCTGGCCGATCAGTCGGGCCACCACATCGGGGCCGGTGCCCGGCGGGAAGCCGACGGTGAGCTTGAGTTGCCGATCCGGAAAGGCCTGGGCCCATGCCGACACGGCTGGCAAGCCCAGCAGGGGCAAGGCACCGAGGGCGAGCAGTTGTCGGCGGGCTGTGTGGTGTCGTGGCATGGGTGGTCTCCGTTGTTGCACACAGTGTGAGCCCGAGCGCCTCAAGGCCTCGTCATCCCTGAGGACGACAGGCACAACCCTGATCCGACAATCGCTCAGGCTGCCACGGCGAACCGCGCGAACAACTCATTGCGGAAGTGGATGCCGAGGCGATCAAACGCCCGGGTGCGGTAGGTTTTCACCGTCGGCACGCTCAGCCCCAAGTCGGCCGCCACCCCGTCGAAGCTCCAGCCCCGCAGCAGCCGCTCGCACACATCCAGCTCACGCGGAGTGAGCTCGGCACAGGCACGCTGCAGGCGCTCGCGCGGGGTGAGCGGCAACACCGTCGGCAACAGCGCTGCGGTATCGAGCTGCAGCGCCAGCAGTCGCGCGCTCAATGCCACATGCCGACGCACGCAGGCCACCACCACGGCGGCCATGTCGGCGAAGCGTTCGAGCTCGCCGGCTTCGAAACCAGGTTGATGGACATGCGCATACAGGTTGACGGCAAACAGCGAGCCATCGGCCTCCTGGTGCACCGCCGACAGCCGCTCCCGCACACCATGCCGGCGGTAGATGGCCTCCCGGTGGGCGGCGTTGTTCACCTCGTCGGCGCCCATGCGCATCAGGGCCATCTGCCCGGCGCGCTGCTGGCTGACCACGTCGAAGCTGGTGTCGTTCCGGTAGAGCCCCTGGCGATAGGCTTCGAAGCAATCCCGTGTGGTGTCAGGCACACCCAGGCTGGCAGACAGGTGCAGCACCGGCTGACGCGCATCAGCCTGTTGACGAGCGCCGGGCTGCCACACCTGGTAGACCGACCAGGACGCGGCCCGCAAAGACTCGTTCAAGCGCGCCAGCGCCACCTCGGCGAAGGCGGCATCCCCCAAGGCATCCACCAGCCCGACGAGGCTGGGCGTGGACGCGTGGGCGGGGCGGATGGGCAGTTCAAGAATGCGTGACATGGCGGGCCCGGCATTGGCAGACGTCATCTTCAGGGATGACCCGGCGCCAGCCCGGACGGGCCTAAGCTGGCAACGCAGATCGATGGCCTGACTATCAGCACCGGTTCAACCGCTGTAAATAGTGGTTGGCCTGCATGCCCCACCCGTCTGTCACCAGACCCACTGCGCACCCGCCCCAAGCCCCATCACCACACACGCCATGCCTGCTGCCAACACCACCCCACACCACGACACCCTGGCACCACCGGCCTTGCCGCTGATGACGCAGATCCGCTGCGAGGTGGCGGGGCTGGTCAGCCTCGGTGCCGGGCCGCACGGTGAGCGCCGCTATGTGCCGCTCGGTGGCGGCACGGCCCGCGGGCCCGAGCTCAATGGCGAACTGGTGCCAGGTGGCGTGGATTGGCAGGTGCTGCGTCAGGACGGCGCGCTGGACATCGCGGCGCACTACGTGATCCGCACCGACGACGGCGGCCTGATCGAGGTGCAGAGCAACGGGCTGCGACACGGCCCGCCGGAGGTGATGGCGCAGCTGGCCCGCGGCGAAGACGTGCCGGCAAGCAGCTACTACTTCCGCACCGTGATGCGCTTCACCACGGGTGCGCCGGCCTGGCTGCACCTCAACAAGGTGCTGGCCCTGGCCGTGGGCCGCCGCGAGGCCGACCGGGTGCTGCTGGACGTCTACCGCGTCGGCTGAAAGCCCGGCTCGGGCAGGAGCGTTATATCGTGAAGTACATTACGCTCCGCCACGTGTCCTCGGCACGTCAGCTGCGGCGCATGGTGCCCGGGGCTGCCGGCCCCGACCTCGCGCCATGCCTCCACGAACGTACACCCTCGCTGCGGCTCTTGCCACGGCGCTCACGCTGTTCAGCATCACCGGTCATGCGGCTGAGCTGACCGTGTCTGCCGCCGCCAGTCTGTCGAACGCCTTCAGGGACATGTCACCTGCGTTCGAGGCGGCCCACCCCGGCACCAAGCTGCTGTTCAACTTTGCGGCCTCTGATGCGCTGTTGAGCCAGATCGCCAAGGGCGCCCCGGTCGACGTCTTTGCCTCGGCCGACCAGGACACCATGGACAAGGCCGAGCAGCAGCGCCTGCTGCTGGCCGGCACACGGCAGAACTTCGCCAGCAACCGCCTCGTGCTCATCACCCCGCTGGCGGCTGGCCTGCCCCTGAAACAACTGGCAGACCTGCAACAGGCCAAGGTGCAACGTGTGGCGCTCGGCCGCCCGGAAGGCGTGCCGGCCGGCCGCTATGCACGCGGCGCGCTGGAAGCCGCCAAGCTCTGGCCAGCCATCGAGCCCAAGGCGGTGTATGCCCAGAACGTGCGCCAGGCTCTGGACTACGTGGCCCGCGGCGAAGTGGAAGCCGGCTTCGTCTACGCCACCGATGCGCTGACGCAGAAGGACAAGGTCAGCACGGCGTTCGTGGTGCCCACCGCCCAGCCCATCACCTACCCACTGGCGGTGATCAACGGCAGCCCAAACGCCACAGACGCCCGCAAGTTCGTGGCCTTCGTGCGTTCGCCAGCTGGCCAGGCCGTGCTGGCCCGGCACGGGTTCACCCAGCCCTGAAGCCAGTCTGTGGAGACGTCTGCGCTGATTCCGCTTGCCCTGTCGCTCAAGGTGGCCGGGTGGGCCACCGCGCTCAATCTGTTTCTGGGCGTGGCCGCTGGCTGGCTGCTGGCCCGCAAGCGCTTCCCGGGTCGCAACCTGCTGGAAGCGCTGTTGACCCTGCCCATGGTGCTGCCGCCCACCGTGCTGGGCTATTACCTGCTGGTGCTCATCGGCAAACGCGGCTGGCTGGGCGCCTGGCTGCACGAGACTTTCGGCATCACGCTGATCTTCAGTTGGCAAGGCGCGATGATCGCCGCTGCGCTGGTGGCGTTTCCGCTCGTGATGCGGTCTGCACGTGCGGCGTTTGAAGGGGTAGACACCCAGCTCGAACAGGCCGCGCGCGCGCTGGGTCTGGGCGAGTGGGCCGTTTTCTTCCGCGTCACCTTGCCCATGGCCTGGCCGGGCGTGCTGGCCGGGCTGCTGCTGGCTTTCGCGCGAGCGTTGGGCGAATTCGGTGCCACCTTGATGGTGGCGGGCAGCATCCCGGGCAAGACACAAACGCTGTCGATCGCCGTGTATGAGGCTGTGCAGGCCGGGCAAGACGACCAAGCCAACCTGCTCGTGCTGATCACCTCCCTCACCTGCGTGGTGGTGCTGCTGGCCGCGGGCCGGCTGTCGCGCCCACCGGAGGTGCGGCGATGAGCTTCGACGCCCGGTTCACGAAGCAGGTGCGCAGCGATGGCGGTCGCCATTTCGAGCTCGACATCCAGTTTTCAACCACCAAGCGCAGCACCGTCATCCACGGCCCGTCGGGCGCCGGCAAGAGCCTGCTGCTGCAAGCCCTGGCTGGCCTGCTGCAGCCCGACCAGGGTCACATTCGTTTCAATGGTGCAACCTTGTTCGATTCAAGCAGCCAGCAGAACCTGCCGGCCCGCGCGCGCCAGTTCGGCTACCTGTTCCAGGACTACGCGCTGTTCCCGAAACTGACCGTGCGCCAGAACGTGGCGTTTGGCCTGCAGCGCGGGTGGCTCAACCCCGCCCGCACCACCACCGACCCACGCGTTGCACGCTGGCTCGACGCCTTCGAGCTCACGGAGGTGGCCGAGCAATGGCCGCACACCTTGTCCGGCGGCCAGCGCCAGCGCACGGCCCTGGCCCGTGCACTGGTGAACGAGCCGCGCGCCTTGCTGCTGGACGAGCCCTTCTCTGCGCTGGACCCTGCCCTGCGCGGCCGCATGCGCGACGAGTTGCAGCAGCTGCTGACCAAGCTGGCCTTGCCCATGGTGATGATCACCCACGACCCGGAAGACCTGGAACGATTCGGCGACACGCGCCTGCTGGTGGTGAACGGCCGCGTGGCTGACAGCTGCTGACCGGGCATTGATCGCCGCGACGCAGGCGCCCATCTGCCCTGCCCGCCTTGGCCCGACAAGCTGTGGGTTTGTGCACCCCGTGCCAGACTGGCGGCCCTTGAGCCTGGAGCACCCATGTCGAACAACTGCACGGTGGAATTGAAGGGCCTGGTGATCCAGACGGACATCGGCACCTACGGCCCGGACGACATCGTGCCCGACGCCCATGTGCTGGACTTGACGCTGTGGATCAGCCCGGCCCTGGTGCTGATCGCGGAAGACGGCATGCAGCACGTCTTCGACTATGACCCGCTCATCGTCGACATTGAACGGCTCGCAGCGGACGGCCATTACGAAACGCAGGAGCGCCTGATGACCCGCATCGTGGGCGCCTGTGCCCGCTACCCGGCCATCGAGGCGGTGGAGATTGCCTTGCGCAAATCCCCCGTGCGGCGTGGCTCAGGCTCACTGGGTGTGCGGGCCCATGTGGACGGGGCCACGCTGGCAAGGCTGCGCACGGCAGCCTGACGCAGCCTCACTGGGTGTTGGAAGCCGCGCGGCGCGCCATCGCCTGCAAACGCGGCCGCAGGCGAAGGAAGCCGCGGTAGACCACCTCGAGCAAGGGCGTGATGCCGGGCACGCGGGCCAGGCGCGCCAACCAGCGCCAACCCGGCAAACGAGCCCACATGGCCACGAACGCGGCGGCACCACTCAGGCGACTGCCGTCAGCGCGCTGCACATGGAAGCGCGCCAGCAGTGCAGCCCGCTCAGCCTCGGGCATCTGGACATCGGCCGCACTGACATCCCGGAAGCACAGGCCACTGCCGGCACTGCCCTCCGCCAAGCCCTGCATGTAGCTGATCTCGCGCTGGCACAGCGGGCAGGCGCCGTCGTAGAGCACGGTCAGCGCTTCAGGCGCGGCGGGGGCGTTCATCTCGACATCCTTGTCCAACATGGCGAAGGCGAGTTTAGGACGCGATGCGTCGCCGCCGTCAGCCGCGCCGGGGAGGCCTTGCAGGCAACAGGGCGTCGCCGCGGAACTCTTCGAAAAAGCTCGTTGATGAGCGAAAAAAAAGCCCCCAGCATCGCTGCTGAGGGCTTCATTTCCTGGTGGGCGGTGCAGGGTTCGAACCTGCGACCCCTGCCGTGTGAAGGCAGTGCTCTACCGCTGAGCTAACCGCCCGGGATTCTGGCGGTACTGATTCCTGCAACACCCGGCGCGGTGGGCCGGATGTTGGTGATTGGTGGGCGGTGCAGGGTTCGAACCTGCGACCCCTGCCGTGTGAAGGCAGTGCTCTACCGCTGAGCTAACCGCCCGGGAATCTGTTGGAACCAGTCGTCCCCGGTGAACTTCGAATTATGCCACAACATTTCGCCAGAGTGTCTTGCCGCCACTCGATTTATCCAACTCACCCAGAACGCGGTCATGTGCGGCGGCCTCTTCGTCGGAGAGCGCCGGCACCAGCAGCGTGAAGGTGGTGAGGTCGATCTGCTGCATGGTGAGCCCCGCGCCCTGCTTGCGCTCGTCGGCGCCGCTGTCCATCACCAGCGAGTGCTGGCCGCGGGTCATGTTGATGTAGACGTCCGCCAGCAGGCCCGCGTCCAGCAAGGCGCCGTGCAGCGTGCGGTTGGAGTTGTCCACCTCCAGCCGCTTGCACAGGGCGTCCAGCGAATTGGCCTTGCCGGGGAACAGCTCACGCGCCATCAGCAGCGAGTCGGTGACCTTGCCCACCTGCTCGCCAAACCGCGGGCGCCCGATGCGCCGCAGCTCTTCGTTCATGAAGCCCACGTCGAACGCGGCGTTGTGGATGATCACCTCGGCGCCGGCCAGGTACTCCATCAACTCATCGGCCACCTGGGCAAAGATCGGCTGGCCCGACAGGAAGTCGTCGCTCAACCCGTGCACGCGGAAGGCCTCTTCGCTGTTCTTGCGCTCGGGGTTGACGTAGAAGTGCTTGTTGTTGCCGGTCAGGCGGCGGTCGATCATCTCGACGCAGCCGATTTCCACCAGGCGGTCACCGGTCTCGGGCGACAGGCCCGTGGTTTCCGTGTCGAAGAACACCTGTCTCATGCTTTCACCCCTGCACCGGCCCGCTGGCCACACCACACCCACAGTGCCGCGCCACCCACGATCATCGGCACACACAACCATTGCCCCATGCTGAGGCTGAACGTCAGCAAGCCCAGGAAGCCATCAGGCTCCCGGAAATACTCGGCGATGAAACGGAACACGCCGTAGCCGAACAGGAAGGCCGCAGCCACCTGGCCCTGCGCGCGCTCGGTGCGGGCATACAGCCACAGCAGCACGAACAGGGCCATGCCCTCCAGCCCGAACTGGTAGAGCTGCGAGGGGTGGCGCGCGATGTCGAGGCCCGACTGCGGAAACACCATGGCCCACGGCAACGACGGATCCGCCTGGCGGCCCCACAACTCACCGTTGATGAAATTGCCGATGCGTCCGCTGGCCAGGCCCGTCGGCACGCACGGTGCAATCAGGTCCATCAACTGCAGGAACGGGCGCTTGCGCAACCAGGCGAACAAGGCCATGGCCACCATCACGCCCAGCAGGCCACCGTGGAAGGCCATGCCACCCTTCCACACGTGAAAGATCTCCAGCGGATGCTGCAGGTAATACGCGGGCTTGTAGAAAAACACATAACCCAGGCGGCCACCCAGCACCACGCCGAGCACACCGAAGAACAGCAGGTCTTCGACGTCACGGCGCTGCCAGCCGGCATTGGCGAACCAGGGCAGGCGCACGCGTCGGCCAGCCAGGTAGAGGAACAGGCCAAAAGCGACCAGATAGGTGATGCCGTACCAGTGAATCTGGATGGGCAGGCCCAGGGGCGTCAGGTCGAGGGCGACCGGATTGAATTGCGGGTGCGTCAGCATGGGGCGGGATCATAAGCGCCCGGCCACCGGGGGCTTGCGCCTTCCTGCGTTGATCAGGTCACCGGCTGAGCGAGAATCCGGGGGTTGCGTGCGGCACCGCGGTGCCGCACCGCCCGCACTTCCCCATCCGGTCTGAACAAGAGGGTTTCCCAATGCCTGCCTATCGCTCCAAGACTTCCACCGCCGGCCGCAACATGGCGGGTGCACGCTCGCTGTGGCGTGCCACTGGCATGAAGGACGGCGACTTCGAGAAGCCGATCATCGCCATCGCCAACTCGTTCACCCAGTTCGTGCCCGGTCACGTGCACCTGAAGGACCTGGGGCAGCTGGTGGCCCGCGAGATCGAAGCCGCAGGCGGCGTGGCCAAGGAATTCAACACCATCGCGGTGGACGACGGCATTGCGATGGGCCACGACGGCATGCTGTATTCGCTGCCCAGCCGTGACCTGATCGCCGACTCGGTCGAGTACATGGTCAATGCCCACTGCGCCGACGCGCTGGTGTGCATCTCCAACTGCGACAAGATCACCCCCGGCATGCTGATGGCCGCGATGCGCCTGAACATCCCCGTGGTGTTTGTGTCGGGTGGCCCGATGGAAGCCGGCAAGGTGCGCCTGGCCAACCCGCAAACCCAGGTGATGGAGTTCAAGAAGCTCGACCTGGTGGACGCGATGGTGATGGCCGTGGACGACAAGGTCAGCGACGCCGACCTGGCCGAAGTGGAACGCTCGGCCTGCCCGACCTGCGGCTCTTGCTCGGGCATGTTCACCGCCAACTCGATGAACTGCCTGACCGAAGCGCTGGGCCTGAGCCTGCCGGGCAATGGCACGGTGGTGGCCACCCACGCTGACCGCGAGCAGCTGTTCAAGCGCGCCGGCCGTCTGGCGGTGGACCTGTGCCGCCGTTATTACGAGCAGGAAGATGAATCGGTGCTGCCGCGCTCGATGGGCTTCAAGGCTTTCGAGAACGCCATCACGCTCGACATCGCCATGGGCGGCTCGACCAACACCATCCTGCACATCCTGGCCATCGCGCAGGAAGCCGGCATCGACTTCACCATGGCCGACATCAACCGGCTTTCGCTGGTGGTGCCGCAGCTGTGCAAGGTGGCGCCGAACACCAACAAGTACCACATCGAGGACG
Organism: Ideonella margarita; assembly: GCF_038066635.1. Classification (NCBI taxonomy): domain Bacteria; kingdom Pseudomonadati; phylum Pseudomonadota; class Betaproteobacteria; order Burkholderiales; family Sphaerotilaceae; genus Ideonella; species Ideonella margarita. Next base: position 210,826 of record NZ_JBBUTI010000004.1, on the reverse strand, counting down.
TGCACCGCGCCGGCGGCATCATGGCCATCCTGGGTGAGCTCGACCGCGCCGGCAAGTTGCACACCGACGTGCCCACCGTGCATGCCAAGACCATGAAGGACGCGCTGGACCAGTGGGACATCGCCCGCCAGCCGTCCGACGAGGTCAAGACGTTCTACATGGCTGGCCCGGCCGGCATTCCGACCCAGGTGGCATTCAGCCAGAACACCCGCTGGCCGAGCCTGGACACTGACCGCGCTGAAGGCTGCATCCGCTCGAACGAGCATGCGTTTTCGCAGGAAGGTGGCCTGGCCGTGCTGCGCGGCAACATCGCCATCGACGGCTGCGTGGTGAAGACCGCCGGTGTCGACGAATCGATCCACGTGTTCGAAGGCACGGCCTACGTGACCGAATCGCAGGACGAGGCCGTGGCCGACATCCTGGCCGACAAGGTCAAGGCAGGCGATGTGGTCATCGTGCGCTACGAAGGCCCCAAGGGTGGCCCCGGCATGCAGGAAATGCTCTACCCCACCAGCTACATCAAGTCGAAGGGCCTGGGCAAGGCCTGCGCCCTGCTGACGGACGGTCGCTTCTCGGGTGGCACCTCAGGCCTGTCGATCGGCCATGTGTCGCCGGAAGCGGCAGCGGGTGGCGCCATCGGCCTGGTGCGCCAGGGCGACCGGATCCGCATCGACATCCCGAACCGCAGCATCAACCTGCTGGTGAGCGATGAGGAGTTGGCTGCTCGCCGCGTCGAGCAGGACGCCAAGGGCTGGAAGCCGGTGCTGCCGCGCCCGCGCAAGGTGACCGCGGCCCTGAAGGCCTACGCGATGCTGGCCACCTCGGCCGACAAGGGCGCCGTGCGCGATCTGTCGCTGCTGGGTGACTGATGCTCAGCGCCGCTCAGCCGGTGCATTCGGTTTCGCGCCGCTGAGCCGGCGCCATCATGCAAAGGGGCCCCGCGGGGCCCCTTTTTCATTCACTCAGCGTCGACGCTGGGTCGGGCTCATGCCCATGTTTTCCACATTGCGTTTGCGCCGCGCCTCCTTGCGCTCTTCGTCGCGCATCATTTCGCGCTTGCGCGTCAGGCCGCTGGCATCAGACCAGGCCCACCAAGCCAGGGCCACGCCAAACGGCGACAAGACCCACCACCAGGCCCAGGTAGCCACCGCGCCCACCTCAAGCAGCTTCAGGACTAACAACAGAACGCCGATAAGCACAAACACCATCGCAACATCTCCTTGGAGCGAATGCGGTATCGCAAGCCGCACGTCAACCCTGTTACTTAGAATCAGCCAAACTCTAATCGAGTTCTCACATTTTTATCGTTACCAGCTGGAAGGAACCATGAAAGCTCTGCTCGCATTGATCGCCGTTGCCGCCGTTTCGGCGCCCGCCTTCGCCAACCAGGAACTGGCCGCGAAGAAAAACTGCCTGGCCTGCCACGCCGTCGACAAGAAGGTCGTCGGCCCATCGTACAAGGACGTTGCTGCCAAGTACGCCAAGGACAAGGGCGCCGTGGCCATGCTGGCCACCAAGATCCAGAAGGGTGGCGTGGGTACCTGGGGCCAGATCCCGATGCCTGCCAACGCCGTCACCCCGGACGAAGCCAAGCAACTGGCCACCTGGGTGCTGTCGATCAAGTGATCGACCCGCCTGCCGGCACCAAAAAAAGCCCCGCACTGCGGGGCTTTTTGCTGGGCGCAACCCGGACATCCGCCGGGCTTGACCCACTCAGTTGTTCTCGCCGAGCTGGTCGAGGATGGCCGGGTTCTCCAGCGTGCTGGTGTCCTGGGTGATGGCCTCACCCTTGGCCAGCGAGCGCAGCAGGCGGCGCATGATCTTGCCCGAACGCGTCTTCGGCAGGTTGTCGCCGAAACGGATGTCCTTGGGCTTGGCGATCGGACCGATTTCCTTGCCGACGTGGTCACGCAGGATCTTGGCGATCTGCTTGGCCTCTTCCCCCGTCGGGCGAGGACGCTTGAGCACCACGAAGGCGCAGATGGCCTCGCCGGTGGTGTCGTCCGGACGACCGACCACCGCGGCTTCAGCCACCAGCTCGGTGCAGCTCACCAGCGCGGATTCGATTTCCATCGTGCCCATGCGGTGGCCCGACACATTCAGCACGTCGTCGATGCGGCCGGTGATGGTGAAGTAGCCGGTCTTGGCATCACGGATGGCACCGTCGCCCGCCAGGTAGTACTTGCCCTTGAAATCATCCGGGTAGTAGCTCTTCTTGAAGCGCTCCGGGTCACCCCAGATGGTGCGGATCATCGACGGCCACGGACGCTTGACGACCAGGATGCCGCCCTGCCCGTTCGGCACGTCCTTGCCGGTTTCATCGACGATGGCTGCCATGATGCCCGGGAAGGGCAGCGTGCACGAACCCGGCACCAGCGTGGTGGCATAGGGCAGCGGCGTGATCATGTGGCCGCCGGTTTCGGTCTGCCAGAAGGTGTCGACGATCGGGCAGCGGCCGCCGCCCACGTGCTTGTGATACCACTCCCAGGCAGCCGGGTTGATCGGCTCGCCCACCGAGCCCAGAATGCGCAGGCTGCTCAGGTCGTAGCTCTTCGGGTGCACCGCGTCGTTGGCTTCCGCAGCCTTGATCAGCGAGCGGATGGCGGTGGGCGCCGTGTAGAAGATGCTGACCTTGTGGTCCTGGATCATCTTCCAGAAGCGGCCGGCGTCCGGGAAGGTGGGCACGCCTTCGAACACGATTTCCGTGCCGCCCAGGGCCAGCGGGCCGTAGGTGATGTAGGTGTGGCCCGTCACCCAGCCGATGTCGGCCGTGCACCAGAACACATCGTCGGCCTTCAGGTCGAAGGTCAGCTTGGTGGTGAGTGCGGCATGCAGCAGGTAGCCGCCGGTCGAGTGCTGCACGCCCTTGGGCTTGCCGGTCGAGCCGGAGGTGTACAGCAGGAACAGCGGATGCTCGGCATCCACCCACTCCGGCTCGCAGGTGGTGGGCTGGCTGGCCACCACGTCGTTCATCCACACATCGCGGCCGGCCTTCATGGTCACGGCGGCGTTGGCGCGGTTCACCACCAGCACGGTTTGCACCGATTCGCAGCCGCCCAGCGTCAGGGCTTCATCAACGATGGCCTTGAGCGGCAGTTGCTTGCCGCCGCGCACTTGGCAGTCGGCGGTGATGACGGCCTTGGCGCCGGTGTCTTCGATGCGGTCGCGCAGGCTTTGTGCCGAGAAGCCGCCGAACACCACCGAGTGGGTGGCGCCGATGCGGGCGCAGGCCTGCATGGCGGCCACGCCGTCGATCGACATCGAGATGTAGATGACCACGCGGTCACCCTTGCCGATGCCCAGGCTCTTCAGGCCGTTGGCGATCTGGCAGGTCTTGGCCAGCAACTCGCTGTAGGTGATCTTGGTGACTTCGCCGCCGTCGGCTTCGAAGATCAGCGCAGTCTTGTCGCCCAGGCCGCGCTCGATGTTGCGGTCCAGGCAGTTGTACGACGCGTTCAGCGTGCCGTCCTCGAACCACTTGAAGAACGGGGCCTCGGATTCATTGAGCACCTTGGTGAAAGGCGTCTTCCAGCTGATCAGGTCACGGGCCTGGCGGGCCCAGAAGCCTTCGTAATCGGTTTCCGCTTCCTTGCACAGGGCGTCGTACGCCGCGATACCGGCGACGTGGGCGTTGGCGCCAGCCACCATGTCAGGGGCATAGGTCTTGAGTTCTTCACTCATGGTTTGTCTCCTCGATGCTCAATGTGATCTGCGGCACTCGCGGTGCGTCCGAGCAGCACTGTGTGCCGAGCGTCTGACGACCGCCTTACTCGCAACACCCACGCCACACCGCCTTGACGCTGCGCAAACCTAGAATACGCGTGTTTCCACTGACACAGAGCTGCCGGACATGAACCGACAACCAGACCAACGCACCGTCAAACTGCAACCGCTGGCCCAGCTGATCTTCGCCAGCCGCTGGTTGCAGCTGCCGCTCTATCTGGGCCTGATCCTGGCCCAGGCCGTGTATGTCTTCCACTTCTGGGTGGAGCTGGTTCACCTGATCGAAGCCGCCTTCGGCAACACCCACGCACTGGAAATCCTGGTGCGCAGCGTCGGCTATGACGCCAGCAAGGTGCCGCTCACCGGCCTGAACGAAACCATCATCATGCTGGTGGTGCTGGGCCTGATCGACGTGGTGATGATCTCCAACCTGCTGATCATGGTGATCGTGGGTGGCTACGAAACCTTCGTCTCGCGCCTGAACCTCGAGAACCACCCGGACCAGCCGGAATGGCTGAGCCATGTGAACGCCTCGGTGCTGAAGGTGAAGCTGGGCACGGCCATCATCGGCATCAGCTCGATCCACCTGCTCAAGACCTTCATCAATGCCGAGAGCTACAGCGAGAAAGCCCTGCTCTGGCAGACCCTGATCCACATCGCGTTCCTGCTCTCGGCCCTGGCCATTGCGGCCACCGACCGTCTGCTGCACAGCCCCGCCCAGAACGAACACTGAATCCGGATGCTGCCGCCAGCCTGCTGCAAGCCAGCGTTGGCATGATCGGCAGCTGTTCCCGTTGTGACGCCCTTCACCGAAGACACCACCATGACCACCATCCGCCAGGCAGACCTGATCGAATCCATTGCAGCCGCGCTGCAGTACATCAGCTACTACCACCCTGCCGACTACATCGCCCACCTGGCCCGCGCCTACGACCGTGAGGAGAGCGTGGCGGCCAAGGACGCGATCGCGCAGATCCTGACCAACTCGCGCATGTGCGCCGAGGGCAAGCGCCCGATCTGCCAGGACACCGGCATCGTCAACGTGTTCCTGAAGATCGGCATGGACGTGCGCTGGGAAGGCTTCACCGGCTCGATCGAAGACGCCATCAACGAAGGCGTGCGCCAGGGCTACAACAACCCGGACAACAAGCTGCGCGCGTCTGTGCTGGCTGACCCGATCTTCGAACGCAAGAACACCCGCGACAACACGCCGGCCGTGGTCTTCATGGAAGTGGTGCCCGGCAACACGGTGGACGTGATCGTGGCGGCCAAGGGTGGCGGCTCGGAAAACAAGTCGAAGGTCTACATGTTGAACCCGAGCGACAACATCGTCGACTGGGTGCTCAAGACCGTGCCGACGATGGGCGCCGGCTGGTGCCCGCCCGGCATCCTGGGCATCGGCGTGGGTGGCACGGCCGAGAAGGCTGCGCTGCTGGCCAAGGAATCGTTGATGGACGACATCGACATGTATGAGCTGCTGGAGCGCGGCCCGCAGAACAAGCTCGAAGAGATGCGCATCGAGCTGTACGAGAAGGTGAACGCACTGGGCATCGGCGCGCAGGGCCTGGGTGGCCTGACCACCGTGCTCGACGTGAAGATCAAGACCTGGCCGACCCACGCCGCCAGCAAGCCGATCGCGATGATCCCGAACTGCGCCGCCACCCGCCATGGCCACTTCGTGCTCGACGGCTCCGGCCCGTCGTTCATGACGCCGCCGAGCCTCGACCTGTGGCCGGACGTCAACTGGGCGCCCGACTACAACAAGAGCAAGCGCGTTGACCTGAACACGCTGACCCCCGCTGAAGTAGCCAGCTGGACCCCGGGCCAGACCCTGTTGCTGAACGGCAAGATGCTGACCGGCCGTGACGCCGCGCACAAGCGCATCCAGGACATGCTGGCGAAGGGCGAAAAGCTGCCCGTGGACTTCACCAACCGCGTCATCTACTACGTCGGTCCGGTCGATCCGGTGCGCGACGAAGTGGTGGGCCCGGCAGGCCCGACCACCGCCACCCGCATGGACAAGTTCACCGACATGATGCTGGCCCAGACCGGCCTGATCGCGATGGTGGGCAAGGCCGAACGTGGCCCGGTCGCCATCGAGTCGATCAAGCAGCACAAGTCGGCCTATCTGATGGCCGTGGGCGGCAGCGCCTACCTGGTGTCCAAGGCGATCAAGGCCGCCAAGGTGGTGGGTTTTGCCGACCTGGGCATGGAAGCCATCTACGAGTTCGACGTGGTCGACATGCCCGTGACGGTGGCGGTGGACGCCGGCGGCACGAGCGCGCACATCACCGGCCCGAAGATCTGGCAAGCCAAGATCGGCAAGATCCCGGTGGTCGAAGGCTGATCAGCCCTGCGCACTCACGCACACCTGCACGCCCAAGTGCAGCACCAAGCCGCCTCCGGGCGGCTTTTTCATGTCGGGTAGATCCTGAGGGAAATGGCCGTCGCCGTGATGCGCAGGCGACAGTCAGGTGACGCATCGGCGGTCTAGCATGCAGCGAACAAGGAGACCCTGATGCGCCCCATTCAAGCCTATGCCGCCCTGTCCGCAGGCGCGCCGCTGCAAGCCTTCGAGTTCGACCCGGGCCCGCTTGGCGACGAAGACATCGAGATCAAGGTCGAGCATTGCGGCATCTGCCACTCTGACCTGGCGATGATCGACAGCGAATGGTTCCCGGCCACCTACCCGGTGGTGCCGGGCCATGAAGTGGTTGGCGTGGTGACGGCCATGGGCCCGCGCGCCAAGGGCCGGCAGCTCGGCCAGCGCGTGGGCGTGGGCTGGCACACCGGCAGCTGCATGCATTGCCGCCTCTGCCTCGGCGGCGACCAGAACCTGTGCGGCCAGCGCCAACCCACCATCGTGGGCCGGCACGGCGGCTTTGCAGACCGGCTGCGCGCCCACTGGAGCTGGGCTGTGCCCATTCCAGACATGCTGGACGCGGCCAGTGCCGGCCCGCTGATGTGCGGCGGCGGCACGGTCTTCCTGCCCTTCGTGAAGAAAGAGATCAGCCCGACCAGCCGTGTCGGCGTGGTTGGCATTGGTGGCCTGGGCCACATGGCGCTGCAGTTCGCACGGGCCTGGGGCTGCGAGGTGACCGCGTTCACCTCCAGCGCCAGCAAGCGCGAAGAGGCGCTTCGGCTCGGGGCGCACCGCACCGTGTCGAGCGTCGACAAGGCCGAACTGAAAGCCGCCGCCGGCTCGCTCGACTTCCTGCTGGTGACCGCCGGCGCCAAGCTCGACTGGGACGCCCTGATCAACACCCTGGCGCCGCAAGGTCGCCTGCACCTGGTGGGCGTGGTGACGGAGAGTCTGCAGCTGCGGGCCGGTGCTCTGCTGAGCTGGCAGCGTGATCTGTCAGCCTCGCCCACGCCCTCACCGGCGCTGCTGGGCCGGATGCTGGATTTCGCGGCACGCCACCAGATCAAGCCGCAGGTGGAGCGCTTCCCGATGAGCCGCGTGAACGACGCGCTCGACCACCTGCGCTCAGGCGCTGCGCGTTACAGGGTGCTGCTCGACGCTGATTTCAGCTGATCGGCCGGGCTCGGCAACGCCGGGCCTTCAACCCGCAGCACGCGCTGCGGGAACGGAATTTCCACCTTCAAGCGCTTGAGCAGGCGCCAGACTGCGAGGTTCACCTCGGAGCGCACGCTGCCCAGACCGTTTTCCGGGTCGATGATCCAGAAGTTGATCGTCAGCTCCAGGCCGTCCGCCGCGAAGTTCGACAACTGCACCGACGGGCCGGGGTCAGGCAGCACCCGCGCCACCTTCGCCACCTCGTCGCAGATTTGCGGCATCAGGCTGTCCACGTCGGTGTCGTAGCCCACCTGCACCAGCGTCGAGACCAGCACGCGCGGGTCCGCCAGCGACGAGTTCTCGACCCGCTGGGTGATCAGCATCTCGTTGGGCACGATGGCCTCGCGGCCGTTCAATGCGCGGATCACGGTGTAGCGGGTCGCGATGTCGGTGATGCGGCCTTCAAAGTTGTCGACCCGCACGGTGTCACCGATGCGCAGCGAACGCTCGGCGAGGATGACGAAGCCCGACACATAGTTGGCCGCCAGCTTCTGCAAGCCCAGGCCCACACCCACGCCAATCGCGCCACCGAGCACCGAGAGCGCGGTCAGATCAATGCCCACCGCAGACAGCGCCAGCAGCAAACCCACGAAGGTCAGCAAGGCACGCACGGCGTTGGCCGCAGCCTTGCGCAGCGAGAGCTGCCCGCCCGAGGCGCCCTTCAGCAGCCGGGCCTCGATGGCCGAAGACACCCACAGCGACAGCATCAGCACGAAGCCAGCCGACAACGCACCTTCCAGCAAGGTGCGCACCGAGACGTGGCTGTTGCCCATCTTCCACTGGATCTGGTCGAGCTCGTCGAGGATCTGCGGCAGCACGCCCGTGGTCCAGCTGACCATGGTCGCCCAGGCCAGCCACGAGATCGTGCGCTCAGCCACCCGCACCAGGCGCGAATCAGGAAAGGCCGCTCGCAGCACCCGCACCGACAGGCGAATCACCGCCAGCGACAGCAGCACCGGAATGACGATCTTGAACACCGCCAGAGGCACGCCGAAGCGGTGCAGCAGCGTTCGAGCGGCGTAGGCCAGCGCCAGTGCCAGCACCGGGAACAGCACGCCGTCGATGATGTTGCGGCCGAACCAGACCGAGCCGGCCTCCGCCGTGGGACCACGCAGCAGGCGCACCGCCAGCCAGGCCACGCCCAGGCAGGCCAGCAAGGTCGCTGCCTCCACCAGGGCGCTGGGGTGGGTCAGCGCGGCAAAAAATTCGTTCAGGGTCAGCACAGGCAAGTCAGTCATCAGCATGGGCTGATTGTCACCCGCCGTGCATGACAACTCAGACGTCGGCCAATACCCGCAGGTGGGTGGCCACGCTGCGCGCCAGTGCGCTCAGGGCATAACCGCCCTCCAGGCAAGAGACGATGCGCCCCTTGCTGTGGCGCTTGGCCGCGTCGACCAGGCGGCGGGTGATCCACTCGTAGTCGGCCTCGACCAGGCCGAGCTGCCCCAGGTCATCTTCACGGTGGGCATCAAAGCCGGCGGAGATGAAGATCATCTCGGGCTTGAACTGCTCCAGCCGGGGCATCCAGTTGGCTTCGATCAGCTCGCGGATCTCGCCGCCCCGCGTGTACGCCGGGATCGGCAGGTTCAGCATGTTGGTGCCCAGCGGCACGCCACCCGAGTACGGGTAAAGCTGATCCTGGAAGAAGCTGACCATCAGGATGCGGTCGTCGCCCGCGATGATGTCTTCGGTGCCATTGCCGTGGTGCACGTCGAAGTCGACGATGGCGACACGCTTGAGGCCACGCACATCCACGGCGTGCCGCGCCGCGATGGCCACGTTGTTGAAGAAGCAGAAGCCCATGGTCTGCGACCGCGTGGCGTGGTGGCCGGGCGGGCGAATGGCGCAGAAGGCGTTTTCAGCACGGCCATCGATCACGGCGTCAGTTGCGGCCACGGCCGCACCGGCGGCGCGCAGGGCCGCGCGCCAGGTGTGCGGGCAGACCATCGTGTCGGGGTCGAGGGCGCGGTGCTCACCGGTGGCTTCGGCCTGCTGCATGAACTCGGCCAGCTCCAGCAAGTAGCTTTCGGAGTGGGCCAGCATCAGGTCGCTGTGCTGGGCCAGCGGGGCCTCCACACGCGTCAGGGCCACATCAAGGCCGGTGGCCAGGAGGTGGTCTTCGATGGCGTCCAGCCGCTGCGGACATTCGGGGTGCCCTGCACCCATTTCGTGGGCGCGGCAATCGGGGTGTGAATAGTAGGCCGTGGTCATGGGTTCATGCCGGGCAGTCGGCATTTGTCTCCGGAATCTGAGCTATCGTGCCCCTCATCATGAGCCAACAGCTGCAACATCGATTGACTCAACTCAAGAGTCAGATTAGCACGATCATCGTCGGCAAGCCGACGCAGATCGAGGACAGCATCGCCTGCCTGCTGGCTGGCGGGCACTTGCTGATCGAAGACTTGCCCGGGGTCGGCAAGACCACCCTGGCCCAGGCGCTGGCGGTGTCGCTGGGCCTGCACTTTTCGCGCGTGCAATTCACGGCCGATCTGATGCCCAGCGACCTGGTGGGTGTCAGTGTTTTCGAGCGCCAGAAAGACGCCTTCGTCTTCCACCCGGGCCCGGTGTTCGCGCAGGTGCTGCTGGCTGACGAGATCAACCGCGCCGGGCCCAAAACCCAGAGTGCGCTGCTGGAAGCGATGGAAGAGCAGCAGGTGTCAGTGGACGGCCGCACCCGCCGCCTGCCCAAGCCCTTCTTCGTGATCGCCACGCAGAACCCGAGCGAACAGCTGGGCACCTACCCGCTGCCCGAAAGCCAGCTCGACCGCTTCCTGATGTGCATCAGCCTGGGCTACCCCGATCAGCGCTCGGAGCGCGAGTTGTTGAGCGGCATTGATCGCCGCAGCGCGGTGGCGGCCCTGAAGCCGGTGATGACGCCTGACGAGCTGATCGCCGCCATGGACGCGGTGCGCCAGGTGCATGTCTCCGAGCCCTTGCTCGACTACCTGCAGGCCCTGATTGCGGCCACCCGCAACGGCCGCTGGTTCTCGGCTGGTCTGTCGCCGCGTGCCGGCATTGCCGTGCTGCGCCTGGCCCGCGCCCGCGCCTTGCTGCAAGGCCGCGACCACGTCGTGCCCGAAGACCTGCAACTGCTGCTGCCCCAGGCCATTGCGCACCGGCTGGTGCCGGTGGCGGGTGCCGGCCGCGGGCGCCGCGAACAGGTGCGCGCCATGATCGAAGCCGTGCCGCTGCCTTGAGCGCGCCGGTGCCATCAACCGATCGCCGCCCACGCTGATGCCCGGTGTCTTTGCTTCGGTGAGCCTGCGGCTGCGCCAGTGGTTGCTGTCAAGGCGCAAGCCGGTGGACAGCTGGACGCTGACCCAGCGCAACATCTACATCGTGCCGACACGCGCAGGCCTGGCGTTTTGCCTGACCGTGCTGCTGCTGCTGATTGCGTCGATCAACTACCAGCTCAACCTGGGCTACGCCCTGACCTTCCTCCTGGCGGGCAGCGCGCTGGCCTCGATGCACATGACGCATGCCAGCCTGCGCGGACTGACGCTGCATGTGCGGCCCCCTGCCCCCGCGTTCGCCGGTGACGACGCCGCGCTCGAAATCATCGTCACCAACCCCGGCGCGGCGCGGCACGGCGTGGGCCTGGCCATCGAGCCCGTTGACCACAACCCGCCGGCGTTTGCCTGGGCCGACATCACCGCGCAGGGCCAGTCCAGCGTGCACGTAGCCATCAGCACCTCGCGCCGTGGCCGACACGCCCTGCCCGCCCTCCGCGCTGAAAGCCGGTTTCCGTTTGGCCTGTTCCGGGCCTGGAGCGTGTGGTTGCCCGCCGGCCAGGTGTGGGTGTGGCCAGCCCAGGAAACACCGCCGCCGCCCCTGCCTGAAGCCGAGCCCGTGGCCGGCAACCAGCGCAGCCGCAACGAGCAGAACCGCAGCGAGTTTGATGGCGTGCGCGCCTGGCGCCGCGGCGACAGCCTGCGCCAGGTGGTGTGGAAAAAGGTGGCGCACACCGGTGAGATGGTCAGCCGCGACAGCACCGAGGGCGCGGGCCACCACCTATGGCTGAGTTGGGCGCAAACGCGGCAAGCCGACACCGAAGGCCGCCTGTCACGCCTGTGCAGCTGGGTGCTGCAGGCAGAAGCCAAGGAGCTGGCCTGGGGCCTGCGCCTGCCGGGCCAGGCCCTGGAAGTTGGCCATGGCAGCGCCCACCGCGACGCCGCCCTGCAGGCCCTGGCGGAATGGGACTGATGGCCAACCCATCCAGCACCACCCGCGACCAGCGCGACACCTGGTTCATGCTGGCCCTGATCGGCTGGACTGAGCTGCCGCACCTGCTGCGCATCTCGCCCTGGGTCAGCGCGTTGTGCGTGGCCGTGCTGGGCTGGCGCGCCTGGCTGGCCTGGCGCCAGGCACCGCTGCCCGGCCGCGCCACGCTCATCACGGTGCTGGTGCTGGCCGCCGGGCTGACCGTGTGGACCGAGCGCACCCTGGTGGGCAAGGACGCCGGCGTGACGCTGCTGGTGCTGCTGATGACCCTCAAGACGCTGGAGCTGCGGGCCCGGCGCGACGCCCTGGTGGTGTTTTTCCTCGGCTTCTTCCTGGTGCTGACGCAGTTTCTCTATTCGCAGTCGCTGCTGACGGCCGTGGCGATGACGGTGTCGGTCTGGGGCTGGCTCACCGCCCTGACACTCGCCCACATGCCGGCAGGCCGCCCGACGCTGCGCTCGGTGGCCGTGCTCGCCGGCAAGGCTGCGCTGTGGGGCACACCGGTGATGGTGGCCCTGTTCCTGCTGTTTCCGCGCATCGGGCCGCTGTGGGCGATGCCCGACGGCGGCGCGCGCACGGGCCTGGGCGGCGAATTGCGCCTGGGCGACATCACCGAACTGGCGACGGACGACAGCATCGCACTGCGCCTGCGGTTCCCGGACGGCGTGGTACCCCGGCAAGACCAGCTCTACTTGCGTGGCCCGGTGTTGAGCGAGTACGACGGCGAGCGCTGGACTGCCCAGCCGCGGATGCGCGGCGCCTACGCCGAAGCGCCGGCCGGCACACAACCCATCCGCTGGGACATGACGCTGGAGCCGATGCGGGTGGCCTGGCTACCCATGCTGGAAGCGACCATGACCCGGCCGACCAGCACGCCGCCGGTGGACGATCTGCCGGACCACCCGGACGACGCCGGCCAATGGCGCCTGCGTGCTCCTCTGGCCAACCGGGTGCGCATGTCGGGCGAAGCCTGGCCCAACCTCAGCCGTGATCGCGACCTGCCGCTGCTGCAACAGCGGCGTCTGGTGAACCTGCCGCCCGGCCAGCACCAGCGCACCATGGCCTGGGCCGCCGCCTTGCGCAATCGCCCGGGCATGCAGGAAGCCGACGCCGACACCCTGGTGCGTGAGGTCCTCAGCCACATCCGCCGCGAACCCTACAGCTATACCCTGCAGCCGGGTGCGGCGCGGGGCGACGCGATCGACGACTTCTGGCTGGACCGCCGCAGCGGCTTCTGCGAGCACTACGCGGTGGCCATGGTCATCATCCTGCGGGCGATGGACGTGCCGGCACGCATCGTCACCGGCTACCAGGGCAGCGACGCCCAGCCGGTGGACGGCTGGTGGGTGGTGCGCCAGAGCCACGCACATGCCTGGGTGGAGTACTGGCAAGCCGGCATCGGCTGGGTACGCACCGACCCCACCGCCGCCGTGGCACCGGAGCGGGTTCAACGCGGCCAGGCCTTGCAAGCCCCGGCCGGCGCCATGGCCGGCGCGTTTGATGCGATGAGCCCCGGTCTGCGCGGGCAGCTGCGGCGCTTCTTCGAGCGCCTCGACAACCAGTGGAACCAGAGCGTGCTGGGCTACGGCCGCCAGCAACAGTTCAACCTGCTGGACGCGCTGGGCTTCGAGAAGCCCGACTGGGCGGCGCTGGCCCGTGTGCTCGTCGGCTTGATGTCGGTGGCCGCGCTGGCAGGCGCCAGCTGGGCCTGGCTGGACGCCCGCCGCATGAGCCCCTGGCAGCGCCAGCAAACCCAACTTCGGCGGTGGTTGAAGCCCCTGGGCATCGAGGCGCAGGTGCATGAATCACCCGGAACGCTGGCACGGCGAGTTCGCGAACACCATGAGGCCCGGCATGGGCCCCAAGCCACCGAGCTGGCCAGCGCGCTGCAGGCCATCGAGACCGCGCGCTACGGCGGGCCGGCACGTCGCGACAGCACCACAGCGCTGTGGCGACGTGTGCGCCATGCCAGTCGGGCGCTCGGGGCGTCCGTCAAGCGCCGACCATAATCCGCCGCATGCTGCGCGCCCTTCTGATGTCACCTTCTTCCCCGTCCTTGCGGTCCGCCGCGTTGGCCTCGTGCTGTGTGCTGGCCGCCGCAGCCCTGCTGTGCCAACCCGCCGTAGCTGCACCCGCGGCAACCACCACAGCCGGCAGCACCAAGGCGAGCAAGCCCAAGAAGCACACCAAGGTCGCCAAATTCAGCAATGCGGCAAGTGAAAAGGTGCTGCGCGACGATGGCCCAGAGGTCTACACCTACGGCCGACGCGAAGATGTGACCGCCTTCGCCAAGGAGGTGTCGGCAGCGCACGGGCTCGACCCGGTCTGGGTGTCAGAACAGCTGGCGCAAGCCCGGTTCCAGCCGGCCGTTGCTCGCCTGGTGATGCCGCCGCCGGCAGGCACCGCCAAGAACTGGGCGGCCTACCGCGCACGCATGGTGGACGCCCAGCGCGTGCGCGACGGGCTGCGCTGGTGGCAAGACAACGAGGCCGCGCTGCAGCGGGCCGAGGCGCGCTACGGCGTGCCTGCCGCCATGGTGGTCGCCATCGTCGGGGTGGAAACCTACTACGGGCGCATCAAGGGCAACTTCAAGGTGATCGATGCGCTCAGCACACTGAGCTTCGACTTTCCCAAGGGCCGCTCTGACCGCACCGCGTTTTACCGCGACGAGCTCGCGGCCTTTCTGCGCTGGTGCGCCGCGGAAAAGCGCGACCCGCAGCAGGTGAAGGGCTCGTACGCCGGCGCCATCGGACTGCCGCAATTCATGCCCAGCAGCATCCTGAAATACGCGATCGACTTCGACGGCGATGGCCGCATCGACCTCGACAGCCACGGCGCCGATGTGGTCGGCAGCGTGGCGCATTACTTCGCGGAATTCGGCTGGGAACGCCAGCAACCCACGCACTTCGGTGTGGCGGCCCCGGTGCAGGCCGGTGACCGCGCGACGCTGCTGGCCCCCGACATCGTGCCGAGTTTCACCGCCCAGCAGATGGCCGATCGCGGCGCCGTGCTCGACGAGGCCGGCAGCCGCTACACCGGCCCGCTGGCGCTGGTCGAATTGCAGAACGGCGACGCCGCGCCCAGCTATGTGGCCGGCACCCGCAACTTCTACGTCGTCACCCGCTACAACTGGTCGAGCTATTACGCCATGTCGGTGATCGAGCTGGCGCGCAGCATCCGCCAATTGCGTCCGCCCGAGGCGGCACCTGCCTCAGCCCCCCAACCCGGCTGAGGAGCCGACTTCAGGCCGCGTCCTACAATGGCACCACTCCAGTCTGAAATCACGCCAAGGACCATGTCCCGTCTGCCGGATCTCGCCGAACGCGTCGACCGCCTTGTGCTCCGTCACGAGGAACTCGCACGCACCAACGACCTGCTGAGCGAGCAGGTCAAGGCGCTCACCGCTGAGCGCGACAGCCTGAAATCACGGCTGGGTGCTGCCCGCGCCCGCGTGGATGCCCTGCTGGAACGCCTGCCCGCCGATGCCGGGCCGATTCCGGTGGCACCGGCCCCGGGGAACGTGACCGAATGAAGCAGCTTGAAGTGACGATCCTCGGCCAGAGCTACCTGCTGGCCTGCCCGGACGGCGGTGAAGCCCAGTTGCAGGCGGCCGTGAGCCTGGTGGACCACGAGATGAGCACCATCCGTGACGCAGGCAAGGTGCGCGCCCGCGAACGCATGGCCGTGCTCGCCGCACTGAACCTGGCCTACCAGCTGGCAGAACGACCCAACGCCCGCGCTGCAGAGCGCCCGGCGGCCCCCGAAAACACCGCCGCACGCAGCCTGGATGACTCAGCCATCAGCGCGGAAGACGCCTTGATGGTCGAGTACCTGATCGAGCGCATCGACCACTCGCTGGGCGACGACGGCCGCCTGCTCTGAGGCAACCGCAGATACTGGCGTCTTCAAGCAGCGCCTGATCTGCCCAATTGCGCACTGATTGCCCGGCTGAATTTGCTGACCCGACAGGTGTCGTGGACAAACAAGGCGCCTAGAATTGGCACTGTCCGTCGCAATCGCGTGGGTTCTATATTTCCTTGAACCGATGCTCTCGCGAGCCTGGGCTTGGAACATTGCTTGGCTGGTGTGAGCGTCTCGCGTCAGATGAACCCGAAGCCTTGCTGACCTCGCCCACCTGAATCCCCTGGGTTCAGGAATGCGGCCCACGGTATGCGACGGACACCCCCCCTTCCTCAACCGCCAGTTCGCTGGCCTGCCGAACTGCCCGCTCGCCAACGCCCACCTGGCTGGCCGCGCCCGGCAGCACTGATCTGGCGTTGCCCCACTCCACCCACCATGGCCCAGTACTGGCTGATGAAGAGCGAGCCGGACGAGGCGTCCATCGACCACCTCGCCGCCGCGCCCGATCAAACCCTGCCATGGACCGGTGTGCGCAACTACCAGGCGCGCAACTTCATGCGTGACGCCATGCAGCCCGGCGACGGCGTGCTGTTCTATCACTCGTCCTGCCCGCAACCCGGCGTGGCGGGTCTGGCGGAGGTGGTGGGCCCTTACGCGCCAGACGCCACCCAGTTCGACCCGGCCAGTCCGTACTTCGACCCCAAGTCACCCGCAGACAAGCCCCGGTGGGGCCACGTCAGCGTGAAGTTCGTGCGCAAGACCGCCCTGCTGCCCTTGGCGACAATGCGCACCGAGCCCACGCTCGCCAGCCTGCAATTGCTGAAACCCGGCAGCCGCCTCTCCATCACCCCGGTCACGCCGGAAGAGTGGCAGGCCGTGCTGGACCTGCTTGAACCCTGACCCCGGATTTTTCATGGACTTCTTCACCTGGCCCCTGGTGGCTGAACTGTTGCTGCTGGGCCTGGGCACCGGCTTTCTCGCAGGGTTGCTGGGCATCGGCGGCGGCATGCTCATGGTGCCGTTCCTGACGCTCATCCTCAGCCACCGCGGCGTGCCCGCCGACATGTCGGTGAAGATGGCGATTGCCACCTCCATGGCCACGATCCTGTTCACCTCGCTGTCCAGCGTGCGGGCGCACCACAAGCGCGGCGCCGTGCGCTGGGAGCTTGTACGCGGCATGGCGCCGGGCATCGTGCTGGGGGGCCTGCTGGCTGGCGCAGGCGCCTTCGCGATGCTGAAGGGCCAGGTGCTGGCCGGCGTGTTCGGGCTCTTCGTGAGCTTCTCCGCCACCCAGATGCTGCGCAACAAGAAGCCGGCCCCGAGCCGCCAGATGCCCGGCATGGCGGGGCAAACCGCAGCGGGCACGGGCATCGGTTTTCTGTCGGGCCTGGTGGGCGCGGGTGGCGGCTTCGTCAGCGTGCCGTTCATGACCTGGTGCAACGTGCCCATCCACAACGCGGTGGCTACCAGCGCGGCGCTGGGCTTCCCGATCGCCCTGGCGAATACCGTGGGTTATGTGGTGGGTGGCTGGAATCTGCCCAGCGCGCTGCCGGGCGCCGTCGGCTTTCTGTATCTGCCCGCACTGGCCGTGATCGCCACCGCGAGCGTGACCATGGCCCCGCTTGGCGCGCGCACGGCCCATGCGATGGACGTGGGGCAACTGAAGAAGGCCTTCGCCCTGCTGCTGTACGGCCTGGCCACCTACATGCTGTGGAAGGCGTTTGCGCAGTGAGCGGCGCCGTGACAACACCTGATGTGATGGTGATTGGCGCCGGCGCGGCTGGCCTGTTCTGTGCCGCGCAGGCCGGGCAGCTCGGCTTGAAGGTGGTGCTGATCGACCATGCACCCAAGCTGGCGGAGAAGATCCGCATCTCGGGCGGCGGCCGCTGCAACTTCACCAACCGCGAGGCCACACCGGCCAACTACGTCTCCGAGAACCCGCACTTCGCGCGCTCGGCACTCGCCCGCTATCCGTCGTCGGAGTTCATCGCACTGGTGCAGCGGTACGGCATCGCCTTCCATGAGAAGCACAAGGGTCAGCTGTTCTGCGACGACTCCGCCGAGCAGATCATCCGCATGCTGCTGACCGAGTGCGAGCGCGGCGGCGTTGAGCGCTGGCAGCCTTGCAGCGTGTCCGATGTTCAATCCGATGAGGCCGGCGGCTGGCGCCTGCAGACCGATCGCGGCGTCGTCCATACGCCGCAGCTGGTGATCGCCACCGGTGGCCTGCCCGTGCCGAAGATCGGCGCCACCGATTTTGGGCTGAAGCTGGCCGAGCGCCTCGGGCACCGCCTGGTGGCTCCGCGCACGGCGCTGGTGCCTCTGACCTTCGCAGCCAACGACTGGGCGCCGTTCGTGCCCATGGCCGGCATTGCCATGCCCGTGTGCATCAGCACCCGCACGCCCACGGGCGGCAAGGGCAAGAAGGCCTTTGTCGAGACACAGTTCTTCGAGGACCTGCTGTTCACCCACCGCGGCCTCAGCGGCCCGGCCGTGCTGCAGATCTCGAGTTTCTGGCGCCCCGGCCACGCCATCACCATCGACCTGCTGCCCGGCACCGACGTGCTGGAGCACCTGCTGAAGGCCAAGCAGCAATCGCGGCGCCATCTCGGCAATGAACTGGCAGGCCTGCTGACCCAACGCCTGGCCGATGCCTGGCTGCAGATGCTGGGCGTGGACGGCACCCAGGCGATGCCGCAGGTGCCCGATGCGCAGTTGCGCCGGATCGCTGAAAGCCTGCAAGCCTGGTCGCTGACCCCGGCGGGCACCGAAGGCTGGAACAAGGCCGAAGTGATGGCGGGCGGCGTGGACACGCGCGACCTGAGCTCGCAGACCATGGCCAGCAAGCACCACCCGAGCCTGTATTTCATCGGTGAAGTGGTGGACGTGACCGGCTGGCTCGGGGGCTACAACTTCCAGTGGGCCTGGGCCAGCGCCGTCGCTTGTGCACAGGCTTTGAAGCAATCTCAGCAAGACACGCTATCCAAACCCTGAATTTCAGGCTAGAATCGCTGTCTTTGCTGGCAAAACCGCGTGTCGATCCAGCCCCGGGCATCCGGAAACTACCCGGCGCCGGACACCGAGCGCATTCATATCCCGAAGGATTCTTCGCTACATGACCACTATCCGCGTCAAGGAAAACGAGCCGTTTGATGTCGCACTGCGTCGCTTCAAGCGCACCATTGAAAAGCTGGGTCTGCTGACCGAACTGCGCGCACGCGAGTTCTACGAAAAGCCGACCGCTGAGCGCAAGCGCAAGAAGGCAGCCGCCGTCAAGCGCCACTACAAGCGCGTGCGCAGCATGCAGCTGCCCAAGAAGCTGTACTGATCAGCGACTGCTTCGGCAGTCACCCCAAAAAAACCCGCACGGGACGCCGTGGCGGGTTTTTTTACGTCTGGCGCTCGGCCGAATGCGCCATCTGCGCCAACATCGCGTCGGCCGCCGCCTGCAGCGCCTCCAGCAAGGCGGGCCGCAAGGGGTGCGGGCTGCGCGTGGTCGGCAACACCGCAGCCACATGGAACGGAATCGACACCGTCAGGGGCCGCAAGTGCAGACCTGTCCCCTGCAGCGCAATCGCCGTCAACGGGTTGACGATGGCCACGCCCAGGCCCTGCTGCACCAGCGCGCACACCGACACCGCACTCGGCGTTTCCAGCGCCAGTTGCCGCTGCACACCCGCTTGCGCAAACACCGCGTCAATCTGCTGCCGATACGGGTCGGTAGCGGCCAGGCTGATGAAGGTCTGCCCTTCGAAGTCCGCCGGGCTCAACCGGGTGCGACCAAGCAACGCATGCCCGGCCGGCAGCACCGCCACCTCGTCGGCCACCAGCAGCCGCTGCAGCTCACAACCGACTGGCGCCTCACGCCGCTCCGTCAGCCCCAGATCGAACCGCTGCTCGCTGAGCGCTGCTTCCAGCGCTGGCGATTCCTGCGGCGTGATGGCCACGCTGGCCTGGGGTGACGTGGCCAGCAACAAGCGCAGGGCCTGCGGCAGCAGCGCCTGGGTAAGCGCCGGCAGGCTGAGCACCTGCAGTCGCCCCTGAGGCGACTGGCGCAGCGACAGCGCCGTGGCCGCGATGCGCTCCAAGCCCACGTAAGACAGCTCCACCTCTTCCAGCAAGGCGAGCGCGCGCGGCGTGGGCACCAGCCGGCCGCGCACCCGCTCGAACAACTGCATGCCCAGCACCTGCTCCAGCCGGGCCAGCTCCCGGCTGATCGTGGGCTGCGAGGTGTGCAGCCATTGCGCCGCCTGTGTGACCTGCCCGCTGCGCATGACTGCCCGGAACACCTCGATGTGACGATGGCTCAGTTGCATATCAACTCAGTGGCATATCAAAAATGAATGGATGGACCAAATAAAAGTATTTTTCAGAATACACCGAAAGCACGATGATGTGCCCATGAACCCGTTCAACGACGCCCTCCTCCGCTCCCTGGCCCAGCAACACGGCACCCCGCTGTGGGTGTATGACGCCGCGACCATTCGCCAGCGCATCGCCGACCTGAAGGCCTTCGACACCATCCGCTTCGCCCAGAAGGCGAACTCGAACACGCACCTGCTGCGGCTGATGCGCGAAGAAGGTGTGGTCGTGGATGCCGTCTCGCGGGGCGAAATCGAACGTGCACTGGCCGCCGGCTACACCGCTGCCCCCAATGCCCAGGGCGCGTCCGGCATCGTCTTCACGGCCGACCTGTTCGACGCGGCCACGCTGGAGACGGTGGTTCAGCACCAGATTCCGGTCAATGCCGGCTCCATCGACATGCTGGAGCAACTCGGCCAGCGCTCACCCGGCCACCGGGTGTGGCTGCGCATCAACCCGGGCTTCGGCCACGGCCACAGCAACAAGACCAACACCGGCGGCGAGCACAGCAAGCACGGCATCTGGCACACCGACCTGGCCCTGGCGCTGGCGGCGGTGCAACGCCACGGCCTGCACCTGGTGGGCCTGCACATGCACATCGGCTCCGGCGTGGACTACAGCCACCTGCAGCAGGTGTGCGCGGCCATGGTCGACCTGGTCAAGCGCGCAGGCGTGTCGGTGGAGGCCATCTCCGCGGGCGGCGGTCTGTCGATTCCCTACCGCGAAGGCGACGACCGCATCGACACTGACCACTACTTCAGCCTCTGGGACGCCGCCCGCCGCGAGGTGGCCAGCCACCTCGGCACCAAGGTGCATCTGGAACTGGAGCCGGGCCGCTACCTGGTCGCCGAAAGCGGCGTGCTGCTGACCGAAGTGCGCGCCACCAAGCACATGGGCAACAACCGTTTCGTGCTGGTCGATGCCGGCTTCTCGGACCTGATGCGCCCGTCGATGTACGGCAGCTTCCACGGCATGAGCGTGATTGCCGCTGACGGCCAGCCGCGCGCCACCGTGCCCACCGTGGTGGCCGGCCCGCTGTGCGAATCGGGCGACGTGTTCACCCAGGGCGAAGGCGGCGTGGTGCTGACCCGCGACCTGCCTGAAGCACGGGTCGGCGACCTGCTGGTGCTGCACGATGCCGGGGCCTACGGCGCCTCGATGTCCTCGAACTACAACAGCCGTCCGCTGATCGCCGAGGTGCTGGTGGATGGCGACGCGCACCGCCTGATCCGCCGTCGCCAGACCATTGCCGAATTGCTGGCACTCGAAGCGCTCTGATTCACAGGACAATCGGGGCACACTGACCATCGAGTTTGTCCAGAGGAATTGTCATGACCCTGAAAGAGCGCATCACCGAAGACATGAAGGCCGCGATGCGGGCCAAGGAAGCCGACCGTCTGTCCACCATTCGCCTGCTGCTGGCTGCGTGCAAGCAGAAGGAAGTGGACGAGCGTGTGGAGCTGGACGACGCCATGGTCATCGGCCTGGTCGACAAGCTGATCAAGCAGCGCAAGGACTCGGTGACGGCCTACACCCAGGCCAACCGCATGGATCTGGCCGACAAGGAAAGCGCCGAGATCGTCGTGCTGCAGGCCTATCTGCCGGTGCGTCTGAGCCCGGAGGAAATCACCGCGGCTGTGGGCGCCATCGTCACCGAGCTGGGCGCCACCGGCCCGGGCGACATGGGCAAGGTGATGGGTGCGGTCAAGACGCAACTGGCCGGCAAGGCCGACATGGGCCTGGTGTCAGCGGCGGTGAAAGCCGCCCTGACCCGCTGAGCGCAGCGCCATCATGAGCAGCACTTCCCTGCCCCTGAACCCCATCGCCGCGGACGTGTGCGTGGCCCCGCAACTGCCGCCCGAGGCCATGGCCGAGCTGGCCGCGCTGGGCTTTCGCAGCGTCATCAACAACCGGCCTGACTTCGAAGGTGGCCCAGACCAGCCCACCAGCGCCGCTGTCGAAGCTGCTGCACTGGCGGCCGGCCTGCAGTACCGGCACCTGCCGGTGGCCGGCGGTTACCAGTCGCCTGAAGAGATCGCCGCGTTCGCGCAGCTGATGGCGGAGCTGCCTCGCCCGGTGCTGTGTTTCTGCCGCTCCGGCGCACGTTCCACGCGGCTCTACATGCAGGCCGGCGCGCTGTGAAGCGTCGCTGAATCAGCCTCGGTGTTTTCCCGCAAGCCTGAGCAATTTCAGGCTGATTTCAGGCCTCGATCAGTACATTGATCCCCGACCGTCGCCCATGTCGTGCCTTCGTGCGCGCCAGGGTGCCGGTCGGACCCAATCACGTGCTGGCCGGCCATCGCAGCCTTCAGCACGGCACTCCAAGGAGACAAGCCATGTTGCATGGTGACAAGAGGGGCGTCGCATGAAAGCCCTGATCCCGTTTGCCCTGTTCATCGACAAGCTGAACGACCGTGTCGGTCGGTTTGCCGAGTGGGCCATCTTCCTGTCCTGCTTCGTCAGCGCAGGCAACGCCCTGATCCGCTACGGCTTCAGCATCGGCTCGAACGCCTGGCTGGAAGTGCAGTGGTACATGTTCGGCGCTGCCGTGATGTTCGGTGCCTCGCAGGTGCTGCGGCTGAATGAGCACGTGCGCGTCGACCTGATGTACGCGCGCTATTCCACCCGCGTGAAGGTGTACGTCGACCTGTTCGGCACGCTCTTCTTCCTGGTGCCGGTGTGCGTGGCCATGATCTATTACTCAGGCCCGCTGTTCATCAGCAAGTTTGTGAGCGGCGAGGTGTCGCAGAGCGCTGGCGGCCTGGTGCGCTGGCCGATCTTCCTGACCATGCCAGTCGGTTTCGCCCTGATCCTGCTTCAGGGCATCTCCGAGATGATCAAGCGCGCCGCCTGGCTGCGCAATGAATACGACATGGACACGCATTACGAGAGGCCTCTGCAATGAGCATGGAACAATTTCCCCCGCTGATGTTCGCGGGGCTGATCCTGGTGATGCTCATCGGGTTCCCGGTCGCGTTTTCACTGGCTGCACTGGGCCTGGGCTGCGGCGCATTCGCCATCTGGATGGGCTGGTTCCCGGCGGCCTTCATGGGCAACCTGCCGCTGAACGTGTTCAGCATCCTGTCGAACGACCTGCTGCTGGCCATTCCGTTCTTCACGCTGATGGGCGCCATCCTCGAGAAGTGCGGCCTGGCTGAGGACATGCTTGATTCGATGGGCCAGCTCTTCGGTCCGGTGCGTGGTGGCCTCGGCTACTCGGTCATCCTTGTCGGTTTCATCCTCGGCGCGATCACCGGCACGGTGGCGGGCCAGGTGATCGCCATGGCGATGATCTCGCTGCCGGTGATGATGCGCTACGGCTACAACATGCGCTACGCCACGGGCGTGCTGGCGGCCTCGGGCACCATCACGCAGTTGGTGCCGCCGTCACTGGTGCTGGTGGTGCTGGCTGACCAGCTCGGCCGGCCGGTGGGCGACATGTACAAGGGTGCGTGGGGTCCGTCGATCCTGCAGATCATCCTGTTCGCGCTCTACACGTTCATGCTGACGCGCCTGAAGCCGGACTTCCTGCCTGGCATTCCGAAGGAAGCGCGCACCCTGAGTGGCTGGCCGCTGGTGCAGAAGTGCCTGCGCGGCATCATCCCGTCAGCCGTGCTGATCTTCCTGGTGCTGGGCAGCATGGGTGGCTTGCCGGGTATCGACACCGCCGTGTGCACGCCGACCGAAGCCGGCGCCATGGGTGCGGTGGGTGCCCTGGTGCTGGCCGCCATGCACGGGCGCCTGAACTGGGAGCTGATCAAGGGCACGATGATGGGCACGATGCGCATCACCGCGATGGTGGTGTTCATCCTGATCGGCTCACGGGTGTTCTCGCTGGTGTTCCAGGGCGTGGAAGGCGGCAAGTGGATCGAACACCTGCTCTCCGACCTGCCAGGCGGCCAGATCGGCTTCCTGATCGCGGTGAACGTGTTCATCTTCTTCCTCGCGTTCTTCCTCGACTTCTTCGAGATCGCCTTCATCATCATCCCGTTCCTCGCGCCGGTGGCCGACAAGATGGGCATCGACCTGGTCTGGTTCGGCGTGATGATCTGCGTGAACATGCAGACCAGCTTCATGCACCCGCCCTTCGGCTTTGCGCTGTTCTATCTGCGTGGCATCGCCGACTCGCTGTTCAAGACGGGCGCCATTCCGCGCAAGGTCGAATCGCGTGACATCTACCTGGGCGCGATCCCCTGGGTGATCATGCAGCTGGTGCTGGTGGGTGCGGTCATCGCCTTCCCTGACACGGTGACGATGTTCATCGAGAAGGAGAAGCCGGTGGACGTGGAAGCCGCTGACCAGATGCTGCGCAGCATCGGCAACGAGCAGACCAAGAGCGCGACGCCGGACAGCACGCGCGACAACTCGATGGACGTGTTCAACGTGGCCCCGCCGGCCTCGGCTCCGAACTGATCACGCCCTGACCTGACCAAGGTGGGCCACGCCCACCCCAGGAACCCCGCCATGGCTGCCATGCGCGGGGTTTTTCATGCCTGAACGGCAGGCACAAAAAAGCCCCGCACATGACAAGCATGGCGGGGCTGGGTGCCGTGCACTGCAGCCTTGCGGGCCGCAGTGCAGGAAGCTGATTACAGCTTCTGGCTTTGCATGAAGTCGTCGAAGCCGGCTTCTGCGAAGCGGAACCACAGGTTCTGCTCCGAACGGAAGCGGGCGTAGTCGTCGTACACCTTCTTCCAGTTCGGGTTCTTGGCCGAGATTTCGCTGTACAGCGCCATCGATTCCTTGAAGGCTGCGTCCATCACGTCCTTCGGGAAGCGGAACAGCTTGGTGCCGCTGCCCACCAGCTGGCGCAGGGCCGCCGGGTTGCGGGCGTCGTACTTGGCCTGCATGTCGACGTGGGCGTATGCGGAAGCCGCATCAACGATGGCCTTGTACTCGGCCGACAGACCTTCGTAGGCCTTGCTGTTGATGAAGAAGTCCAGCTGAGGACCACCTTCCCACCAGCCCGGGTAGCCGTAGTTCGGAGCGACCTTGTTGAAGCCGAGCTTCTGGTCGTCGTACGGGCCCACCCATTCAGCGGCGTCGATCGTGCCCTTTTCCAGCGATTGGTAGATTTCGCCGCCAGGGATGTTCTGCGGCACACCGCCCAGACGCTCGATGACCTTGCCGGCGAAGCCGCCCACGCGGAACTTCAGGCCCTTCATGTCGGCCATCGACTGCACCGGCTTGCGGTACCAGCCACCCATCTGGGCGCCGGTATTGCCGCCCAGGAAGTTGACGATGTTGTACTGCTTGTAGAACTCGCGCATCAGCTTCAGGCCGTTGCCTTCCAGCATCCAGGCGGTCATCTGACGGCTGTTCAGGCCGAAAGGAATGGCGCAGCCCAGTGCGAAGGTTTCGTCCTTGCCGAAGAAGTAGTAAGGCGCGGTGTGCGCCATTTCCACGGTGCCGTTCTGCACGCCGTCGACCACGCCGAACGGAGGCATCAGTTCGCCACCGGCGTGTACCGAGATCTGGAACTTGCCGCCCGTCATTTCGCTGACCTTCTTCGCGAACACGTCAGACGCGCCGAAGATGGTGTCTAGCGACTTGGGAAAGCTGGAAGCCAGACGCCAACGGACGTTGGCCTGCGCATGCACCACCGCGGGGGCGGCACCTGCAGCCAGCACGCCGGCCAAGCCGGCGCTGCGAACAAAGGAACGACGTTCCATGAAGAGTCTCCTGTCTCGTTAGAGAAGCGATATTGACATTGGCGCAGCTGATTCTAGGAGCCGCTTGGCGCCCCCCGCCGGGTACTAACCCGTGCGGAGAATGGCAAGCAGCAGATCACCGCGTTCCAGGTCGCAGGATGCGCCGTGAAGCTAAAAACTGGCTGAAATTCGGGAAAGCCCCGAGGCCGTTCCGCCGCGCCGCCGGGGGCTTCAGTTGCCGGCGATCTTCATGCGCTCGAGCAGCACCGAGCCGATCGACTTGCCACCCAGCGTGTACACATCCGCACCGACCGCGACCACCTGCTTGAGCATCTCGCCCAGGTGGCCTGCGATGGTGATTTCATGCACCGGGAAGGCGATGCGGCCGTCCTCGACCCAGTAGCCCGAGGCACCGCGGGAATAGTCACCCGTCACGTAGTTCACGCCCTGGCCCATCAGTTCGGTGACGAACAGGCCGCGGTGCAGCTTGCGCAGCATTTCTTCCAGGTGATCACCCGGCTGGGTCAGGCGGCTGGTCAGACGCAGGTTCTGCGACCCGCCCGCATTGCCGGTGGTCTTCATGCCCAGCTTGCGCGCCGAGTAGCTCGACAGGAAATAGCCCTGCGTCACGCCGCCCTTCACCACCTGGCGAGCCCGTGTGACCACGCCTTCATCGTCGAAGGGCGCGCTGCCCTTGCCACGCGGCACGTGCGGGTCTTCCATCACGTCGATGTGATCGGACCAGACCTGCTTGCCCAGGGAGTCTTGCAGGAAGCTGGCCTGGCGGTACAAGGCGCCGCCGCTGGTGCCCTGCACATAGCCACCCAGCAGGCCGGCCGCCACGGTCGACTCGAACAACACCGGCACTTCGCAGGTCGCGATCTTGCGGCTCTTCAGGCGTGACAGCGCGCGCTCGGCGGCATACCGGCCGATCACCTCGGGCGAGGCCAGCTCCATCGCGTCACGCATCGAGCTGTACCAGTAGTCGCGCTGCATGTTCGCGCCCTTGCCGGCAATCGGCGACACCGCGATCGAGTGGCGCGAACTGGCATAACCACCACGGAAGCCGCGGCTGTTGCCAGCCCAGAACTGCGACTGCTGTGCCGACACCGAACCACCCTCGGAATTGGTGATGCGGCGGTCCACGCCCATCGCGGCGTCTTCCGCGCGGCGCGCCAGCGATACGGCCGCCTCGGCGGTCAAGTCCCAGGGATGGAACAGGTCAAGCTTGAGTGCCAGCGCTTCCGGGCCGGCCAGGTCTTCGGCGTCAGGCAGGCCGGCGGTAGGGTCTTCGGCGGTGAAGCGGGCGATGTCGAACGCGGCCTTCACCGTCTGCTCAAGGGCGGTCTGCGAAAAATCGGAGGTGCTGGCGTTGCCGCGGCGCTGGCCGACGTACACCGACACGCCGACCGACTTGTCGCGGTTGCGCTCGATGTTCTCGAGCTCGCCCTTGCGCACGGACACGCTCAGGCCGCTGCCTTCGGACACCTCCACACCGGCATCGCTGGCACCGACGTTCCGGGCCATGGCCAGCACGTCTTCGACGATTTGCTGGAATTGTGAGAGCTCGAAGGCGAAGCCCTGGGCAGCGGATGCGGTCATGAAATACTCGGCTGGAAAGAAACGCGGCCGGGCGCGGGTAACGCCGGCCGGGAGAATTGCGGGACAATCATAACGATCCCACGTTCACCGGCACAAACGCTCCCCTATCCATGCGCAACGCGCCCCCCTTCCCAGAAGCCTCCGACGACGACGACGGCCGGCCCAGCAAGTCCGCCCTGAAACGCCAATCCCACGAGCTGCAATCGCTCGGGGAAGCCTTGGTGGGGCTGCCGGCCAGCCGCACCGAGAGTCTCGACTTGTCCGAGAGCCTGCGCGACGCGCTGAAGGAATACCACCGCACGCGTTCTTTCGAAGGCAAGCGGCGCCAGATGCAGTACATCGGCAAGCTGATGCGCCACGTTGACCCGGAGCCCATCCGAGAAGCCGTGGATGCCTTCAAGCTCGGCAGCGCCAAAGACACCCTGGCCCTGCACGCGGCTGAACGCTGGCGCGAGGAACTGCTGGCCAGCGACGACGCCGTCACCCGCTGGATGAACGCCTTCCCGGCCACCGATGCCCAGCAGCTGCGCAGCCTCGCCCGCAGCGCCCGCAAGGACGCCAAGAACGAAGCGCCGGAAGCCCGCCATGGCCGCAGCTACCGCGAACTGTTCCAGCTGATCAAGGCCGCGCTGGCCGACGCACGCACCACCGACACCCCGATTGAAGACAGCGACGATGTCGACGAGTGATTTCGAATCCGTGCGCATCGGTGTGGTGTCGATCAGCGACCGCGCCTCCACCGGTGTCTACGAAGACAAAGGCATTCCGGCCCTGCAGGATTGGCTGGGCCGTGCCCTGCACAACCCGATCGCCTGGGAAACGCGGCTGATCCCTGACGATCAGGCCGGCATCAGCGCCACCCTGATCGAGCTGGTGGACGTGGCTGGCTGCGACCTGGTGCTGACCACTGGCGGCACCGGCCCGGCGCTGCGCGACGTGACACCCGAAGCGACCCTGGCCGTGGCTGACAAGGTGATGCCCGGGTTTGGCGAGCAGATGCGCGCCATCAGCCTGCATTTCGTGCCGACCGCGATCCTGTCGCGGCAGGTGGCGGTGATTCGTGGCAAAACGCTGATCATCAACCTGCCCGGCCAGCCCAAGTCGATCGCTGAAACCTTGCAGGGCCTGCCGCAGGCGACGCCCGCTGTGCCCGGCATCTTCGCTGCCGTGCCCTACTGCATCGACCTGCTGCACGGGCCCTACCTTGAAACCGTTGACACCGTGTGTGCGGCCTTCCGGCCAAAGTCGGCCCAACGCCCTGCCCGAACCTGAACGCCCATGCGACTGAACGCTCTCCGAACCCGTCCCCTCGTCCTTCCGGTGATGCTGGCACTTGCAGCCAGCCTGGCGCAAGCCGCACCCGCCCCGCAGGAACCGACGCTGGATTACACGGTGGAGAGCCGGGACACCCTGATCGGACTTGGCCAGGGCTTGCTCGTGTCGCCAGGCGCCTGGACCGAGGTGGCCAGGCTGAACGCCCTGCCCAACCCCAACCGGATTCAGCCGGGCCAGGTGCTCAAGGTGCCCACCCGCCTGCTGCGCTCGGCGCAAGTGCCGGCCAGGCTGGTGAGCGTTGAAGGCGATGTCCGCATCGACGACCAGGCCGCCAAGGTGGGCGACAACGTGCAGCCGGGTCAGCGCCTGAGCACGGCTGCCAGCAGCTCGGCGGTGCTGCAGCTGGGTGACGGCTCCCGCGTGCGGCTCTCGCCGGCCAGCGACACCCAGCTCGGCGAAAACCGCCGCTACCAGCTCAAGGCTGGCCAGGCGGGCAGCGTCGAGGAAGGCTTGTTTGCCAGCACGATGCGGCTGGTGAAGGGCTCGGTCGATGTGCTGGCCACCAAGGTCTTGCGTGCCAAGCCGCTGGAGGTGGTCACCCCCACCGCCGTGATCGGCGTGCGCGGCACCGAGTACCGCGTTCACACCGAGGCCGTGGCTGACGCCAGCACCCGCACCGAGGTGCTGGAGGGCCGGGTGCGGGCAGACAACACCAGCGCGGGCGCTGACGTGCCTGCCGGTCAGGGTGCGGCCCTGCGCCCCGGCTCGGCACCGGTGGTCGTGGCCCTGCAGGCGGCACCGAATTTGACGAGCCTGCCAGAGCGCTTCGAACGTCCGCTGATCCGTTTCGGCCTGGCTGGCGAAACCCTCCCGCTGCGCGTGCAAGTGGCGGCTGACGCCGGTTTTGAGCGCATCGTGCGCGACGAGCGCGTGGCGGCTGGCGGCGAGGCGCGCATCGCCGGGCTGCAGGACGGCCAATGGCACCTGCGTGTCCGTCGGGTCGACAACCTCGGCATCGAAGGCCTGAACGCCACCCGTGCGATCACGCTGAAGGCCCGGCCTGAACCACCGGCCAGCATCGCGCCACGCGCACAAGCCAAGTTCCCGGTCGGCGCCGTGGCGCTGGCCTGGGCAGAAAACACCGAGGCCGCCCAGTACCGGGTCGAAGTGGCGCGTGACGCCGCCTTCAGCCAGGTGGCCTGGCGCAGCGACGACGTGACCGGCGCCGGCACCTCTGTGCCGCTGACCGAGCCGGGCACCTACCACTGGCGCCTGGCCAGCGTGCGCGCTGGCGGCGACCGCGGCCCCTGGGGCGACGCGCAGAACTTCGAGCTGCGCCCCTTGCCCACCCCGCCACAAGGTGGCGTGCGCCGCGACGGCGGCATCGAGTTGAGCTGGAGCGGCCGCGCCGAAGACCGGCAGCAGGTGGAACTGGCGCTCGACCCCGAGTTCACCGAAGTGACGGCGAAGGCCGAGCTCACCAAGAGTTTCTGGTCACTGCCGAGCCCGGATCGCCCGGGCACCTATTACTTCCGCTACCGCTCGGTGGAGCCTGACGGTTTCGTCACGCCCTGGAGCAGCACGCTGAAGCTCGAAGTGCCGCGGGACTGGCGCTTCCTGTGGATCTTCTCGCCGGTGATCCTGCTGGCACTGTGAAGACGGGCGCCCTCACCGGGCGCCGCTGTCACTTGACCAAGCGATTGAGACGTTCAGCGTCGAACGTCTCGGTCGTACAGGCATCGTCCGGCACGCACTGCTGCGCAGGCAGCTCACGGCTGCCGGCCGACAGCTTCTCGATGGCCTGCCACAGCATGGCGATCTGGTGGTCATGCGACGACGCGTTGTCGATCAGGCCCTTCATGGCTTGCGCCACCGGGTCGTCGCCAGCGGTCACGCCGTAGGCCGAGAAGCCCATGCGGGCGGCGGCGGTTTCCCGCTCGGCGTCCTTTTCGGCATGGATGATGCGCGCCGGGTTGCCGACAGCGGTGGCGCCCGGGGGCACGGGCTTGGTCAGCACCGCACCTGAGCCCACGCGGGCACCCGCACCCACCGTGAAGCCGCCCAGCACCGCGGCATGCGCACCCACGATGACACCGGCTTCCAGCGTCGGGTGACGCTTGGCGCCCTTGACCAGCGACGTGCCGCCCAGCGTCACGCCCTGGTAGATGGTGCAGCCATCGCCCACTTCGGCCATTTCGCCGATGACCACGCCCATGCCGTGATCGATGAACACACGTCGGCCCATCGTGGCGCCCGGGTGGATCTCGATGCCGGTCAGGAACCGGCTGATGTGCGAGATGAAGCGCCCGGTCCAGTGAAAGCCGTGGCGCCAGCACCAGTTGGCGCGGCGATGCAGCACCAGCGCGTGCAGGCCGGGATAACAGGTCAGCACTTCCCAGGTCGAGCGCGCCGCAGGGTCGCGCTCAAGAATGCAGGCGATGTCTTCGCGCAATCTGGAGAACATGCAGGATTTCCGGGTTCGGGGGCCAAGGGGCCGCGCAGCTTCAGGCCGGGCGCGGCGGGCCGTCCAGTGTAGCGTCGGGGTGCCCGGCTTGCCCGGGCGTCAGCGGTTTGGCCTTGGGTGGCCGGGGTTGCTGAACCAGCCGGGCGATGCCCCGCAGGATCTGCACCTCTTCCACGCTCAGCCGCGCACGGTTGGCGAGTTGCTGCAAACGGGGCATCAGCTTGCGCGGCGCGGCCGGGTCAAGAAAGCCGATGCTGGTGAGCGCGCCTTCCCAATGGGTCAAGGCGCCCTGCACGGCCACGGCGTCGGCCAGCGTCACGTCTTCCGTGCGCGGCGCCACCGGAAACCCACCCAGCGCCTGCCGCCACTCATAGGCCAGCACCTGCACGGCCTGCGCCAGGTTCAACGAACCATACGCCGGATTGCTCGGGATGCTCAGGCAGGTGTGGCAGCGGTAGACGTCGTCATTCGACATGCCGTAGCGCTCGCAGCCGAACACGAAGGCCACGCGGTCACCCTGGCGGGCGAGCTGCTCGAAGTGCGGGCGCGGTGCCACGGTGGGCGGCCCGAAATCGCGTGGGGTCATGGCGGTGGCGCAGGCGTGCGTGACACCGTCGAGTGCTTCCGCCAGCGTGGGCACGATGCGGGCGCGGACCAGGATGTCGGCCGCACCGCTGGCCATGGCCACGGTTTCCTCGCGCGACAGCACATCAGCGAACCGCGGCGCCACCAGCACCAGGTCGGAAAAGCCCATCACCTTCATGGCACGCGCCACCGAGCCGACGTTGCCCGGATGGCTGGTGCCGATCAAGACAAAACGCGTCGAATCGTGACTTGGGTCCGCCGGCGCAGGCCCGGGCTGGTTTGAAGAAATCATCACAAATGGGGCGCGTCGCGCTAGAATGCAAGGTTACACGCGGTGTGCGCTAAGACCAGCATTGTGCCCGTGCCGCTCTTTGTCCGCCGCCAGATCCTTGCCCCCATCTCGCCCCTGTGCACCGCAATGCGCAGTTGCAGCCCCACCGATTGCCGCGCCTGTCGCCCGGCACTGCGTGTGTCGGGCACAGCGAGTTGTCTAACTTCAGGTTGAAACATGTCCCAGACCCTCCATCCGATGCTCAATATCGCCGTCAAGGCAGCCCGCAACGCCGGGTCGATCATCAATCGTGCATCGCTGGACCTGGACATCCTGAAGATCAACACCAAGAGCCCCAACGACTTCGTCACCGAAGTGGACCACGCGGCCGAGCAAGCGATCATCGAAACCATCCTCACCGCCTACCCGGGCCACGGCATCATGGCCGAGGAATCGGGCCGTGAGCACGGCGCCAAGCACAGCGATTTCGTCTGGATCATCGATCCGCTCGACGGCACCACCAACTTCATCCACGGCTTCCCTGTCTACTGCGTGTCGATCGCCCTGGCGTTCCGCGGCAAGGTGGAGCAAGCCGTCGTGTACGACCCGACCCGCAACGACCTGTTCATGGCCTCGCGCGGCCGCGGCGCCTACCTGAATGACAAGCGCCTGCGCGTGTCGCGCCGCACCCGTCTGCAAGACTCGCTCGTGGGCACCGGCTTCCCCTTCCGCAAGGGCGACAACTTCCAGCGCTACATGAAGATGTTCGAGGCCGTGATGCCCCACGTGGCCGGCCTGCGCCGCCCGGGCGCTGCGGCCCTTGACCTGTGCTACGTGGCTGCCGGTTATTACGACGGCTTCTTCGAAACCGGCCTGAACCCGTGGGACATTGCCGCAGGCTCGCTGATCATCACGGAAGCCGGCGGCCTGGTCGGCAACTTCACCGGCGAATCCGACTTCATGAACCAGCGCGAAATCGTGGCTGGCTCGCCGAAGATCTACGGCCAGCTGGTCAAGCTGCTGACGCCGTTCAGCCGCGTGATCACCGACGACGACACCCCTGCCGCTGCCAGCGCCGACGCTGACACCGACGAGGAAACGCCGGTGGAAGCGCTGGAAAAGGCCGTGCGCAAGCCGCTGCGCCTGCGCAAGAAGTCCGACGACATCGCCACCGGCGACGACGCCCCGTTCTGAGCCCGGGCCCGCCGGGCCAACATCCCCAGCCTTGCACGGAGTTCCTGCGTCGGTGAGCACCCCCTCGAGCGCGCCTGCCGGCGCCGATGATTACAGCGGCCACACGCCGATGATGGCCCAGTACCTCCGCATCAAGGCGGAGCATCCGGACACGCTCGTGTTCTACCGGATGGGCGATTTCTACGAGCTGTTCTTCGACGACGCCCGCAAGGCGCACCGTCTGCTCGACATCACCCTCACCACCCGCGGCCAGAGCAATGGCGAGCCGGTGGTCATGGCCGGTGTGCCGGTGCACTCGGTCGAAGGCTACCTGGCCCGGCTGATCAAGCTGGGCGAATCGGTGGCCGTGGCCGAGCAGGTGGGCGATGTGGCCACCGCCAAGGGGCCGGTCGAGCGCAAGGTGGTGCGGGTGGTCACGCCCGGCACCGTCACCGACAGCGAACTGCTGAACGACCGGGCCGACACCCTGCTGCTGGCCATCTCGCGACAGCGCGCGTCCTTTGGTCTGGCCTGGCTGGGCCTGGCGAGCGGGCAACTCGGGCTGGCCGAATGCGGCGAGCGCGAGCTGGGCAGCTGGCTGGCGCGGCTGAACCCGGCCGAAATCCTGATTGACCGCGACGAGCAGCCATTGGCCGTGCGCCAGTGCCGCGCCGCGCGCACCATGCGGCCGGGCTGGCAGTTTGACGCCGGCCTGGGGCTGCGCAAGTTGTGCGAGCAACTGCGTGTCATCAGCCTGAACGGCTTCAATGCGCAAGACCTGGGCGCTGCGCATGCGGCTGCCGCTGCGCTGCTGAGCTACGCCGAGCACACCCAGGGGCGCGCGCTGTCGCACGTCACCACGCTGACCGTGGAGCGCGGCAGCGAGTTGCTGGAATTGCCACCGGCCACCCACCGCAACCTCGAACTCACCGAAACCCTGCGTGGCGAAAGTTCACCCACGCTGCTCTCGCTGCTGGACGCCTGCCGCACCGGCATGGGCAGCCGCGCACTGCGCCACTGGCTGACGCACCCGCTGCGCGAGCGCAGCGTGGCCCATGCCCGCCACGACGCCATCGCCATCCTGCACAGCGCCGGCTTCGAGCCGTTGCGCGAAGCCCTGCGCGGCATCAGTGATGTCGAGCGCATCACCTCCCGGGTGGCCCTGCGCCAGGTGCGCCCGCGTGAGCTGGCCGGCCTGCGCTTCACCCTGGCCAACCTGCCCGCCTTGCGGCAGGTGGCACCCGGCGGCACCGCCCTCCTCGACCGCTGCCTGGAAGACCTGACGCCCGACCCGCAGGTGGGTGAGTTGCTGCTGCGCTCGATCGCCGAAGAGCCGGCCGTGCTGCTGCGCGACGGCGGCGTGATCGCCACCGGTTTCGACGCCGACCTGGACGAGCTGCGTGCCATCGGCCAGAACTGCGACGCCTTCCTGATCGACCTCGAAAACCGCGAGCGCGCGCGCACCGGCATCGCCAACCTGCGCGTGCAGTTCAACAAGGTGCATGGCTTCTACATCGAAGTCACCGCCTCGGGGCTCGACAAGGTGCCAGCCGATTACCAGCGGCGCCAGACTCTGAAAAACGCCGAGCGTTTCATCACGCCGGAGCTGAAAACCTTCGAGGACAAGGCGCTGTCGGCACAAGACCGCGCCCTGGCCCGCGAAAAGTGGCTGTTCGAGCAGGTGCTTGACCAGTTGCAGGCGTACCTGCGACCGCTGGCCGCACTGGGCCGCGCGCTGGCCACGCTGGACGCATTGGCCGCACTCGCCGAGCGTGCCCGCACGCTGGGCTGGTGCCGCCCGGAGTTCGTCAACCACCCGTGCCTGGACATCGAGGCCGGTCGGCATCCGGTGGTCGAGGCACGGTTGGGCGAAACCGGTGGCGGTGATTTCATCGCCAACGATTGCCGGCTGGACGCGCGCACGCGCCTGCTCATCATCACCGGCCCGAACATGGGCGGCAAAAGCACCTTCATGCGGCAGGTGGCGCTGATCGCGCTGATGGCCGCGATGGGCTCTTATGTGCCGGCGCGCCAATGCCGCATCGGGCCGATGGATGCGATCCACACCCGCATCGGCGCGGCCGACGACCTGGCCAACGCGCAGTCCACCTTCATGCTGGAGATGACCGAGGCCGCGCAGATCATCCACGGCGCCACCGACCAGTCGCTGGTGCTGATGGACGAGATCGGCCGCGGCACCTCGACCTTCGACGGTCTGGCGCTGGCTGCGGCCATCGCCACCCACCTGCATGACCGCAACAAGGCGTTCACGCTGTTCGCCACCCACTATTTCGAGCTGACGGAATTCCCGCGCCAACATGAGCGTGCGTTGAATCTGCACGTCAGCGCTGCCGAAAGTGGTGACGACATTGTTTTCCTGCACGCGATAGAGCACGGCCCGGCCAGTCGCAGTTATGGTGTGCAGGTGGCGCGGCTGGCGGGCATGCCTCCGGCGCTGGTGCGCCAGGCGCGTGCCACGCTGGAAGCGCTGGAAACCCAGTCGCGGGCCGGTGACCTGCAGGTCGACCTGTTTGCACCACCACCGGCACCCGTCGCCGTGGCCCAGTCCGAAGTGGACGAGGCCCTGGCCGCCATCGACCCCGACACCCTGACACCGCGGGAAGCGCTGGATGCGCTGTACCGCTTGAAAAAACTGCAGACCTCCTGACAAGGCCACCCCATGACCTACTGTGTCGGTATCCGGCTGAACGCCGGCCTCGTGTTCCTCTCTGACTCGCGCACCAACGCGGGCCTCGATGCGATCAGCACCTTCCGCAAGATGATGGTTTATGAGCAGCCCGGCGAGCGCTTCATGGTGCTGCTCTCCGCCGGCAATCTCAGCATCTCGCAATCGGTGCGCGAAATCCTCCAGGTCGAGAAGCTGCCCAACGGCGACGACGAGCCCATCACCATCTGGAACGCCAAGAGCATGTTCGACGCCACCCGCGTGCTCGGCAGCGCCGTGCGCCGCGTGTATGAGCAAGACGGCCCGGCCCTTAAGGCCGCCGGCATCGACTTCAACTGCAGCATGATCTTCGGTGGCCAGATCGGCGACGAAGCCATGCGCCTGTTCCTGGTCTATTCGGCCGGCAACTTCATCGAAGCCACCCGCGAAACCTGCTTCTTCCAGGTCGGCGAAAGCAAGTACGGCAAGCCCATTCTTGACCGCGTGCTGACCCCCGACACCCCGCTGGACGAAGCCGCCAAGTGCGCGCTGGTGTCGATGGACTCGACGCTGAAATCGAACCTGTCGGTGGGCTTGCCACTCGACCTGCTGGTGTACGAAGCGGGCACGCTGAAGAGCGAGCGCATTGCCGTCATCGACGACAAGAACCCGTACTTCAAGATGATCCGCGACACCTGGGGCGAGCGCCTGCGCGAGGTCTTCGAAGGCATCGACGATCCGCAGTGGAACGGCGGCGACGCGGCCCACCCGCTGCTGACCACCAGCGAGCGCTTCGAGCCCATGCGCAAGATCACCCACCTCGGTGAGCGCATTGTCTGAACCAGGCGCTCAGCCCATGAGCCACGCTGGCACCATCGTCTTCGCCCACGCCAACGGGTTTCCGGCGGGCGTGTACCGGGTGCTGTTTGAAGCCTGGCGCGCCGCCGGCTATGAGGTGCGCGCCATCGAGCGCATCGGGCACCGCGCCACGCACCCGGTCAGCAGCAACTGGCCCCACCTGCGCGACGAGCTGATCGACTTCATCGCGAAGGGTCCGCAGCCAGCGTTTCTCGTCGGCCATTCACTGGGTGGCCTGCTGAGCCTGATGGCGGCCTGCCGTCGCCCCGAGCTGGCCTGCGGCCTGGTGATGCTCGATTCACCGGTGATCACCGGCTGGCGCGCGCACAGCGTGCAGGTCTTCAAGCAGACCGGGCTGATTCGCCGGGTATCACCGGGCAAGGTGTCGCAAGGTCGGCGCTACCAGTGGCCGGACCGGGACGCGGTGTACCAGCACTTCAAGTCGAAGCCGACGTTTGCGCGCTGGGACGACCGCGTGCTGCGCGACTATGTGGCCTGCGGCTTTGACGACGTGGACGACACGGTGCAGCTGGGCTTTCTGCGCGAGGTTGAAACCCGCATCTACAACACGCTGCCGCACCACCTCGGCACCTTGATGCGAAAGCATCCGCCGCAATGCCCGGTCGGCTTCATCGCTGGTGAGGTGTCGGCAGAAATGCGCCAGGGCGGCACACTGGCGGCCAAGGCCCTGGCCGGTGAGCGTTACCGCACCATGCCCGGCGGGCACCTCTACGCGATGGAGCAGCCCGAGCAGACCGCCGCGCTGGTGCTGTCGCTGATCGACAGCTTCAAGGGCGCCCAGCCGGCCTGATCAAGCGGCTCTGAAGTAAGGCTGCCCGGGCGGCAGGCCGGTCAGCGCTTGCCCGCCGTCGGCCGCAGGCTGCCAGCCCAATACCTCGTCGATCTGCTGCGCCAGTGCGGTGTCCCGCGCCGTGATGCCGTTCACCTCATGGGTGTTCAGGCGAATCTCCAGCGTGCTGTATTGCAGGCGCAGCTCAGGGTGGTGCCAGCCCACTTCGGCCAGGTGCGCCACCAGGCCAGCCAGCAACAGGGTCCGCGGCCAATCAGCCGTGCGGCAGATGCGCACCAGGCACGCGGGCTCAGCCTCGTCGAGCCGCCAGTTCGGCAGGTGTTTCAGGGCGTCGGCCAGCTCGACTTCGGTAAGCAGCCGTACGGCTTCTGCGGGGTGGGTCTGTGAGGGATTCATCAGGTCTTTCTGCAGGGTGTCAGGGGCATCGTCGGCAAAGGGTCGCCGGTCGGTATAATCGCGCTTTACCACCACGGCACTCCTGCTCCGGCCCAATCTCTGGGCAGTATGAGTGCCTTTTGACATGACCAAGTTTGTCTTCGTCACCGGCGGTGTGGTGTCCTCTCTTGGCAAGGGCATTGCGTCGGCCTCTCTGGCTGCGATTCTTGAATCGCGCGGCCTCAAAGTCACCCTCATCAAGCTGGACCCGTACCTGAACGTGGACCCGGGCACGATGTCGCCTTTCCAGCACGGCGAGGTGTTCGTCACCGACGACGGCGCTGAAACCGACCTGGACCTGGGCCACTACGAGCGCTTCATCACCACCCGGATGAAGAAGGCCAACAACTTCACCAGTGGCCAGATCTACAAGACGGTGCTCGAAAAAGAGCGCCGTGGCGACTACCTCGGCAAGACCGTGCAGGTCATTCCGCACGTCACCAACGAGATCCAGGAATACGTCAAGCGCGGCGCCGGCTTCGGCACGCCCGAAGCCGTGGACGTGGCCATCGTTGAAATCGGCGGCACCGTCGGTGACATCGAATCGCTGCCCTTCCTCGAAGCAGTGCGTCAGCTGAGCCTGAAGCTCGGCCAGGGCAACACGGCCTTCGTCCACCTCACCTACGTTCCTTACATCAAGGCCGCCGGCGAGCTGAAGACCAAGCCGACCCAGCACACGGTGCAGAAGCTGCGCGAAATCGGTATCCAGCCCGACGCCCTGCTCTGCCGCGCCGACCGCGAAGTGCCCGCTGATGAACGCGAGAAGATCTCGCTGTTCACCAACGTGGCACCGCACGGCGTGATCTCGATGTGGGATGTGGACACCATCTACAAGGTGCCGCGCATCCTCCACGAGCAAGGCCTGGATGAGCTGATCTGCATGAAGCTGCAGCTGCTCACCCGCCCGGCTGACCTGAAGACCTGGGACAACCTGGTCGCGGAAGTGGCAAGCCCGAAGGGCGAAGTCACCATCGCGATGTGCGGCAAGTACACCGAGCTGAGCGACTCCTACAAGTCGCTCAATGAAGCGCTGCGCCACGCCGGTCTGCACAACCATGTGCGCGTCAAGATCGAGTACCTGGATTCGGAAACGCTGAACGACGCCAACGCCGTTGAGCAGCTCGGCAAGTTTGATGCCGTGCTGGTGCCCGGCGGCTTCGGCAAGCGCGGTGTGGAAGGCAAGATCAGCGCCGCCCGCTGCGCCCGTGAGCAGAAGCTGCCGTACCTGGGCATCTGCCTGGGCATGCAGGTCGCCACGATCGAATACGCGCGCCACATGGCCGGCCTGGAGGGTGCCAACTCCACCGAGTTCGACCCCGACGCGCCGCACAAGGTCATCGCCCTGATCGACGAATGGCAGGACGCCGACGGCTCGATCCAGAAGCGGGATGCCAACTCCGACCTCGGCGGCACGATGCGCCTGGGCGCGCAGAGCTCGGACGTCAAGCCGGGCACGCTGGCCCACGACATCTACGGCCCGGTCGTGACCGAGCGTCACCGCCACCGCTATGAGGCGAACGAGCATTACCTCGATCGCCTGCAGCAGGCCGGTCTGGTGATTTCGGCCATCACGCAGCGCGAGAAGCTGACCGAAGTGGTCGAGCTGCCGCGCGACGTGCACCCCTGGTATGTCGGCGTGCAGTTCCACCCGGAATTCAAGTCGACCCCGTGGGACGGCCATCCGCTGTTCATCAGCTACATCAAGGCTGCGCTGGCCCACCAGGCCGCTCGCCAGCCCTAAACCCGAGGAACAGGCATGAAGCTCTGCGGATTCGACGTCGGTCTCGACAAGCCGTTTTTCCTGATCGCCGGCCCTTGCGTGGTCGAGAGCGAACAGCTGCAAATGGATGTGGCCGGGCACCTCAAGGAAATCACCTCGGCGCTCGGCATTCCCTTCATCTTCAAGTCGAGCTACGACAAGGCGAACCGCTCGAGCGGCACGTCTTTCCGCGGCCCCGGCATGGAACGTGGCCTGGAAATCCTGGCCAAGGTGAAGCGCGAGCTGAACGTGCCCATCCTGACCGATGTGCACAGCGAAACGGAAATCTCGGCCGTCGCGGCCGTGGTCGATGTGCTGCAGACGCCGGCCTTCCTGTGCCGCCAGACGGACTTCATCCACGCCGTTGCACGCAGCGGCAAGCCGGTGAACATCAAGAAGGGCCAGTTCCTGGCGCCGGGCGACATGAAGAACGTCATCGCCAAGGCCCGTGAAGCGGCCCGTGATGCCGGTCTGGAAACCGACAACTTCATGGCCTGCGAACGCGGCGCCAGCTTCGGCTACAACAACCTGGTCTCCGACATGCGCTCGCTGGCGATCATGCGCGACACCGGCGCGCCCGTCGTGTTCGACGTGACGCACTCGGTGCAGCTGCCGGGCGGCCAGGGCACGTCGTCAGGCGGCCAGCGCGAGTTCGTGCCGGTGCTGGCCCGGGCTGGCGTGGCCGTGGGCGTGGCAGGCCTGTTCATGGAAACCCATCCGGACCCCATGAACGCCCTGTCTGACGGCCCGAACGCGGTGCCGCTCAAGCACATGAAGGCGCTGCTCGAACAGCTGGTCGCGCTGGACCGCGTGGTCAAGACCCAGCCCCTGCTGGAAAACGACTTTTCCTGCTGACCGGCCCCACCCGCATGACCGCCTGCTACCTCATCGCCGACGTCACCGTCACCGATCCGGAGCGCATGGCGGCCTACCGGGTGTGGAGCACGCGCGCCATGGCTGAGCATGGCGCTGAAATTCTGGTACGGGGTGGCGCGATCGAAGTCCTGGAAGGGACCTGGTCGCCCAGCCGCCTCGTGCTGCTGCGATTTGCCAGCCGGGAGGCTGCGCAAGCCTTCTACCGCAGCGAGACCTACAGCCATGCCCGTACCCTGCGCGAAAACGCCGGGGTGATGCGCATGGTGATCGCCGACGGGGTGGAGCCCGCTCCCCCCGCAGCTTGAAGCACGCAGGTAACAAAATTACGGCATCCTGCGCGCACCTGATTTTTCAAAACGGAGTGAGATATGAGTGCAATCGTTGACATCGTCGGCCGCGAGATCCTCGACAGCCGTGGCAACCCCACCGTCGAATGCGACGTGCTGCTGGAATCGGGTGTGATGGGCCGTGCGGCCGTGCCGTCGGGCGCGTCCACCGGCTCGCGCGAAGCCATCGAGCTGCGCGACGGCGACAAGAGCCGCTACCTGGGCAAGGGCGTGCTGAAGGCCGTCCAGAACATCAACACCGAAATCTGCGAAGCCGTGCTGGGCCTCGACGCCAGCGAACAGGCCTTCCTGGACAAGACCCTGATCGACCTCGACGGCACCGACAACAAGAGCCGCCTGGGCGCCAACGCCATGCTGGCCGTGTCGATGGCCGTGGCCCGTGCAGCCGCTGAAGAAGCCGGCCTGCCGCTGTACCGCTACTTCGGCGGCATGGGCGGCGTGCAACTGCCGGTGCCGATGATGAACGTCATCAACGGCGGCGCACACGCCAACAACAGCCTCGACCTGCAAGAGTTCATGATCATTCCGGTGGGCGCTCCGACCTTCCGTGAAGCGCTGCGCTACGGCACCGAGGTGTTCCACGCGCTGAAGAAGATCATCGACGCCAAGGGCCTGAGCACCACCGTCGGCGACGAAGGCGGTTTTGCACCGAGCCTGCCAAGCCATGAAGCCGCCATCCAGCTGATCCTGGAAGCCATCGACAAGGCTGGCTACACCGCCGGCGAGCAGATCGCCATCGGCCTGGACTGCGCTGCTTCCGAGTTCTACAAGGATGGCAAGTACCACCTCGAAGGCGAAGGCCTGACGCTGACCGCCGCCGAGTGGACCGACATCCTGGCCACCTGGTGCGACAAGTACCCGATCATCTCGATCGAAGACGGCATGGCCGAAGGCGACTGGGACGGCTGGAAGCACCTGACCGAGCGTCTGGGCAAGCAAGTCCAGATCGTGGGTGACGACCTGTTCGTCACCAACACCAAGATCCTGAAGGAAGGCATCGACAAGGGCATCGCCAACTCGATCCTGATCAAGATCAACCAGATCGGCACCCTGAGCGAAACGTTCGCCGCCATCGAGATGGCCAAGCGCGCCGGCTACACCGCCGTCATCAGCCACCGCTCGGGCGAAACCGAAGACTCGACCATCGCCGACATCGCGGTGGGCCTGAACGCCGGCCAGATCAAGACGGGCTCGGCCAGCCGTTCGGACCGCATGGCCAAGTACAACCAGCTGCTGCGCATCGAGGAAGACCTCGGCGAAGTGGCCGTGTACCCGGGCCGCGGCGCGTTCTACAACCTGCGCTGATCGCCTGCGCCGTTTAGCCGCTCCGCTCGGGGCGGCTAAACGGCCAGCTCACGCACAACGGCTCGTGCACAACACCTCGTGCACAATCACGCCCATGCGCATCGTCCCCATCGTCTTCGCCGTGCTGGCCTTGCTGGTGCAGGCCGAACTCTGGTTCGGCAAAGGGGGCGTTCCTCACGTGATGGCCTTGAAGGCCGAACTGGCTGAACAAAAGGCCAGCAACGAGCGCCTGCGTGAAGGCAACGGCCGCCTGGCCGCTGAAGTCGCCGACCTCAAGGACGGCCTCGAGATGGTCGAGGAAAAGGCCCGGCTGGAGCTGGGCATGATCAAGCCGGACGAGACACTCGTGGTGGTTTCGGGCGCCCGCTGATCAGCTCCGCAGACCCCATCTCCTCCTCCACCCTCCCCGTACCCGATTTCCCGGATGGATAGCCTCCTGCAGGCCCTGGCGCCGCTCATGGCGTCGGCCTTCACCCTGTGGGGCAGCCCTGTCACCTGGACCGAGATCCTGGCCTTTGGCCTGTCGATCTGGATGGTGGTGTGCAACATGCGTGTCCACCCCTTGGGCTGGCCGCTGGCCATGCTCGCGTCAGCCCTTTATGGCCTGCTCTTCGCGTACAGCAAGCTCTACGGCGAGGCTTCGCTCCAGATCTTCTTCATCGTGGTGGCCGGCTGGGGCTGGTGGCAATGGCGGCGTGGCCGTGATGCCAGCGGCCAGGCGCTCACCGTTCGCTCGATGAGCCGCCTGTGGCGCATCCGGGCCGCCGCATTGACGCTGCTGGCATGGCCGCTGCTGGCCGCGCTGCTGATGCGCCACACCGACAGCGACACCCCGTGGCTGGACGCCCTGCCCACGGTGGCCAGCGTCACCGGCCAGATCCTGCTGGGCCGCAAGCTCATCGACAACTGGCCGATGTGGGTTGCCGTCAATCTGGTCAGCATGGCCCTGTTCGCCCACAAGGCCCTGTGGCTGACCGTGGTGCTCTACGGCGTGTTCACGTTGATGGCCATGGCCGGCTGGCGTGCCTGGGCACAGCTGGCGGGGCACCAGGATGCCCGAGCGGCGGCGCGTGAGGCGTCCGCCACCAAGCCCGGGTCGGCGCATGTCTGAGGCCACAACGGCAGGCGCGTCGCGCCCGCGATCGCCCGGTTTGATCATCGCGGTGGTGGGTGCCGAAAGCACGGGCAAGAGCACGCTGGCGCAGGGCCTGGCCGCGCGTCTGGCGGCCGACACCGGCCTGAGCTGTACCTGGGTGCCGGAGGCCCTGCGCGAGTGGTGCGACGCGCACGGCCGCACGCCGGCCCTGAATGAACAACAAGGCATTGCCGAGCTGCAGGCCCGGCGCATTGAAACCGCGGCACAGGCCTTTGACATCGTGCTGGCCGACACCACGCCGCTGATGACGGCGGTGTATCACCGGCAGGTTTTTGATGACCGCTCGCTCGATGCCATGGCCACCGCCTGGCAACGGCGTTGCGCCCTCACCCTGCTCACCGCGCTCGACCTGCCCTGGGTGGCCGACGGCCTGCAACGTGATGGCCCGCATGTGCGCGGCCCGGTGGACGCCAACCTGCGCGAGCTGCTGCTGGGCGCCGGACTGCCGTTCACGGTGGTGTCCGGTCTCGACGAGCACCGGCTCGAAGCCGCGGTGGACGCGGTCAGCAGCCTGGTGCGCTATCGGCGCACACCGCGCGCCGGCCTGCTGACCCGGCTGCAGCAGCGCGATGCGGCCCAGCCTGCCTGGACCTGGGCCTGCGACAACTGCGACGTGCCCGACTGCGAGCACGCGCTGTTCAAACCCGCCAGCACCGGTCTTCGCCTGCGTTGATCCGGCGAGCCGCGTTCTTACTGGAGCGCGTCGGAAGCCGGCGGCAGCAAGGTATCGGGAGTGAACACGCCGCCCACGTCGACCCGGTCGAAGTGGTACTTGGCGCCGCAGAACTCGCAGCCGATCTCGATGTTGCCGCGCTCTTCCAGGATCTCGAGCGCCTCGGCTTCACCCAGCCCTTGCAGCATCGACTTCACGCGGTCGCGCGAGCAGGTGCAGCTGAAGCTGGGCGTGAGCGGCTCGAAGCGGCGCACGTCCTCTTCCCAGAACAGGCGGCGCAGCACGGTGTCGGCGTCGAGGGTCAACAGCTCT
Organism: Ideonella margarita; assembly: GCF_038066635.1. Lineage (NCBI taxonomy): Bacteria > Pseudomonadati > Pseudomonadota > Betaproteobacteria > Burkholderiales > Sphaerotilaceae > Ideonella > Ideonella margarita. The sequence goes on along the minus strand of NZ_JBBUTI010000004.1, from coordinate 166,864 downwards.
TCACGGGTCAGCGTGGCCGCCAGGTGGGCGATGCGGTTGAACGACTCCGACAGGCCGATGTCGTCTTCATTGCGACGGCCACCGAGGTTGCCCTCGCCCTCCACCGGCAGGCGCTGGATCAGCAGGCCGGCGGCGACCTCGCCATTGGCCGCCAGGATCAGGCGCGTATCAAGCTGCTCGGACTGCAGCATGTAATGCTCCAGCACCTCGGACATCTTCTGCAGCGGCTCGCGCTGGTCGCCATGCAATGGCACCACGCCCTGGTAGGGCTGCTGCCCCGGCAGACGGTCCTTCGGGTCGAGGGTAATGGCGCAGCGACCCACGCCGTTCACGTTCATCATGGCCGCCACCTGGGCGTCAGGTGCCACGTCGCCCACCACGGTGGCCGTGGCGCGAAAGCTCAGGTCCGACCGTGACTCGGCCACAGCCAGCTTCACCGGGCCGTCGCCGAACACCTGCAGCACCAGCGAGCCGTTGAACTTGATGTTCGCCTGCATCAGGGTGGCCGCGGCACTCATCTCGCCCAGCAGGTCACGCACCGGTTCGGGGAAGGCGCCACTCGCCTCTCGACGACGCAACACCTCCTGCCAACTGTCGGTCAGACGCACGAGCATGCCGCGCACGGGCAGGCCTTCAAACAGGAATTTGTGGAGTTCGCTCATCGGGAAAAGGGCAAGGTGCAGCAGACGCATGCCCACCGCAAAGCGATAATTTTACGGATGGAACTGAGAACGCGCGCCCTGAAGGTCTTGCGCCTGGTTGACCCCGTCACGAAAGCAGCCGCCACACGGGCGCTGGCCACCGACGTTCGCGCGGGCCTGGCGCTCGATCCTGCCCTGGCTCTGGCAGCGCCTGAAGGCGCCCTTCCCGGCCGCCCAGAGCTTCCGAAGCTGGTGCCTGCCGACCAGGTGCCGCGCCGCAGCCCCTTCACGCTGGCCGGCCGGGCTGCGCTGCTGCACGCCATCTGCCACATCGAGTTCAACGCCATCAACCTGGCCCTGGACGCCGTCTGGCGCTTCGCCAACATGCCCACGGCGTATTACCTGGACTGGCTGCGCGTGGCCGACGAGGAGGCGCTGCATTTCAGCCTGCTCAACGAACACCTCGAAAGCCTGGGCCACCACTACGGTGACTTCGACGCCCACGACGGCCTGTGGGCCATGACCGAGCGCACGTCCGCCGACATCACCGCCCGCATGGCGCTGGTGCCGCGCACACTCGAAGCTCGCGGTCTGGATGCCACACCACCGATCCAGAACAAGCTGCGCCAGGCCGGTGACCATCGCGCCGTCGAGATCCTCGACATCATCTTGCGCGACGAGATCGGCCACGTCGCCATCGGCAACCACTGGTACCGCTGGCTGTGTGAGCAACAAGGTCTCGACCCCACCTCGCTGTACCCGGAACTGGTGGAGCGCTATCTGGCGCCACGCCTGAAAGGGCCCTTCAACTTTGGCGCGCGGCGCGAGGCCGGATTCACCGAGGTGGAGCTGGACTGGCTGGCGGGGATGGCCGGCCGCAAGAAGCACCATCCCGGTGCGGGTTGATACCGGGCCGCTTGGCGCGGAAGTTGCACGCCCACCGCATTACACTGCGTTCACGCCGCTGCGCGCACCCACAAATGTTCACTCACGAGGTATTCATGGCTTCCATTTCGACCCGTCGTTTTCTGAAGGCTTCCAGCGCCCTGGTTGCTGGCTTGGTGCTGGCCGCCTGCGGCAAGCAAGACGCTCCTGCGGCCCCGGCTGCCGAGGCCTCGGCCCCGGCTTCGGCTGCTGCGCCGGCCAAGGTGTACGTGGTGGGCACCGATGCGGCCTACGCACCGTTCGAGTATCAGAACGAAAAGGGTGAGATCGTCGGTTTCTCGGTTGACCTGCTGACCGCCGTTGCTGAAAAGGGCGGCTTCCAGATCAAGTTCGTCAACACCCCGTGGGAAGGCATCTTCAACGCCCTGGGCCAAGGCGACCGCGACCTGCTGATCTCGTCGATCACGATCACCGACGAGCGCAAGCAGACGATGGATTTCTCTGACCCGTACTTCGACGCCGTTCAGCTGATCGCCGTGAAGGAGGCCTCGAAGGTCACCAAGTTCGACGACCTGAAGAAGCTGAAGGTGGGCGTCCAGACCGGCACCACCGGCGACGAAGTCGTGACCAAGCTGCAAGGCAAGACCTCGGCCAACATCAAGCGCTTCGAGTCGACCCCGCTGGCCCTGAAGGAGCTGGAAGCTGGTGGCGTTGATGCCGTCGTCGCCGACAACGGTGTGGTCATCCACTACGTGGCCAACAACCCGGCCGTCAAGTTCAAGACCGTCGCCGACACCAAGTCGTTCGCGCCTGAGCAGTACGGCGTCGCCGTGAAGAAGGGCAATGCCGAACTGCTGGCCATGGTCAACAAGGGTGTGGCCGCCATGAAGGCTGACGGCACCTACGCCGCCATCTACAAGAAGACCTTCGGTACCGAGCCGGCCGCTGCTGCTGCTCCGGCCTCCGCAGCCTCGAACTGAACCTGAAAGGCGGCGCCTGTGGATTTGCGTTGGGAGATTCTGGCCGGCTACTGGCCGTTGTTCATGGCGGGCCTCTGGACCACCATCGAACTGACGATCGTGGCCATCGTGGTCGGGCTGGGTCTGGGTGCCGTGCTGGGGCTGATCAGCAGCTCCAAGGACGCACCGCGGCCCAAGTCGGCAGCGGTGGCGCTGACCATGAAGGTGGTGCGTGGCATCACCATGGCCTACGTCACGTTCTTCCGGGGCACGCCGCTTTTTGTCCAGATCCTGCTGGTGCACTTCGCCGTCATGCCGGCGCTGGTGCACCCCGACTCCGGCCTGCTGCTGGCCGGTGAAGCCGCCCGCGATTTCCGCCAGAACCACGGAGCCTTCTTTTCAGGCGCCGTGGCCCTGTCGCTGAACGCAGGCGCCTACATCTCGGAAATCTTCCGGGCGGGCATCCAGAGCATCCACACCGGCCAGACCCAGGCCGCGTGGAGCCTGGGTCTGACGCACAACCAGGCCATGCGCTTCATCATCCTGCCCCAGGCGTTCCGGCGCATGGTGCCGGCGCTGGTGAATGAAGGCGTCACGCTGATCAAGGACTCGTCGCTGGTTTCGGCCATCGGCCTGGCTGAGCTGGCCCTGGCGGCACGCACGGTGGCAGGCGCGTACTCACGCTACTGGGAGCCCTACCTCGCCATCTCGGCGATGTACCTGGTGCTGACGCTGCTGCTGTCGACGCTGGCCCAGCGCCTGGAAGCGCCCGCGCATCTGCGGGGACGCTGAGGCAGCCAGCCGGGTTGCCGCCCAATGCGGCAGCCACGGCCCCAACAAAAAAGCCCGCGCATCGCTGCACGGGCTTTTTTCATGTCCGCCGCCGTGAGGCAGCGGGGTCTCAGCGCTGGATCAGCGCTTGGTTGGCGGCAGGTCGGTGCACGAACCGTGCGCCACTTCTGCGGCCATGCCGATGCTTTCGCCCAGCGTCGGGTGCGGGTGGATGGTCTTGCCGATGTCGACAGCGTCAGCGCCCATCTCGATGGCCAGCGCGATCTCGCCGATCATGTCGCCGGCGTGCGTGCCCACCATGCCACCGCCGAGGATCTTGCCGTGGCCATGCGCCTCGGGCGAATCATCAAACAGCAGCTTGGTGACGCCTTCGTCGCGACCGTTGGCAATGGCGCGGCCAGACGCCGTCCACGGGAACAGGCCCTTCTTGACCTTGATGCCCTGCGCCTTGGCTTGGTCTTCGGTCAAGCCGACCCAGGCCACTTCCGGATCGGTGTAGGCCACCGACGGAATGACGCGTGCGTTGAACGCGGCGCTGGCCAGCGACTTGTCGCCCTGCAGCTCACCCGCGACCACCTCGGCGGCCACATGCGCTTCGTGCACGGCCTTGTGCGCCAGCATCGGCTGGCCCACCAGATCGCCGATGGCGAAGATGTGCGGCACGTTGGTGCGCATCTGGATGTCCACCGGGATGAAGCCCCGATCGGTCACCGCCACGCCAGCCTTGTCGGCGCTGATCTTCTTGCCATTCGGCGTGCGGCCCACGGCCTGCAGCACCAGGTCATAGGTCTGCTCGCTGATCGTGCCGTCGGCAGCTTCGAACTTGACCTTGATGCCGTCCGGCGTGGCTTCGGCGCCCACCGTCTTGGTCTTCAACATGATGTTGTCGAAGCGGTGCGCGTTCATCTTCTGCCAGATCTTGACGAGGTCGCGGTCAGCGCCCTGCATCAGGCCGTCGAGCATTTCCACCACGTCCAGGCGGGCGCCCAGCGTGGAATAGACGGTGCCCATTTCCAGGCCGATGATGCCGCCACCCACGATCAGCATCTTCTTCGGCACCGACTTCAGCGCCAGGGCGCCAGTCGAGTCGACGATGCGCTCATCGGCCGGGAAGAACGGCAGACGCACGGCTTGCGAGCCCGCCGCGATGATCGCCTTCTTGAACTTCACGACCTTGGCCGTGCCGGTCTTTTCCTGCGCGGTGCCGGTGGTTTCCTCGACCTGCACATGGAACGGATCGATGAACTGACCCAGGCCGCGCACGGTGGTGACCTTGCGCATCTTGGCCATGGCAGCCAGGCCGCCGGTCAGCTTGCCGATGACCTTTTCCTTGTGGCCACGCAGCTTGTCGATGTTGACGGTCGGGGCGCCGAAATCAACGCCCAGGTCGGCCATGTGGCTCACCTCGTCCATCACGGCAGCCACGTGCAGCAGCGCCTTCGAGGGGATGCAACCCACGTTCAGGCAGACGCCGCCCAAGGTGGCGTAACGCTCGACGATGACGACCTTCAGGCCGAGGTCAGCCGCGCGGAACGCCGCCGAGTACCCGCCCGGGCCGGCGCCCAGCACCAGCAGGTCGCACTCGATGTCGGCGGCGCCGCTGTAGCTGCCGGCAGCGCCAGCAACCACCACCGGTGCTGCGGCAGGCGCTGCAGCCGGTGCGGACGCGGGTGCTGGTGCCGGGGCAGCCACCGGTGCCGGCGCAGCGGCTTCACCCGCGGCCTCCAGCATCAGGATCAGCGAGCCCTGGTTGACCTTGTCACCCAGCGCGACCTTCATTTCCTTCACCACGCCGGCATGCGACGAGGGAATCTCCATCGACGCCTTGTCGGATTCCACCGTCACCAGGCTCTGGTCCACCTTCACCGTGTCGCCGGGCTTCACCAGCAGTTCGATGACACCAACGTCCTTGAAGTCGCCGATGTCCGGCACTTTCACTTCGATCATGGCCATGTCGTGTGCCTCCGGGTCACAGCGCGATGCGGCGGAAATCCGCCAGCAGCGACGCGAAGTAGACGTTGAAGCGTGCGGCGGCAGCGCCGTCGATCACGCGGTGATCCCACGACAGTGACAGCGGCAGCGTCAGGCGCGGCTGGAAGGCCTTGCCGTCCCACTTCGGCTCGATGCTGCTCTTGCACACGCCCATGATGGCCACTTCCGGCGCATTGATGATGGGGGTGAAGTACTTGCCACCGATGCCGCCCAGCGACGAGATGCTGAAGCAGCCACCCGTCATGTCGGCCGGGCCCAGCTTGCCGTCACGGGCCTTCTTGGCCAGCTCCGACATTTCCTGGCTGATCTGGAAGATGCCCTTCTTGTCGGCATCGCGGATCACCGGCACCACCAGGCCATTCGGCGTGTCCGCCGCAAAGCCGATGTGGAAGTAGTTCTTCAGCACCAGGGTGTCGCCGTCGAGCGAGCTGTTGAACTCGGGGAACTTCTTCAGGGCTGCCACGGCGGCCTTGATCATGAAGGCCAGCATCGTCACCTTGACGCCGGATTTCTCGTTCTCCTTGTTCAGCTGAACGCGGAAGGCTTCCAGGTCGGTGATGTCCGCGTCGTCATGGTTGGTGACGTGCGGAATGACGACCCAGTTGCGGTGCAGGTTGGCGCCGCTGATCTTCTTGATGCGCGAGAGGTCCTTGCGCTCGACCGGGCCGAACTTGGTGAAGTCGACCTGCGGCCAGGGCAGCAGGCCCGGGAACGCGCCACCCGCAGCAGCCGGTGCTGCGGCCGGGGCCTTGGCCTTCTGGGCGGCCGTTTGCAGGCTGCCGGCCATCACGCCCTTGACGAAGCTTTCCAGGTCGGTCTGGGTGATGCGGCCCTTGTGGCCCGAACCCTTGATCTCTTCCAGCGGCAGGCCCAGCTCGCGAGCGAACTTGCGGATGCTCGGCGATGCATGTGGCAGACCAGCCGTCGGCGTGCCCGGGTTGTGCGCAGGCAGGGCTGCAGCAGCAGCCACAGGCGCAGCAACAGCCACCGAGGCCACGGCAGGTGCAGCAGCAACAGCGCTGGCCGCAGCAGCAACCGGCGCAGCTGCAGGAGCAGCCACCACCGCAGGCGCAGCAGCGCCAGCAGCGCCTTCGAGCACCAACACCAGCGAGCCGATGTTGATCTTGTCGCCCAGAGCCACCTTCAGCTCCTTGACGACACCGGCGTGCGACGACGGAATCTCCATCGAGGCCTTGTCCGATTCAACGGTGATCAGGCTCTGCTCGACCTTGACGGTGTCGCCCACCTTGACCAGGATTTCAATGACGGCGACGTCCTTGAAGTCCCCGATGTCGGGCACCAGCACGTCGATGCGGCAAGCGGCCACCGGCGCGGCAGCCGCGGCCACCGGGGCCGGCGCAGGCGCTGCCACCGGAGCTGCTGCAGCAGCAACCGCCGGCGCAGCAGCAGGCGCGGCAACCGCAGCGTCGCCAGCGGTTTCCAGAATCAGCAGCAAGCTGCCTTCGTTCATGGTGTCGCCGAGCTTGACCTTCAGCTCCTTCACCACACCGGCGTGCGACGACGGAATCTCCATCGAGGCCTTGTCCGATTCAACGGTGATCAAGCTCTGCTCGACCTTCACCGTGTCGCCGACCTTGACCAGCAGTTCGATGATCGCGACGTCCTTGAAATCCCCGATGTCGGGGACCTTCACTTCAACCAATGCCATGGTGTTTGTCTCCTGGCCCGCTTACGCGTAGAGCGGATTGATCTTGTCGGCCTTGATGCCGTACTTCTGGATCGCTTCGGCCACCTTCGCCGCCGGCACGCTGCCTTCTTCGGCCAGGGCCTTCAGCGCCGCGACCACGATGTAGTGGCGGTTGATCTCGAAGTGCTCACGCAGCTTGCTGCGGAAGTCGCTGCGACCAAAGCCGTCGGTGCCCAGCACCTTGAACGTGCGGCCCTTCGGGATGAAGGCGCGCACCTGATCGGCGTAGACCTTCATGTAGTCGGTCGAGGCGATCACCGGGCCGTTGTGGCCAGCCAGCTGTTGCGCGATGAACGGCACGCGGGCTTCGTCGGTCGGGTGCAGCAGGTTCCAGCGTTCGCAATCCTGGCCGTCGCGGGCCAGCTCGTTGAAGCTCGGGCAGCTCCACACGTTGGCAGCCACGCCCCACTCTTCTTCCAGCAGCACCTTGGCGGCCATCGATTCGCGCAGGATGGTGCCTGAGCCCAGCAGGTTGACGCGCGGGGTCTTCTTCGCGCCTTCTTCCAGCAGGTACATGCCCTTGATGATCTCTTCCTCGGTGCCGGCACGCAGGCCAGGCATCGGGTAGTTTTCATTCAGCAGCGTCAGGTAGTAGAAGACGTTTTCCTGCTTCTCGACCATGCGCTTCAGGCCGTGCTGCATGATCACGCCGACTTCGTGCGCGAAGGTCGGGTCGTAGCTCACGCAGTTCGGGATCGTGCCGGCCAGGATGTGGCTGTGGCCGTCTTCGTGCTGCAGGCCTTCGCCGTTCAGCGTGGTACGGCCCGAGGTGCCGCCCAGCAGGAAGCCGCGAGCCTGCATGTCGCCCGCAGCCCAGGCCAGGTCGCCAATGCGCTGGAAGCCGAACATCGAGTAGTACACATAGAACGGCACCATGATGCGGTTCGACGTGCTGTACGAGGTGGCGGCAGCGATCCAGCTGGACATGCCGCCGGCTTCGTTGATGCCTTCCTGCAGGATCTGGCCGGCCTTGTCCTCGCGGTAGTACATGACCTGGTCCTTGTCGACCGGGGTGTACTGCTGGCCTGCCGGGTTGTAGATACCTACCTGGCGGAACAGACCTTCCATGCCGAACGTGCGGGCCTCATCGACCAGGATGGGCACGATGCGCGGGCCGAGGGCCTGGTCGCGCAGCAGTTGGGTCAGGAAGCGCACATAGGCCTGGGTGGTGCTGATCTCGCGACCTTCCACCGTCGGCTCCAGCACGGCCTTGAAGGTTTCCAGCGCGGGCACCGTGAAGCTTTCGTCAGCCTTGGTGCGGCGATGCGGCAGGTAGCCACCCAGTGCCTTGCGACGCTCATGCAGGTACTGCATTTCGGGCGTGTCGTCGGCCGGCTTGTAGAACGGCAGGTTCGGCAACTCGCTGTCCGGCACCGGAATGTTGAAGCGGTCGCGGAAGGCCTTGATGTCTTCGTCGGTCAGCTTCTTGGTCTGGTGAACGGTGTTCTTGCCTTCACCGATCTTGCCCATGCCGAAGCCCTTGACGGTCTTGATCAGCAGCACGGTCGGTTGACCTTCGTGCTTGACCGCCGCCGCGTAGGCTGCATAGACCTTCTGCGGATCATGGCCGCCGCGACGCAGCTTCCAGATATCTTCGTCAGACATCTTGGAGACCATCTCCAGCGTCTCCGGCGAGCGGCCGAAGAAGTTCTTGCGGACGAAGGCACCGTCATTGGCCTTGAAAGCCTGGTAATCGCCGTCCAGCGTGTCCATCATGATCTTGCGCAGGGCGCCGCCCTTGTCGCGAGCCAGCAGCGGATCCCACTCACTGCCCCACAGCAGCTTGATGACGTTCCAGCCAGCGCCGCGGAATTCGCCTTCGAGTTCCTGAACGACCTTGCCGTTGCCGCGCACCGGGCCGTCCAGACGCTGCAGGTTGCAGTTGATGACGAAGATCAGGTTGTCCAGCTTTTCGCGGGCAGCCAGGCCGATCGCGCCAAGCGATTCAACCTCGTCCATTTCCCCGTCGCCGCAGAACACCCAGACCTTGCGGTTTTCGGTGTTGGCAATGCCACGGGCGTGCAGGTACTTCAGGAAACGAGCCTGGTAGATGGCCATCAAGGGGCCCAGGCCCATCGAGACGGTCGGGAACTGCCAGAACTCGGGCATCAGCTTCGGATGCGGGTAGCTCGACAGGCCCTTGCCCTCCACTTCCTGGCGGAAGTGCAGCAGTTGCTCTTCGGTCAGGCGGCCTTCCAGGTAGGCGCGGGCATACACGCCAGGCGACACGTGGCCCTGGATGTAGAGGCAATCGCCGCCGTGGTTTTCGCTCTCGGCGTGCCAGAAGTGGTTGAAGCCGGCACCAAACATGTGGGCCAGCGAAGCGAAGGAGCCGATGTGGCCACCCAGATCGCCGCCGTCAGCCGGGTTGTGGCGATTGGCCTTGACGACCATGGCCATGGCGTTCCAGCGCATGTAGGCGCGCAGGCGCTCTTCGATCTCGATGTTGCCCGGGCAACGCTCTTCGTCGTCCGGGGCGATGGTGTTCACGTAGCCGGTGTTGGCCGAGAACGGCATATCGACGCTGTGCTGGCGTGCTTCTTCGAGCAACTGCTCCAGCAGGAAGTGCGCCCGTTCGGGGCCCTCGGCGTTGATGACGGCCGACAGGGCGTCCAGCCACTCTCGGGTTTCCTGGGCATCCACATCGTTGGTGAACGCGCCCGGCAGGGAATCAGGCATGGCGGACATGAGTTGTCTCCTCTAAAAAGCCATTGGATTCTTTGTCGGGCCGGAGTTTGGCACAACTTTTCTCGATTTTCAAATGGCGAACACGCATTTCACATTGTGAATAAGTGGCATCCATGCCTAAAGTTGCTGCACCGCTGCAGACCTGTGACGGACCGCTCACCCCGGCCGGCCAGATAATGCGCCGCGATGCCTGTGAACCTCGACCTGCCACGCCCCGCCCCCTCCCGCCTGAAACGCCTGTTCGGCCGCTGGTGGCGCCAGCAATCGCCTGCCCGGCAGGACCGGCTGGCCACGCTCGCGCCGCTGCTCTCGGTGCTGATGTTCCTCTCGGCCATTACCGCTGCGTTCTGGTACCTGCGCAATGAGGAAATCGACCGGGCCACCGACGCCGTGCGGCGCGACACCGAAGTCGCCCAGCAGCAGATGCGGCTGCACCTGATCGAGAACCAGGAACAGCTGGTGCGCATCGCCCGCGAACTCGTCACGCGCGACATCAATGCCGGCGAGTTCCTCGACCAGGCCGCCACCTTCCAGCGCGAGCGCCCCGAGGTTCGCCAGCTCACCTGGGTGAACGCGGCGCGCAAGGTGCGGGCGTCACAGACCGTGATCAGCTTCCAGCAGGAAGTGTCGAACGACGGCACGACACCCGACCCCTCGCTGCCATCAGACGGCAAGCGCACGGAATCCGAGTTCACCTTCCTGGCAGCCCGCGACACCCGCCAGCCGGTGTACTCGCGCCCCTTCACCGATGCCGACGGCACGCCGGTGTTCCAGATCCAGGTCCCGCTGATCGACCGGGGCAACTTCGCCGGCACGTTGATCGTCGAGTACTCGATCGAGGCGCTGGTGCGCTTCTTCGTGCCCACCGAGGTCTCGCGCCGCCACGCCATGCAGGTGCTGGGCCCGGACGAGCAGGTGCTGGCCAGCACCGTGACCGTGATGCCTGGCCAGCCGGTGGCCAAACCATCACTGCTGCATGACCTGCCGCTGGCGCCGATGTCGAACGGCCTGGTGCTGCGCGGCCAGGGCTACCGCACCTCCATCGGCCTGATCGGCAACACGCTGTTCTGGATGGTGGTGGCGCTGTCGGTGCTGACGGTGTGGATGCTGCTGGGCACCTGGCGCCACATGCGCCGCCGCACGCAGATCCAGAACGCGCTGGTGCAGGAAACCAATTTCCGCCGGGCGATGGAAAACTCCATGCTGACCGGCATGCGCGCGATGGACATGGAAGGCAAGGTCACCTACGTGAACCCGGCCTTCTGCGCGATGACCGGCTACTCAGAAGTCGACCTGGTTGGCGGCCGGCCGCCCTTCCCCTACTGGCCCCCTGACCGCATCGACGAGAACACCCGCCTGCTGCAGCAGGAGTTGCAGGGCCGCAGCCCGGCCGGCGGCATCGAGGTGAAGGTGATGCGCAAGGACGGCTCGGTCTTTGATGCGCGCATGTATGTGTCGCCGCTGATCGACCCCAAGGGCCTGCAGACCGGCTGGATGACGTCGATGACGAACATCACCGAGGCCAAGCGCATCCGCGACCAGCTCAGCGCCTCGCATGAGCGCTTCACCACCGTGCTGGAAGGGCTGGACGCGGCGGTGTCGGTGCTGTCGGTGCAGCAGGGCGAGCTGCTGTTTGCCAACCGCAGCTACCGGCTGTGGTTTGGCGTGGACGCCCGCGGCCACACCCAGCTGGCCAATACCAGCGCGGCCCTGGCCTTCGTGCCTGAGCCTGACGAAGACGTGGACGGGCTCTCCGGCCTGCCGACCCAGGAGCTGACCGAAGCCGGCGCGCAGCCGCGCGAGGTATATGTCGAATCGCTGCAGATGTGGTTCGACGTGCGCTCGCGCTACCTGCAATGGACCGACGGCCGCCTGGCCCAGATGCTGATCGCGACCGACATCACCGCCCGCCGCCGGGTGGAGGAACAGGTGCAGCAGCAGGCCGAGAAGGCCCAGGTCACCAGCCGCCTGATCACCATGGGCGAGATGGCCTCGTCGGTGGCGCACGAGCTGAACCAGCCGCTGACCGCCATCAACAACTACTGCAACGGCATGGTCAGCCGCGTGCGCAATGAATCGATCAACACCGAAGACCTGATCGCGGCGCTGCAGAAGACCGCCCGGCAGGCTGAGCGCGCCGGGCAGATCATTCACCGCATCCGCGCCTTCGTGAAGAAGAGCGAGCCGCAGCGCCAACCGGCGCAGGCCTTCGAGATCGTCGACGACGCGGTGGAGCTGGCCGGCATCGAGCTGCGCCGGCGCAAGGTGGCCATCCACACCTACGTGGCGCAGCGCCTGCCCACGCTGATGGTCGATCCGATCCTGATCGAGCAGGTGCTGATGAACCTGCTGAAGAACGCCGCCGAAGCCATCGACAGCGCCCAGCTGCCGCCGTCGCGCCGCAACATCGAGCTGCGCGTGGTGCCGCGCCACACCCCCGACCAGGGCGGCACGATCGAGTTCAGCGTGACCGACATGGGCCCGGGCATGAAGGAAGAAGTGCTCGCGCGGCTGTACGAAGCCTTCTTCTCGACCAAGGCCGAAGGCCTGGGCATCGGGCTTTCCCTGTGCCGGTCCATCATCGAGTCCCACAGGGGTCGGATGAAGGCCGAGAACCTCTACAATGGCTCGATCGTTACGGGGTGCCGGTTCGCCTTCACCCTGCCCGTCGATCTGACCCAACGCGCAGACCTCCACAACGTGCCTGATGTGCCCGATGCGGCTGCAGCGGCCAACCCCAACGCGACTTCTTCATGAGCCTGATTCCGAAAAAAGGTACTGTCTACGTGGTCGATGACGACGAGGCTGTGCGTGACTCCCTGCAATGGTTGCTGGAAGGCAAGGACTACCGCGTCAAGTGCTTTGACTCGGCCGAATCCTTCCTCTCGCGCTTCGACCCGCGCGAAGTGGCCTGCCTGATCGCCGACATCCGCATGGACGGCATGAGCGGCCTGGAGTTGCAAGACCGTCTGCTCGAGCGCCGCAGCCCACTGCCGGTGGTGTTCATCACCGGCCACGGCGACGTGCCGATGGCCGTGACCACGATGAAGAAGGGCGCGATGGACTTCATCGAGAAGCCTTTCAAGGAAGAAGAGCTGGTCTCGCTGGTGGAGCGCATGCTCGACCAGGCCCGCGTCGCCTTCTCGCAGTACCAGGAACAGGCCAGCCGCGACGCCCTGCTGTCGCGCCTGACCACCCGTGAGGCCCAGGTGCTTGAGCGCATCGTGGCCGGCCGCCTGAACAAGCAGATCGCCGACGACCTCGGCATCAGCATCAAGACGGTGGAGGCGCACCGCGCCAACATCATGGAAAAGCTCAACGCCAACACCGTGGCCGATCTGCTGAAGATCGCGCTCGGCGCTTCGCACAAGGGCTGAGCCCACCGGCAGCGCACTTCCCAACGGGGCCCTCGGGCCCCGTTTCAACTTTCCGAACCCGCTTCGCACCCCTTTCCAGGAACCACCCATGACCGCCCAAGTGATCGACGGCAACGCCCTGTCCCGCCAACTCCGCGCTGAAGTCGCCACCCGGGCGGCCGCGCTCACCGCCCGCGGCGTTAAGCCCGGCCTGGCCGTCATCCTGGTGGGCGACAACCCGGCCAGCCAGGTGTACGTGCGCAACAAGGTCAAGGCCTGCGAAGAGGCCGGCCTGCACTCGGTGCTGGAAAAGTACGACGCGACCATGACCGAGGCGGAGCTGCTGGCCCGCGTCGAGGCGCTGAACAACGACCCGGCCATCCACGGCATCCTGGTGCAGCTGCCGCTGCCGGCGCACCTCGACGACCACAAGGTGATCGAAGCCATCTCGCCCACCAAGGACGTTGACGGCTTCCACGTGGCCAGCGCCGGCGCCCTGATGGTCGGCGAGCCCGGCTTCAAGGCCTGCACGCCCTACGGTTGCATGAAGATGCTGGAATCGATCGGCATGGGCAACCTGCGCGGCAAGCATGCCGTCGTCATCGGACGCTCGAACATCGTGGGCAAGCCCATGGCCATGATGCTGCTGCAGGCCAATGCGACGGTCACGGTCTGCCACAGCGGCACGGCCGATCTGGCCTTCCACACCCGCCAGGCGGATGTGGTGGTGGCGGCCGTCGGCAAGCGCAATGTGCTGACCGCCGACATGGTCAAGCCGGGCGCCGTGGTCATCGACGTGGGCATGAACCGCAATGACGAAGGAAAGCTCTGCGGTGACGTAGATTACGAGGGCGTGAAGGACGTGGCCGGCTGGATCACCCCGGTGCCGGGCGGTGTGGGCCCGATGACCATCACGATGCTGCTGGTCAGCACCGTGGAAGCGGCCGAACGTGGCCTGAGCGCAGCCTGATCCACGGCCTGATCACCCGAGAACCTTTGCCTCTTTTTCGAGTCTGCCCAACATGACCACCAATCCGCTGCTGCAATTTGACGGCCTGCCCGCCTTCGACGCCATTCGCCCCGAGCATGTGGCCCCCGCCATCGAGCAGTTGCTGAAGGAAGCCGACGTGGCCCTGGAAGCCGCGGTGGGTGCTGATGTGCCGGCAGACTACGACGCACTGGATCACACCCTGACGGTGGCGATCGAGCGCCTGGGCCGGGCCTGGGGCGCCGTCAGCCACCTCAACCATGTGGCCGACACCCCAGAGCTGCGCGCCGCGCATGCCGAAGCCCTGCCCAAGGTCACCGAGTTCTTCACCCGCCAGGGCAGCGACGAGCGCCTGTATGCCAAGTACCGCGCGCTGAACGACAGCCCGGCCGCAGCCGCCCTGACCGCGCCCCGCCGCCAGGTGCTGGCCCATGCGATGCGCGATTTCCGCTTGGGCGGCGCTGATCTGCAAGGCGAGGCCAAGGCTCGCTTCGCCGCCATTCAAGACCGCATGGCCGAGCTGGGCCAGGCCTTCTCGAACCACGTGCTCGACGCCACCGACGCATTCGCGCACTACGCCAGCGAAGCCGAGGTCAAGGGCCTGCCCGACGACGCCCTGCAGGCCGCCCGCGCGGCCGCCGAGGCCGACGGCCAGGCCGGCTACAAGTTCACCCTGCACGCGCCCAGCTATATCCCCGTGATGCAGTACGCCGAGCACCGGCCGCTGCGCGAGGCGCTTTACCGCGGCTACGTGACGCGCGCCTCCGACCTCGGCCCGGCCGAGCGTGACAACAGCGCCGTGATGACCGAGCTTCTGCAACTGCGCCAGGAAGAAGCCCGCCTGCTCGGCTTTGCCAGCTACGCCGAAGTGTCGCTGGCAGCCAAGATGGCCAGCACGCCGGCTGAAGTGATGCAGTTCCTGCGAGACCTGGCCGCCAAGGCCCGCCCTAGCGCCCTGAACGACCTGGCCGAGCTGCGCGAATTCGCCGCCCGCGAGCTGGGCCTGGCCGATCTGCAGGCCTGGGATACCGCCTTCGCCAGCGAAAAGCTGAAAGAAGCGCGCTACGCATTCAGCGACCAGGACGTGAAGGCCTATTTCCCGCTGCCCAAGGTGCTGGACGGCCTGTTCCGCATCATCGAGACGCTGTTCGAAGTGGCGATCCGCCCGGCCGAAGCGGCCGTGTGGCACCCGGCCGTGCGCTTCTTCCGCATCGAGCGCGCCGGCCAGCTGGTGGGCGAGTTCTACCTCGACCCGCATGCCCGCCAAGGCAAGCGCCCCGGTGCCTGGATGGACGATGTGCGCGGCCGCTGGCAGCGCCCTGACACCCACGCGCTGCAAACCCCGGTGGCGCATCTGGTGTGCAACTTCGCATCGCCCGTTGGTGACAAGCCGGCCCTGCTGACCCACGACGACGTCATCACGCTGTTCCACGAGTTTGGCCATGGCCTGCACCACCTTCTGAC
The DNA here is from genome assembly GCF_038066635.1 of Ideonella margarita. NCBI lineage: Bacteria > Pseudomonadati > Pseudomonadota > Betaproteobacteria > Burkholderiales > Sphaerotilaceae > Ideonella > Ideonella margarita. Next base: position 151,391 of record NZ_JBBUTI010000004.1, on the reverse strand, counting down.
CAACATCAGCGACCTGGGCGTGTCGGGCATTTCCGGCGTCGAGTGGGACGCTGTCGAGCTGCCCAGCCAGTTCATGGAGAACTTCTGCTGGGAGTGGGACGTGCTCAAGCACCTCACTGCCCACGTCGACACCGCCGAGCCGATGCCCCGCGCGCTCTACGACAAGATGCTGGCCGCGAAGAACTTCCAGAGCGGCCTGCAGACGCTGCGTCAGGTTGAATTTGGTCTGTTCGACATGCGCATTCACACCGAAACCGACGCCGCGACCCGCGTGCTCGAGGTGGTGGGCGAGGTGCGCGCTGAAGTGGCCGTGATGCCCAGCCCGGCATTCAACCGCATGCCGCACACGTTCTCGCACGTGTTCGCGGGTGGCTACTCGGCGGGCTACTACAGCTACAAGTGGGCCGAGGTGCTGTCGGCCGACGCCTGGAGCGCCTTCGAGGAAGAAGGCGTGCTGAACCCCGACACCGGCCGCCGCTACCGCACGCAGATCCTGGAAGCCGGTGGCAGCCGCCCGGCCATGGAGAGCTTCAAGGCCTTCCGCGGCCGCGAGCCGTCGATCGACGCCCTGCTGCGCCACCAGGGCATGGCCCACTGACCGCCCTGCCCGCGACCACTCATCCGGACACGCCCATGACCACCCACTCGATTCGACTGCTGCCAGCCGCGCTGCTGCTGGCGATGGTGCTGCCCGCAGCGGCCCAGTACAAGGTGACCGGCCCCGACGGCCGCGTCACCTACACCGACCAGCCGCCGACGCAAACCGGCGCCAAGGTGCAGAGCGTGAACCTGAGCGGTGCGGGCAGCGGACCTGATCTCTCAGCCCTGCCCACGGCGTTGCGGCAGGTGGCCTCGCGCTACCCGGTCACGCTGTACGCCAGCAAGAACTGCGCACCGTGTGACAGCGGCCGGCAATTGCTGACCCAGCGCGGCATTCCGTTCACAGAAAAGCGGGTCGATTCACAAGCCGACATCGCCGCCCTGCTGCGCCAGAACGCAGACGGCACGGTGCCGCAACTGACCATCGGCAGCCAGCGCCTGAAGGGCCTGGTCAGCGCCGACTGGCAGTCGTACCTGGATGCGGCGGGCTACCCGCGTGAATCGGCGCTGCCTGCCACTTACCGCGCACCAGCCGCCGTGGCCCTGGCACCGGCCGCACCTGCACCGGCCCCTGTGACGGCACCGGCGCCCGTCAAGAAGACGGACGAGCCGGCACCGCGCACCGACGGACCGAACATCCGTTTCTGACCGACGGACCCCTGCCGGCGCAGGGCGCAGCGCTCAGCCTGGCAGTGCGTGCCCATGCAGCAGCCGCGCCGGCCACAGCGCCAGCGCCACCAGGCCAGCCATCAGCAGCAGAGGCGCTGCCGGCAAACCGGTGAGGTTGGCCAGCAGGCCGAAGCCCAGCGGCATGACGATGGTGGCGGCGTTGGTGGCCACCATGCGCACACCCAGCGCCTGACCGTGGCGATCTGCCGGCGTGACCTGGTGCAACAGCGCCAGGATCATCGGCTGCACCGAGCCCAGCGCGAGGCCCAGCAAGGCCGAGCCGGCCAGCATGCCGGCCGTACCCGGCAACCAGGCATACGACACACACAGCGCACTGGCCATCACCATGGCGTACCGCAGGGCGCGCCCCTCGTCGATGGACGCCGACCAGCGTGAAATGCCCAGCCGCACCACCGTGGCCGCCACGGCGAATGCGCCCAGCAACAGGCCGATGGTGGAGGCACTCAAGCTCCGTGCATGCCCAAGCACCGGCACGACGAAGCTGTGGGCGTCCCAGCAAGAAGACAGCGCCAGGTTCACCGCCAGCAGCGGCACGAACATCGGCAGCGCCAGCAGCGTGAGCGCCGACACCGGCGCGCGGCCCGCAGCCTGGGCGCTGGCGCGGGCGCTCTGGCGCGGCAGCCGGCTGGCAATCAACCAGGCCAGCACCGGCAGCACCGCCGCAAACACGAAGCCCGAGGCGTAACCGACGTGGTCGATCAGCAGACCCACGGTGATGGGCGCCAGCGCGTTCGACACCGCCGGCCCCAGGGCCACCCAGCTGAACACGCGTTTCAGGTCAGCGGCGTCACGCGCCATCAGGCCGGCCTCGCGCTGAATGGCCACTGCCGCCACGGCAATCGCACCGCCGGTGGCCAGGGCCGCCAGCGCCAGCGCCGCCGGATGCTGGGTCACAGCCGCCAGACCGGCGCCGCAGGTGGCCATCACCACACCCACACCGAGCGGACGGTGCAGGCCGTGGCGATCGGCCAACCGGCCGGCCCACATCGACATGACGATCGGCGCCACCGCGAACAGCGACAACAAGCCGCCCACCACCCATTCGGCATAACCCAGTGACAGCACCAGCAAGCTGGCCGCGACCCGCGTCGCAGCCATGCTGGCGTGCACGCAGATCAGGGCGCCGATGACGAGCGGGAAGTCGGCCTGGCGGTGCCCGGCGGGTTCAACAGTGGCTGGCGCATCGTCCGCAGGCGTTTCCGCGCTGGTGTTGGGTGGTAGTGCCGGAGGTACTGCCTTCATGCGGCGCCGTCTTCGTCAACGGGCGCGGTGCCCAGCAGCGCCTGCACCTGGTGCTCGGGCAGGCTTTCAACGCCCTTGAGCTTGCGGGCCATGACCCGGGTGCGCGTCTCCGCCGCGTCGATGCTCTGGCTGGCCTCATCGAGCTTTTTCTTGGTCTTGGCCAGCACGTCGCCGAACTTGCCGAACTCGGTCTTGACCGCACCCAGCACCTCCCACACCTCGGCGCTGCGCTTTTCCAGCGCCAACGTGCGAAAGCCCATCTGCAAGCTCGACAGGGTGGCGAGCAAGGTGGTGGGGCCGACCAGGCTGATGCGGTGCTCACGCTGCAAGCCCTCCACCAGCCCCGGGCGGCGCAGTGCCTCGGCATACAGGCCTTCGGTGGGCACGAACAACAAGCCGAAGTCGGTGGTGTAAGGCGCGGCGATGTACTTCTCGCGGATCGTGCGGGCTTCCAGCCGCAAGCGCTGCTCCAGCGCCTTGCCTGCGGCCTCGGCGGCCACCGGATCGGCAGCGTCCTGCGCGTTCAGCAGGCGCTCGTAGTCTTCGCGCGGAAATTTCGCATCGATGGGCAACCACAGCGGCCCGGCCGCCCCGCCCTGCCCGGGCAAGCGGATGGCGAACTCCACCCGCGCATTGCTGCCGGGCACGGTTTCAACATTGGCGCCGTACTGCTCGGGCGTGAAGACCTGCTCCAGCAGGCCCGCCAGTTGCACTTCGCCAAACACGCCACGCGTCTTGACGTTGTTGAGCACCCGGTTGAGCGAGCCGACATCACGAGCCAGTGATTGCATTTCACCAAGACCCTGGTGCACCTGTTCCAGCCGCTCCGCCACCTGGCGGAAGCTTTCGCCGAGGCGCTGCTCCAGCGTGGCGTGGAGCTTTTCATCGACCGTCGCGCGCATCTGGTCGAGCTTCTGCTCATTGCCGGCCTGCAGTTGCTGCAGCTGGCGGGCGACGGCCTCGCGCACCTCGGCCAGGCGCCGCTCATTGCTGGCCGACAAGGCCTGCCACTGCGCCTGCTGGGTGCGGGCCTGCTCGGCCGATTGCTGCACCAGGCTTTGCTGGAACAGGCTCAAGCCTTGCAGCAGTTCTTCGCGGGTGCCGCGTGCGGCGGTCTGCACCTCGGTGCGCAATTCGCGCTCGAGGCGTTCGTTGTCACCCCGCTGCTGACGCAGCAGCGCGATCACCTCATCGGCCGAACCGCCTGCGCCGCCGCCCCGCCACAGCAAGGCCAGCAACAGGAGAACAACAACACCCGACAGGGACAATTGAAGGGCGTCAAGCATCGACAAGGGCATGCGGCCATTGTCGCAGCAGGCCCGCCCCGGTGTCAGCGCAGGGGCAACACTTCCGGGTTCAGGGCCGTGGGTGGCGCCTGGCCTGTCAGGGCTGCACGCAAGTTGCTGGCCGCCAGCTGGCACATGGCCAAACGGGTGGGCAAGCTGGCACTGGCGATGTGCGGCGTGAGCACCACGTTCGGCACCTCCAGCAGGCCCGGGTGCACCGCAGGTTCACCCTCGAACACGTCCAGCCCGGCGCCGGCGATGCGTCGCTCAGCCAGGGCCTGCGCCAGCGCAGCGTCGTCCACCACGCCGCCACGCGCCACGTTGATCAAGGTGGCGCTGGGCTTCATCAGCGCCAGCTCTGCCGCGCCAATCAGGTGGTGCGAGGTTGGACCATAGGGCACGACGATCACCAGGTGGTCCGCCGCCTTCAGCAGGCCGGGCAGATCGAGGTAACGCGCGCCCAATGCCGCCTCGTCCTCGGCCGGCAGACGCGACCGGTTGTGATAGACCAGCGACATGCCGAAGCCGTGTACGCCGCGGCGCGCAATGGCCTGGCCGATGCGCCCCATGCCGAGGATGCCCAGCGTGCTGCCGTGGATGTCGGCGCCGGCCATGCCGTCGACGCTCCACTGCTTCCAGTGGCCGGCGCGCAGGTACTGCTCAGCCTCGGTGATGCGGCGGGCGGTGGCCATCATCAAGGCGAAGCCGAAGTCGGCCGTGGTCTCGGTCAACACCCCCGGGGCGTTGCTCACCACCACGCCGCGCGCGGTGGCGGCCGGCACGTCGATGTTGTTGTAGCCCACGGCCATGCTGCACACGGCGCGCAGCGTCGGGCACGCGGCCAGCAGCGTGGCGTCGATCGGCTCGGTGCCCGCCACGAACACGCCGTCGCAACCTTGCAGGCGGGCAATCAGCTCGTCGCGGCTCAGCGGCTCGTCGGTGTCGTGGGTGCTGACGTCGAAGTGCTCGCGCAGCTGCGCCACCACTTCAGGAAAGATCCGGCGCGCCACGAAGACGCGCGGGCGTCGGGCATTCAGGGTGTCATCAGACATGGCTTGTTTCCTTGAAGAGGTGATGCGGCATCACCGGAACCAGATCAATGTGATCAGGGCAAACATGGGCAGCAGCACGGCGGCCGACCACGCCATGTAGCCAAAGAAGCTGGGCATGCGCAAGCCCCGCTCTTCGGCAATCGCCTTGACCATGAAGTTCGGCGCGTTGCCGATGTAGGTGTTGGCGCCCATGAACACCGAACCCGCCGATATGGCGCCGAGCACCGGCGCGAGCGTGGTCATCAGCGTGGCCGGGTCACCGCCCGCGAGGTTGAAGAACACCAGGTAGGTTGGTGCGTTGTCGAGAAAGGATGACAGGGCCCCCGACAGCCAGAAATACGCGACTGGCGATGGCGCGCCAGCCGCATCACTGGCGGCCAGCACCAGGCCGGCGAACCGCCCGTGCACACCAGCCTTGAGCATGGCCAGCACCGGCATCATCGTCAGGAAGATGCCGACGAACAGCTTGGCCACCTCCAGCATAGGCCCCCAGCTGAACTGGTTGCGCGCCCGCACGCCCGCCGGGGTGATCCACAGCGACACCCCGATCACCACCAGCAGCAGCGCGTCGCGCACCAGTTGCTCCAGGCCCATCTCCACACCCGCCACGCTCACGGCCACACCCGGCTTCCACAGGCCGCTCATCAGCACCAGCGCCACCACGGCCGCGAGGGGCAGGAAGTTGACGGCGCCGTCCAGGCCGAGGCGGCCGTTGTCGGGCGTCGGGTCCAGCGGCAGCAGGGCCTCATGGGTGAACCAGTAGCGGTCGAGCAGGTAAAAGATCGCCAGCAGGCCCAGCACCAGAAACAGCGTCTGCGGGCCGATGTGCTTCAGCGTCCAGAAGAAGTCTACGCCCTTGAGGAAGCCGAGGAACAAGGGCGGATCGCCCAGGGGCGTCAGCGCACCGCCGGCATTGCTGACGATGAAGATGAAAAACACCATCACGTGCGCCACATGGCGACGGTTGTCGTTCGCCCGGATCAGCGGCCGCACCATCAGCATCGACGCGCCGGTGGTGCCCATCACGCTGGCCAGCGCGGCGCCCACAGCCAGCAGCGCCGTGTTGGTCAGCGGGCTGCCATGCAGATTGCCGCGCACATGAATGCCGCCGGCCGTGGTGAACAGCGCGGTCAGCAGCACGATGAACGGCAAGTACTCGGTCAGCAGGGTGTGGGCCAGCACACCGCCCACCAGCCCGACGCCCAGATGGCCGGCCAGCGGCAGCAGCAAAGCCAGCGACCACGCCGCCGTGATCTTGCCGAAGTGGCGGTGCCACACGCCGGGCATCAGCAGCGGCATCACCGCGATTGACAGCAACATGCCGGCAAATGGCAGCGCCCACCGCACGCCAAGGCTGTCGCCAGGCAACTCGGCGGCCATGGCCGGCGCATTCATCAAGGCCAGGCACAGGGCCAGGGCCCACCGCGGGGCCGACTGCAATCTCATGGAGCGAATCCGGTTCAGGCGTGCCCAGGCTGACACGCGTCAAGCCTTTGATTCTAGAAAGGTCGCGGCCGTGGCACCGGGCTGCCCACCCCCGACGGGCAGTCAGTCCGTCAGAAACCGGGCAAAGCCCGAGACCGGCTCACGCTGCGTGACCAGCGTGTTCTCGATGGCGCCGGGATCGGCGTGGCCCAGGGCCATGCCGCACACCACCATCTGCTCGGGCGCCAGTTGCAGCTCCTCGGCGATGACGCGGTGGAACTGGGTGAACGCGGCCTGCGGGCAGGTGTCGAGGCCTTCGCCGCGGGCGGCCACCATCACGCTCTGGATGAACATGCCGTAGTCGAGCCAGCTGCCTTGCTGCATCACCCGGTCGATCGTGAAGATCAGGCCGACGGGCGCGTCGAAGAAGCGGAAGTTCCGCGCGTGCTGCGCATGCATGCGGTCCTTGTCGGCCTTGCCGATGCCGAGCAGGCTGTACAAATCCCAGCCCACCTGGCGACGCCGATCGATGTAGGGCGACACCCACTTCTCGGGGTAGTAGGCGTACTCCTCGGTGTGCGCGGCGCGGCTGGCCGGGTCATCAAATGCCGCCGAGACCTTGTCGGTCAGGCGCTGCAGCGCGGCGCCGGTCAGCACATGCACCTGCCAGGGCTGGGTGTTGGTGCCGGAAGGTGCGCGTGCTGCCACCTGCAAGATGCGCTCAATGGTGGCCCGGGGCACCGGCGTAGGCAGGTACGCGCGGATGGAGCGACGGGACGTGATGGCCGCATGGACGGCGGCGGCGTTGCGGGGATCAGGGGTCGTCATGCGGGCACTTTCAAGGCAAGTAGCACCTGGCGCAGTGGCTCAGGCAAGGGCACGGGCCGGCGCGTGGCGCGGTCCACATAGACATGCACGAAGTGGCCGGCGGCCGCACTCAGCGGCTCACCTTCGGCGAACAGGCCCACTTCGTAGCGCACGCTGGAGGCGCCGATGTGCGCCACCCGCAGGCCGGCTGCCACCGTTTGCGGAAAGGCCAGCGGTGCGAAGTAGTTGCAGGCCGTCTCGATGACCAGACCGATCACCTCGCCGGCGTGGATGTCGAGCACGCCGGCATCCAGCAAGTGGCCGTTCACCGCCGTGTCGAAGTAGCTGTAGTAGACGACGTTGTTGACGTGGCCGTAGATGTCGTTGTCCATCCAGCGGGTGCCAATCTGGCGGAACGTGGCGTAGGCCTCACGCCGCTGGGCCTGCGGCCGGCTCGGCGGGGCGGCAGCAGCACCCGGTGCTTGAGAGGAAGGCGATGTGCTCATGCGTGAAGATTCTTCCATTGCCCGGCTTGACACGCTGTCGCAGAAGCTACGCCCGGGCCCGAGAGGAAACCCGAAGGTCTGGCCACTGCGCGGCGCTCTGGGCGGCCAGCGCCAGGGTGTTGGCCTGCACAGCCACCGTGGCGTTGATGTCGTTCCCGTAACCGCCCGCCATGCTCACGGCCACCGGAATGCCGCGCTCGCGCAGGGCACTGAACACCCGCCGGTCACGCTCGGCCAAGCCTTGTGCCGTGATCTTCAGCCGGCCCAGGCGATCGCCTTCGTGGGGGTCTGCGCCGGCCAGATAAAACGCCAGGCCCGGAGGGTCAGCAGCATGGATTTGCCAGATGCGGTCCAAGGCCTGGTCCAGCGCTTCCAGGTACGGCGCATCGGTGCAGCCGTCCGGCAACTCCACATCCAGATCACTGGCTTCCTTGCGGAACGGGAAGTTGCGTGCGCCGTGCATCGAGAAGGTGAACACCGACGGGTCATCGGCAAAGATCGACGCCGTGCCGTTGCCCTGGTGCACATCTAGGTCGATCACCAGCACCCGCAGCAAGCGGCGGTGGCTGCGGTGCCATTCGGCCTGCATCAGCCGGGCCGCCACTGCCACGTCGTTGAACACGCAGAAGCCCGAGCCCTTGTGGGCATAGGCATGGTGCGTACCGCCGGCCAGGTTGGCCGCCACGCCATCTGACAGCGCACTGCGCGCCGCGGCAATCGTGGCCCCGACCGAGCGGCGCGAGCGCTCGGCCATCGCGACTGACCACGGAAACCCGATCTCGCGCTGTTGGGCGTCTGACAACCAGCCCTCGGCCACGGCGCTCACGTAGGCCGGCTCATGGGCCAGGGCCAGCTCGCCGTCAGACGCTGCCGGCGCCGGTGCCAGCACCACGCCGGGCAGGCCTGCCTCGACGGCCTCGCGCAGCAGCCGGTACTTCGCCATCGGGAAGCGGTGGCCTTCGGGCAAGGGCAGGACGAAGTGGTCGGAGGTATAGGCCTGCATAGTCATCACATTGAGGTTCAAGCCATTGTGCCCAGCGTGGCTGGAGGGCGTTGTCACAGCCCTGCCATGGCCCCGTCCGAGACTCCGGCCAAGGGCGTTTGCAGACTTTTGCTGCACTGCAACAAAAAGTGCTTGCAATCGCTGCGACACGCCCTCATACTTCGATTCATGTTGCAGCGCACAAAAGGCTGCTGAGTGTTCCCCCACCTATTAAAGGAGATTCACATGCTGACTGCTGAACAACTGATGGCCGCACAAAAGGCCAACATCGAAACCCTGTTCGACCTGACCAACAAGGCCTTTGAAGGCGTTGAAAAGCTGGTTGAGCTGAACCTGCAAGTGGCCAAGGCCTCGATGGGCGAAGCTGCTGAAACCACCAAGGCCGCCCTGTCGGTCAAGGACGCGCAAGAGCTGATGAGCCTGCAAGCTGGCCTGCTGCAACCGGCCGCCGAAAAGGCCGCCTCTTACAGCCGTCACCTGTACGACATCGCCGCTGCCACCAACGCCGAGCTGACCAAGGCTGCTGAAGTCCAGCTGGCTGACGTGCAGAAGAAGTTCATGGCCACCGTCGACACCGCCGTCAAGAACGCACCGGCCGGCAGCGAAAACGCCGTCGCCCTGGTGAAGTCGGCTGTTGCTGCTGCCAACAACGCCTACGAAACCGTGCACAAGGCTGCCAAGCAAGCCGCTGACGTGGCCGAAGCCAACTTCCAAGCCATCACCAGCACGGCTGTCAAGGCCACCCAGACGGCCCCCAAGGCCCGTCGCTCGGTCTGATTCAAGACGCTGTCATCGCGTACAAGCCGGGCTGACCGAACTGGTCGGCCCGTGCGTGAAGGTTGTCTCCTCGGTGCCCCAGGAAGACTGGCTTCAAGGTACCGTTCAAGCCCGGCCTCGTGCCGGGCTTTTTTACGTCTGTGCCGCGGGTTTCAGTGCGTCAGCGCCAGGATGCGCGCCTTCAGCGCCGGCAGCATCGCCAGCGCGGCTTCCCGGCCGGAGGCGATGGCTTTCTGACGCGCTGAAAAATCGGCGCTCGACACGCCCAGCAGCGCCGGGCGGATCACCACGTCAGCGTCCTTCAGCTCCAGCCGGTTGATGCTGCGCCCCATGATCGAGAAGGTCTGCAGCAGCATGCGGAAGGCGTCGCCGGTGGCGGCGCCATCCGGCGGCGAGGTGATGTCGACGGCGATGACCAGCTGCGCGCCCATTTGCCGCGCCTGCCGCACCGGCACCGGCGACACCAGCCCGCCGTCCACATATTCACGCTCACCGATCTTCACCGGCTGGAACACCGCCGGCACCGCACTCGACGCGCGCACGGCCATGCCGGTGTCACCGCGCCTGAAAAGGATGGGCTCGCCATCGGCCAGGTCAGTGGCCACGATGCCCAGCGGCAGCTTCATCTGCTCAATCGGCAGATTGCCCGTCTGGCTGCGCACATAGCGCGCCAGCGCCTCACCGCGAATCAGGCCGCGGCCCGGGAACGACCAGTCGGTGAGCGCGGATTCGTCCATGCCCTGCGCCAAGGTGGCCAGCTCATGCCCCTTCTTGCCCGAGGCATACAGCGCGGCCACCAGGCTGCCGGCGGAGGTCCCCGCCACCAGATCGACCTTGATGCCCTGCTCTTCCAGCACCTGGATCACCCCGATGTGGGCGAAACCCCGCGCGGCGCCACCGCCGAGGGCCAGGCCAATCACGGGCGGCTTCGGCGGCAGGCGCGGCGGTGGTGGCACCACCACCTGAGGCGGCTCAACGGGTGCGGGGGTGGTCTGGCAGCCGGTCAGGGCCCAGGCGGCGGCGGCAGCCCACACCAGGCCCTGGCGGCGGCGCTGCTGCTGCGTGCTCAATTCGTCTTGCATCGGCAGCATTCTAGAAGCCCGTCACCGCCCCGCACGGCGCCTTAGCTTGAATCGCAATAAGCAATCTATTTTTGATTTGTTTCCAAGCATATGAGGTTTTTGTACAGTCCGGATCGGGCCTGTTTTGCCCCTTTCGAGCCATGTACCAATATTCCGCCTTTGACCGTCAATTCGTTCGCCAGCGCGCTGCGCAGTTCCGCGACCAGCTGGAGCGCAACCTGAGCGGAGAACTGGCCGACGACGACTTCAAGCCGCTGCGCCTGCAGAACGGCTGGTACGTCCAGCGCCACGCACCGATGCTGCGTGTGGCCGTGCCGTACGGCGAGCTGTCGAGCCGCCAGTTGCGCCAGCTGGCTGTCATCGCCCGTGATTTCGACCGCGGCTTCGGCCACTTCACCACGCGCCAGAACCTGCAGTACAACTGGATCCCGCTGACCAAGGCCGCCGACGTGATGGACAAGCTGGCGGAAGTCGACATGCACGGCATCCAGACCTCCGGCAACTGCATCCGCAACATCACCAGCGATGCGCTGGCCGGCATCGCCCCGGACGAAGTCGTTGATCCGCGCCCCTACTGCGAAATCCTGCGCCAGTGGAGCACGCTGCACCCCGAGTTCGCTTTCCTGCCGCGCAAGTTCAAGATCGCCGTGACCGGCGCCACCGAAGACCGCGCCGCCATCGCCTGGCATGACGTCGGCCTGCAGCTGCTGAAGAACGACGCCGGTGAGGTGGGCTTCAAGGTGCTGGTAGGCGGCGGCATGGGCCGCACGCCGGTCATCGGCACGGTCATCAACACCTTCGTGCCGTGGCAGCAGATCCTGGTCTTCCTCGAAGCCATCGTCCGCGTCTACAACCGCTACGGCCGCCGCGACAACGCCTACAAGGCCCGCATCAAGATCCTGGTGAAGGCCGAAGGCCAGAAGTTCATCGATGCGGTGAACACCGAGTTCGCCAAGATCATCGACAGCGACGCGGACGGCCGCGAGCACATCATCCCGGTGTCCGAGCTGGAGCGCGTGGCCCGCAACTTCGTCGTGCCGCACGGCGTGCGCCCGGCCACTGCCGGCTTCGACCCGCACCGCACCGGCCCGGCCCCTGCCGCCTTCCTGCGCTGGCTCGAGCGCAACGTGCATGGCCACAAGGTGCCGGGTTACCGCGCCGTGACCCTGTCGCTCAAGCGCGCCGGCATCGCCCCGGGTGACGCCACCACCGAACAGATGGAGCTGGCCGCCACGCTGTCAGACCGCTATTCGCTGGGCGAGCTGCGCGTGACGCACGACCAGAACCTGCTGCTGCCCTGGGTGCGTGAAGCCGACCTGCTGGCCGTGTGGCACGCTGCCAAGGACGCCGGTTTCGCCACGCCGAACATCGGCCTGCTGACCGACATGATCGCCTGCCCGGGCGGTGACTTCTGCTCGCTGGCGAATGCCCGCTCCATCCCGGTGGCGGCCAGCATCACCGAGCGCTTCACCGACCTCGACGCGGTCTACGACCTCGGCGACATCGACCTGCACATCAGCGGCTGCATGAACAGCTGCGGCCACCACCACACCGGCCACATCGGCATCCTCGGCATCGACAAGGATGGCGACGAGTGGTACCAGGTTTCGGTGGGCGGCTCTGATGGCTCGACCCTCAGCGGCGCGGCCGTGCCCGGCAAGGTCATCGGCCCGTCCTTCGCGGCCGAAGAAGTGCCGGACGTGATCGAAGCCCTGATCGACACCTTCCGCCGTGAACGCGAGGCTGGCGAGCGCTTCATCGACACCGTGCGCCGCATTGGCGTGGCACCGCTGCGCTCTGCTGCCGATGCCGTGCGCCATGAGACCGCCCAGCCCGCCAACGCTTGAGATCCGCCATGAAGTTCATTTCCTCCCACACCGATTCCTGGCACCGCGTTGGTGGCGAAGACGGCCCTGATCCGCACCCGAAGGCCGGCCCGAACCGCCTGCTGACGCTCGAGCAGTGGCATGCCGTGCGCGACACCTGGCCGGCCGACGTGCCCGCCGGCGTCGTGATCCCGAACACGCTCGACGTGGAAGAGCTGGCGGCTGACCTGCCGCGCCTGGCCCTGATCGCCGTGCAATTCCCGAAGTGGGTCGACGGCCGCGGCTACAGCCAGGCCCGCGTGCTGCGCTCGCGCCTGCGCTACACCGGCGAAGTGCGCGCCATCGGTGACGTGCTGGTCGACATGCTGCCGCTGCTGGCACGCACCGGCGTGGACGCCGTGCAGCTGCGCCACGACCAGAACGAAGCCAGCGCACGACGGGCGCTGTCGCTGGTGACCGACTTCTACCAGGGCGACGTGCGCGAGGCGCGTCCGCTCTTCGCGCGGGCCGGCTCATGAACGCCACCAGCTCTGACGCCGACGACGGCGCAGTGTCGGCCCTGCCTTGGGCGACGTTGCCTGAAGCCGGCCCCGCGGCGTCCAGCGCCATCTCGCTGTACGCCCGCCTGACGCCCGGCTTTGATGAGCGGCTGGCCGCCACGCTGGCCCTGCTGAAGCAGGCCGCGAGCGAGCACCCTGGCAGCGTCGTCCTGGCCAACAGCCTGGGCGCCGAAGACATGGTGCTGACCGACCTGATCGCGCGGCACCAATTGCCCATCGCCATCGGCACGCTGCAAACCGGCGCGCTGAACCCGGAAACGCTGGCCCTCATCCCGAAGATCGAGGCGCGATATGGCCTGACGGTAGAGCTCTACAGCCCGGTCGAGGAAAGCGTCGTGCACTTCGTGCGCCAGAACGGCGAGAAGGCGATGTACCAGAGCATCGAGCTGCGCAAGGCCTGCTGCCAGGTGCGCAAGCTGGAGCCGCTGGGCCGCATGCTGGCCAAGCGCACCGCCTGGGTCACCGGCCTGCGCCGGGAACAGTCGAACAACCGCGGTGCGATGCCCGACCGCGAAGTGGAAGCCAACGGTCGCGCCAAGTTCAACCCGCTGGTCGACTGGACATGGAACGACGTCTGGCACTACATCGAGACGCACCAGGTGCCCTACAACGCGCTGCATGACCAGTTCATGCCCAGCATCGGCTGCGCACCCTGCACCCGCGCCATCGCCGTGGGCGAAGAGTTCCGCGCCGGTCGCTGGTGGTGGGAAGACGAAAACGCCAAGGAATGCGGCCTGCACGTGAAGCAGGACAGCGCCGCGGTGTCAGCCTGAAGCAGCGAGCAACATGCCCAGCGGTCATGTCCACTTCGTCGGCGCCGGCCCCGGTGCGGCCGACCTGATCACCGTGCGCGGTGCCCGGGTGCTGGCCAGCGCCGAAGTGGTCTTGTTCGACGCCCTCACCGACCCTGCCTTCCGCGACCTGGCACCAAACGCGAATTGGGTGGACGTGGGCAAGCGCGGCTTCACCCACCATGCCACCGCCCAGCAGCGCATCAATGCCTTGCTGGTGCAGTTTGCGCGCACGGGTGCCCGCGTGGTTCGCCTCAAGGGCGGTGATCCGAGCGTGTTCGGTCGCCTGGAAGAAGAACTGCTGGCCCTGGACGCCGAAGGCATCCCGTTCGACGTGGTGCCCGGCGTGACGGCTGCGCTGGCTGCAGCCGCCGCCACGGCCCGCCCGCTCACCCGCCGTGGGCAGGGGCGCAGCGTGGCGCTCTCTACCGCGATGACCGAGCAGCGCGAATTGCGCGCCAGCCGCCGTGCCGACACCGAAGTGTTCTACATGGCCGGACGCCAACTGGCCAGCTTGTCGCGGCAATTGCTGGATGCCGGCTGGCCTGCCGACACACCGGCCTGCGTGGTGTCACGCGCGGGCTGGCCGGATCAGCTGGTCAGCGACCATGCCGTGAAAGACCTGGCTGCTGCCTGTGTGCTGCATGCCGGCCGGCCAGCGGTGGTCACGGTGGGCGTTGGCGCCACCAAGGTCGCCAGCCACCCCCAGCAACTACCTGAACCCGGGATTGCACAAGGCCTTGCCTCGTCCAGCCTCTCAAAGCCTTAAAATCATCAATTCGCCGTGCGCCGGCTGCCGCCTTTGAGGCAGCATGCTGCAACGGACTGCGTTCCCTGCGGGGCGCACATCAATCACCAACCACTGCCCGCCCCCATGACCCACGTCGTCACCGAAGCCTGCATCCGCTGCAAGTACACCGACTGCGTCGACGTCTGCCCCGTCGATTGCTTCCGCGAAGGCCCGAACTTCCTGACCATTGATCCGGACGAGTGCATCGATTGCGCCGTGTGCATCCCGGAATGCCCGGTGAATGCCATCCTGCCGGAAGAAGACGTGCCGGGCGACCAGCAGCAGTACATCAAGCTCAATGCAGATCTGGCCAAGCTCTGGCCGAGCATCACCAAGCGCAAGGCTGCACTGCCTGACGCTGACGAGTGGAAAGACCGCAAGGACAAGCTCGGCGAACTGCAGCGCTGAAGCCATGCGCCGTGATGGCGCAGCCTCAACGCCGCGTCATCGCTACGGCGCTGTCACATCAAGGCCCGCACTCCGCGGGCCTTTTTCATGCCGCAACGCGGTGTGCATTCAAACACGTTGATAATGATCGCTGTTGCAGTGCTTCCGGGCGCTGTGGCAATCCGCTAGGGGTGTTGTCGCCAGTTCTGGTGACGACTGAGAAAGTCCCTTCGAACCTGATTGAGGTAATCCTCGCGCAGGGAAGCAGCCATCGTTGAGATCGTGCCGTCGGCATTCCTGCCGGCTTTCGCGTCACGTGATCACGGCCATGCACCCTGCCATCGCCGTTCACGAAAGTCTCCGATGGCATCGATCCTTCTTGTTTCATCCGCTCTGGCCAACACGGCCCCCACGTCCGCCACGCCACGCCGTGTGCATTTCCGCCGGCATGGTCTGGCTCTGGCCGCCACGCTGGCCCTCTCACCGGCCGCCTGGGCGCAAGACAGCGCCAACGTCGTGCAGGTCACGGGCCGCGCCACCGCAGCGCCCGTCAGCGTGAGCGGCTTTGGCGATGTTTCGCCCGGCCGCTCGCCCTTCCAGTCCACCAGCAGCAACGCCGCTGGCCTGGCCGATATCGGCATCGACACGCTGGGCGAGATCACCCGTCTCGACGCCAGCCTGGGCGACGCCTACAACGCCCCCGGCTACTGGGCCGCCATGCGGGTGCGCGGCTACGCGCTGGACAACCGCTTCAACTACCGCCGCGACGGCCTGCCGATCAACGGTGAAACGGCGCTGGCGCTCGACAACAAGGAACGTGTCGAGGTGCTCAAGGGCACCAGTGGCGCGCAGGCCGGCACCAGCGCGCCGGGCGGTCTGGTCAATCTGGCGGTGAAGCGCCCGCGCGGCGGCAATACCAACCAGTTCCTGGTCGGTCTGTCCGAGGCCGGCAGCATGAAGCTGGCGGCCGACCTCGACCGCGTGGTCGACACGGCCACCCAGACCGGCGTGCGCCTGAACCTGAGCGCCGAGCAACTGGACCCGCTGGTGCGTGATGCAAAAGGCAGCCGCCACCTGTTTGCGCTCGCCGGCACCACCCAGCTGGGCCAGCGTGATCGCCTGGAGGGCGAGCTGGAAATCAGCCGCCAATCTCAACCCAGCATCCCCGGCTTCAGCTTGCTGGGCTCGACCTTGCCAGACGCCAGCACGGTCGACCCGCGCACCAACCTGAACAACCAGCGCTGGTCCTTGCCCGTGGTGTTCGACAGCCGCACAGCCAGCCTGCGCTGGACGCACACGCTCGACAGCAACTGGCAGGTGGTCAGTGAAGCCATGACCCAGCGCCTGACCACGGACGACCGCCTGGCCTTCCCGTTTGGTTGCAGCGCTGTCGACAACTACAGCAGCTACTGCGCAGACGGCACCTACGACCTGTACGACTTCCGCAGCGAAAACGAGCGCCGCAACACGCGCGTTTTCTCGGTGAAGCTGAACGGTGACGTGCAAACCGGCGCGGTGGCTCATCACCTGAGCCTGGGGTGGTTGAACAGCCGCTACGAGTCTCGTCTGGGCCGGCAGGCCTACAACTGGGCGGGCATCGGCAACGTGCAAGGCACGGCTGCCACCAGCCCGGCGCCCGAGCTGACCGACGAAAACACCAACCGCACCGAGCACAGCAATGAGCTGCAACTGCTCGACCGCATGCAGTGGGGCGATGCAGGCTTGTGGGCGGGTGTTCGCCACACGCGCCTGGAGCGCCAGAGCGTTCGAACCGATGGTTCGCGACCCATTGATTACGACCAGTCGTTCACCACGCCTTGGCTGGCCGTGACCTGGCAGGCCACGCCTGCAGACATGGCCTACCTGAGCTGGGGCCAGGGCATCGAAAGCGCCGTGACGCCGAACCGCAGCGGCTACGGCAACAGCGCCGGACAGCCCTTGCCTGCCCTCAAGAGCCGTCAGTTCGAAGCCGGCTTCAAGCATGAGAGTCAGACGCTCGGCTGGTCCGTCACTGGATTCGACATAAGCCGTCCGCAAGTGGCCGACACCGGATCGACCTACACCATCGACGGCCAGGCACGTCACCGGGGCCTGGAGGGCACGGTGGACCTGCGCGAAGGTGCCTGGAGTGTGCGCGGCAGTGCGATGTGGCTGAAGGCCCGCACCGAAGACAGCAGCACCGCTGCAAGCAACAACCTGGTGCCGGCGAACGTGGCCCAGCGTGTGGCGCGTGTGCAGATCGGCTACCAGGTGGCGGCCGTGCCGGGCCTGTCGGTGCAGACGCAGATCAGCCATGAAGGCAGCCGCTTCGTGCTGCCGGACAACTCGGTGAGCATCCCGGGCTGGACCACCCTCGGCCTTTCCAGCCGTTATGCCTTCAAGGCGCAGGGCATCGACTGGCTGTGGCGCGTGGGCGTGGACAACCTGACGGGCCGCCGCGCCTGGCAGGAAAGCCCCTATCAGTACGGCCATGTTTACCTGTACCCGCTGGCCGGAAGAACTTTTCGGACAAGTTTGCAGATCAACTTGTGAAAGTGCTGATTTTCTGCCTATAATCTGAGGCTTCACTTCCCCGATAGCTCAGTTGGTAGAGCGCCGGACTGTTAATCCGTAGGTCCCTGGTTCGAGCCCAGGTCGGGGAGCCAAATCAAGACGCCAAGGTGCCACCGCTTGCCTTGGCTGACACAAGCAGACAATTCCTCGATAGCTCAGTCGGTAGAGCGCCGGACTGTTAATCCGTAGGTCCCTGGTTCGAGCCCAGGTCGAGGAGCCACTCTCAAAGCCGCTTCAGATGTCTGAAGCGGCTTTTTTCTTGGTGACGTGCGCTCTGGCGTCCTTTGGAGTTGGGCGCATCCGCAGTGCAAGGCATTCGGTGCAGTGCGCCGAGCGCCACCAAAACGCAACCAAAACGCGCATCCGCCCGAATTTGGGGCGGCGGCTACGGGAAGTTGGCGTGATGTTGGGGTTTTGCCCGAGGCCAAAGCGTATCTGTACGCTGGCCCGAAACCTGCTGATCAGCGATAATCGGTGGTTGTTGGTGGAACGGGTGATCCTCGTTGACCAGCAGCCTGTTTTTTGATTCTTAGCGTATCCGAGGAGCTCATTCTGGCCAAGGACGATCCCAAGACCACCATCGACGCAGGTGGTTTGCGATACCGCTCTAAAGTGGCGGGTTCCCCCTTCTCTGCAACCGGTGCCTTTGGCGCCGCGACCATGTCGTGTTTCCTGTGCGGCAAGCACCGGCCACGCGCGCAGTTGAAGTCCCGCAAACTGCTGGGCAAAGCCCAGGCCGTTTGTGCCCCTTCTTGCAAGGAACTGGACCAGGCGCAATCCTGATTCCGATCCCCCACAGGCCACTCATCGAGTGGCCTGTTTGTTTTCCAGCATGCCTTCTTGAGCACCTGCTCAAATGCCACCAGGCCAGGCTTGATTGCCGCCATGTTTGCGTGAGATGAGCGACAACCCGCACGACCAGGACAACTGGCACTTCGACGCCGACCCCCGTACCGTCATGCTTGACCGTCGAGGCAAGGCCGCGGTGGTAGCCCGCATTGTTTCGCTGATGTCCTATTGGGGCATCACGCTGGACGATCTGGCCGGCGACACACCCGCAGCGTCGCCCTCCGCACCCGCCACACCCTTGCCTGTGAAGTACCGACACCCGGTCAGCGGTGAGACCTGGGATGGTCAGGGCGCACACCCCGACTGGTTGCGCAACGCGCTGCTGAAGGAAGGCTTGCGCGTGGATGAACTCAAGCCCGAATTTCAGGCCGCCGCACAACAGCCGCTCGAGCCAGACCGTTGAACGTGGGATACACCGCAGCGGCCAAGCTGGCTTGAACGACCGGACCTGATCACAATCAAGTCCTTCATTCAGAGGGACGGTTCGATGAGCATCGACAAGCTGGTGGTGACCCACCACGGCGCACTGACCAAAAAATACGGCACCGCCGGGGTGCAGCGCATCACCAAGGCGCTGCGCACACTGATCACGGCCGACAAGCGCCGCGGGCTGATCACCGCCGTGGTTCATCTCGACGTGGCCGCCGACATGACTGGCGCAGGCCAGGCCGTGGGTGCCGCGGCCGATGCCAAGGCTTGCAAGCAAGCCATCGACCGGCTTTGCAAGGCGCACGACCCGCACTATGTGATGCTGCTCGGAGGCCCCGACATTGTTCCGATGGTGCCGGTGCGCAACCCGGCCTGGAGCGAGAAGGACGGCGATGGCGATCAGGTGGTGCCCACCGACCTGCCCTACGCCTGCGACACCGCCTACAGCACCAATCCCAATCGCTTTCTGGGGCCGACCCGCGTGGTGGGCCGGCTGCCCGACGTCATCGGCAACACCGACAGCAGCTTGCTGGCCCAGTTGATCACTGCAGCGGCCCGCGCGGAGCCGCGCGCCCCGGAAGACTATCAATCGGGCTTCAGCATCACGGCGCAGGCCTGGCAGGCCTCGACCGAGCTGAGCCTGAAAAACATCCTTGGCACCACCGACGCCCTCCACAGCGTGCCCCCCGAAGGGCCAGCCTGGAGCAAGGGGCAGTTGTCAGCGCGTGTGCACTTCATCAACTGCCACGGCGCTGATGCTTCGTCGCAGTATTTCGGACAGCCACCGGGCGTTGAAGAATTCCCCGTGGCCCATGATGCCAAGCGCCTGCGAGACCGCGTGTCTGCCGGCACGGTGGTGGCTGCCGAGTGCTGCTACGGCGCCCAGCTTTACGACCCCAAGGACGCAGGCGGCCAGCACGGCATCGCCCTCGCCTATCTGCTGGACGGCGCCAGCGCCTTCTTTGGCAGCAGCACCATCGCCTACGGCCCGAGCGAAGGCAATGCATCCGCCGACTTGATCTGCCAGTTCTTCCTGCAGCAGGTATTGAGCGGCGCATCCACCGGCCGCGCAGCGCTGGAGGCCCGCCAGAAGTTTGCGGGGGCCCGCACCCACCTGGATCCGTACGACTTGAAGACGCTCATGCAGTTCTACCTGCTGGGCGACCCTTCGCTGCACCCGGTGTCGACCAACGGGCATGCCCTGACACGCACGGCGGCCTTCAAGAAGGCGTTCTCCAAGACACGTGATCGAAGCGTGCGCGGCCTGCGACGCGAAAAGCTGATCCGGGAAGGCAGCCACCTGGCGAAGGCGATGCCCGCGCTGGAGCCGATCGACACCGCACCGTCCACGTCAGTCGCCAAGACCCTCGCCGCCATGGCCAAGGAAACTGGCCTGGCGCCGTCGCAGCAGACACGGATGAGCTTTGCCGTGCAGCCGACCGTAAAAACCAAGCCGTCGACGCGGCAGGTGCACGTGATCAAGGGCCCCGTGCCGCAGGGCAGCAATGCCGCGGGTGTGGTGCGCATCGTGGCCATCGTGGCCACCGAAGATGACGGAGAACTGCTTCATGTCCGACGACTGCACGCCCGCTGAGGCCCCGCAAACCGTGCATGGCCGCGTGGTGCTTGAACGCACCGCGGCAGGCAGCAAGAGCGAGCGCGAAGCCGTGATGCTCGACATGGGAGGAGCCGGCAAGTTGCTGCTGCGCCGCGTGGGCGGGCACCCGCTGCGCGACGCGGTGCTGCACACCTGGGTCGGCCGGACACTGACCCTCAAGGGGTGGCGCCGTGAAGGCTTCTTTCTGGTGGACGCCCCAGAGGAGGCGTCAGCGAAAGATCAGGCCCCAGAATGAAAAACGGGTCACGACTTTCGGCGTGACCCGTTTTCTCTTTTCTTGTTTTTGGTCGGGGCGGCGGGATTCGAACTCGCGACCCCTTGCACCCCATGCAAGTGCGCTACCAGGCTGCGCTACGCCCCGACTAAGCAAGCATTGTATGCTGAAAACGCACTCAATTCAGGAGCAGCTCCCGAATTGCCAACAATTCGGTGCGCACCTGCGCCGGGCTCGGGTTCAGTGGAAGCGGTGACAGCGCAGCCAGCGTGCCCACCATAGCCGGGTCACTCAAATCGACATGTGCCGGCGCGTCGCTCTCGTCAAATGCAACGGCCTCAACCTCGTCCTGTGCACCGCGGTGTTGAACGACATCACCCAGCCGATTGCGTGCACCACTGATCGTGAAGCCCTGGTCATACAGCAAGCCGCGGATCTTGCGGATCAGCAGCACCTCATGGTGCTGGTAGTAGCGGCGATTGCCGCGCCGCTTCATCGGGCGAAGCTGGGTGAACTCCTGCTCCCAATAGCGCAGCACATACGGCTTGACGCCACAGAGCTCGCTGACCTCACCGATGGTGAAGTAGCGCTTGGCCGGGATGGCCGGCAGGCTTGCGGTCGCTTCATCCATGGCGTTTGGTGTTCCGAATCAGCAGCTTCAGGCAGAGCCTTGAAACTTTACTCGAACTCCTCCGGCGGCGGTGCATCACCCTGAACAACAGCCTTCAGTTTGTGGCTGGCGTGAAATGTCACCACATTTCGTGCCTTGATGGGAATCGACTCGCCCGTGCGGGGGTTGCGGCCGGGGCGTGGGGCCTTGCGGCGGATCGCGAAATTGCCGAACCCCGACAGCTTCACATCCTCACCGGCCACGAGCGTGTCGTTGACGATGTCGAAGAAGGCCTCGACCATGTCCTTGGATTCGCGCTTGTTCAGGCCCAGCCGCTCAAAGAGCAACTCGGCCAGCTCGGCCTTGGTCAGCGTCGGCGTCTCCACCGACGTGAGCATCAGACGCTCAGGCGCGGGCGTGCTGTCGGGTACGGCATTGCTCATCACCTCGCCCCTTACCCGCGCAGACGCGCACCAAAGGCCGTCTGCACGCGCTGCACGGCGGCAGCCACCGCAGCATCAATGCGGTCATCGGTCAGCGTGGCCGCGTCGTCCAGCAGGCTCAGGCGCACGGCCAGGCTGCGCTCGCCCTCCGCAAGGTCGGCGGTGGCCTGCTTGGGCTTGTAGATATCGAACAACACGGCGCTGCGCACCAGGCCTTCGGCATCTGCCGAGAGTGCGGCCACCAGCGCATCGTGCGCCACCTGGTCCGACACCACCAGCGCGAGGTCACGCTGCACCGACTGTTGCCGCGACACCAACTGCGCCTCCGGCACGGGCTGCTGCTGCACCACATCCAGATCAAGTTCGAACAGCACCGGCGCCTGGGCCAGGTCATAGCCCTGGCGCCACTTCGGGTGCAACTCACCCACATGGCCAATCGTCACGCCGTCCAGCTGCACCGCTGCGCAGCGGCCCGGGTGCAGGGCCGGATGTTCAGCCGGCACGAAGACCGGCTTGCGCGGCGACAGCAGCGCTTCGATGTCGCCCTTCACGTCGAAGAAGTCAACGGCTCGGTCAGCAGCCGACCATTGCAGCGGCACCGCCGAGCCATGGGCCAGACCGGACACGCGCATGGGCTGGCAAACGCCTTCCACGCTGTGGTCGCTCGACTTGATCGCAGCGTCGCGCCAGAAGACACGACCGATCTCGAACACGCGCACACGCGGTGCCTTGCGGGCCAGGTTGTACTTCAGCACCTGCACCAGGCTGCCCAGCAGGCTGGAACGCATCACGGCCAAAGGCGAGGCGATCGGGTTCAGCACCTTGATCGGGTCAGCGTTGCCGGCAAGCTCCTGCTCCCAGCGGGCTTCGACGAAGCTGAAGTTGATGGTTTCCTGGTAATCGAGCGCGGCCAGGGCATGGCGCACCGCGAAGCGGCTGCGCTGTGCTTCCGGACGGATGCGCGCGGTGACCGGGGCCAGCGGCGGCGTGGCGGGCAGGCGGGCAAAGCCCAGCACGCGGGCCACTTCCTCGATCAGGTCTTCCTCGATCGTGATGTCGAAGCGCCAGCTTGGCGGCGTGACCGTCAGCACGCCTTCGGTGGCCACGAAGGGCAAGCCGAGGCGGGTGAACACGGCTTCGCACTCGGCCTGCGTCAGCGGCATGCCGATGACCTTGGCGGCGCGTGCAATGCGCATGGCCACGGGGGTGCGCACCGGCATCGCGGGTTGCTGGTCGTCGATCGGACCGGCTTCGCCGCCACAGATGTCGATCACCAGCTGGGTGATGCGCTCGATGTGCTCCACCGTGTTCTGTGGATCCACACCACGCTCGAAGCGGTGGCCGGCGTCGGTCGAGAAGTTGTAGCGGCGCGAACGGCCGGCCACGGCACGCGGCCACCAGAACGCCGCTTCAACATAGATGTTGCGGGTGTCGTCAGACACGGCCGTGGCGTCACCGCCCATGATGCCGGCCAGCGATTCCACCGCCTGCTCATCGGCGATCACGCCGACCTCGGCGTCCAGCGACACCGTGTTGCCATTCAGCAGCTTCAGCGTTTCACCGGCCTTCGCCCAGCGCACCTGCAGGCCGCCGTGGATCTTGTCGAGGTCGAAGATGTGCGACGGGCGGCCGAACTCGAACATCACGTAGTTCGAAATGTCCACCAGCGGGCTGACAGCACGTTGGCCGCAACGGGCCAGACGCTCCACCATCCAGGCAGGCGTGACCGCCTTGGGGTTGACACCGCGAACCACACGTCCGCTGAAACGGCCGCACAGGTCGGTGTCCTGGATCGACACGGGCAGCACTTCGCCATGCTGCTGAGCCACGGCCGCAATGGCCGGCTGCAGCAGGGGCGAGCCGGTGAGTGCCGACACCTCGCGGGCGATGCCCATCACGCTCAGGCAGTGCGCCAGGTTTGGCGTGAGCTTCAGCGTGAACAGCGTGTCGTCGAGGTTCAGGTAGTCGCGGATCGACGTGCCCAGCGGCGCATCGGCCGGCAACTCGAGCAGGCCGCCGTGGTCTTCGCTGAGCTTCAGCTCGCGCGCCGAGCACAGCATGCCCTGGCTATCCACGCCGCGCAGCTTGCCCAGCTTGATCTTGAACGGCTGGCCGTCGTCGCCCGGGGGCAGCTCGGCGCCCACCATCGCCAGTGGCACCTTGATGCCCACGCGGGCGTTGGGTGCACCGCAGACGATCTGCAGCAGGCCACCTTGGCTCAAGGGGCCAGCGTCAACCTTGCAGACGCGCAGGCGGTCTGCATTCGGGTGCTGCTCCGCCTCGACGATTTCCGCCACGACGATCTGGGTGAAGGCAGGCGCCACCGGGCGCATCTCCTCCACTTCCAGGCCAGCCATGGTCAGCAGGTCGGCCAGTTGGGCCGTCGACAGCGGAGGGTTGCAGAACTCGCGCAGCCAGGATTCAGGGAATTGCATGTTGAAGTCCGAAAGTGTTCCGAATGGTGGGTGTCTGGATCGCCTCGGCGATCACTTGAACTGGCTCAGGAAGCGCAGATCACCATCAAAGAACAAGCGCAGGTCATTCACGCCGTAACGCAGCATCGTCAGGCGGTCAGGGCCCATGCCGAAGGCAAAGCCGATGTAGCGCTCCGGGTCGAGGCCGAAGTTGCGCACGACGTTCGGATGCACCTGGCCGGAGCCAGCCACTTCCAGCCAGCGACCCTTCAGCGGCCCACTGGCAAAGGCGATGTCCACTTCGGCCGACGGCTCGGTGAACGGGAAGAACGACGGCCGGAAGCGGATGTCCAGGTCATCGGTCTCGAAGAAGTTGCGGAAGAAGTCGGCGAACACCGCCTTCAGGTCCTTGAAGCTGACGTTCTCGCCGATCCACAGGCCTTCGCACTGGTGGAACATCGGCGAGTGCGTGGCGTCGCTGTCCACGCGGTACGTGCGGCCCGGCGCGATCACGCGGATCTCTGGGATGGCCTCACCGGCGGCCAGCGCAGCCGCGTGTTTTTTCACGTGCTGCACCGCGTAACGCACCTGCATCGGGCTGGTGTGGGTGCGCAGCAAATGGCCAGAGCCGTCCGGGGCCTTGGTGTCCACGTAGAACGTGTCGTGCATCGAGCGGGCCGGGTGATCCGCGGGCGTGTTCAATGCCGTGAAGTTGAACCAGTCTTCCTCGATCTCGGGGCCGTCCGCCACATCAAAACCCATCGAGCCGAAGATGGCTTCGATGCGCTCCAGGGTGCGCGACACGGGGTGCAGGCCGCCTTGGCTGCGGCTGCGACCGGGCAGGGTCACGTCGAGCGCTTCAGCCTTCAGCTGGGCCTGGAGTTCGGCGTCGGCCAGGGCTGCGCGGCGCTCCGTCAGCAGCGCTTCAACGCGCTGCTTGGTCTGATTGATCTCGGCGCCGCGGGTCTTCTTTTCTTCCGGCGACAGCGCAGCCATGCCCTTGAGCAGATCGGTCACCTGACCAGATTTGCCGAGGTAGCGTGCCTTGGCATTTTCAAGGTCGGCTGGCGTGGCGGCGCGGGCAAAGTCGGCCTGGGCGGCGGCCACAAGTTGATCGAGATCGTTCATGAAAGTCGGTGCTGAAAACAAAAAAGGCCGCACCAGAGGGTGACGGCCTTCGAGAGCCTGACAGGCCAGGCACCTTCCGCGAGCGGTCAGTGCCTGGCCTTCAAGGAGATCAAGCGAGTTGGGCCTTCACCTTGTCGACGATGCTGGCAAAAGCTGCCGGATCGTTGATGGCCATGTCGGACAGAACCTTGCGGTCGATCTCGATGGCGGCCTTCTTCAGACCGGCCATGAACTTGCTGTAGGTCAGGCCCAGGCTGCGGGCGCCAGCGTTGATACGGGCGATCCACAGTTGACGGAACACGCGCTTCTTGGCGCGACGGTCACGGTAGGCATATTGACCTGCCTTCATCACCGCCTGTTTGGCGATGCGGAAGACATTCTTGCGGCGGCCGCGGTAACCCTTGGCCAGAGCCAGGATCTTCTTGTGACGAGCGCGGGCGGTAACACCACGTTTGACGCGAGGCATGTGATAACTCCTTTTTGTCTAAGTGGATTACAGACCGGCGAACGGCAGCATTTGTGCGATGTGACCCATGTTGGTCTCATGCACATTCACCGAGCCACGCAGGTGACGCTTGTTCTTGGTGGTCTTCTTGGTCAGGATGTGACGCTTGAAGGCTTGACCGCGCTTGACGGTGCCACCCGGGCGAACACGGAAGCGCTTCTTGGCGCTGCTCTTGGTCTTCATCTTGGGCATGTAATGCTCCTTTTAATGAACCTCTGCTGGGCGGCAGCGCGAGCGCGCTGCACTTGATGGCCTGCAGTGGCCTTTTCATCTCCGTGGCCCGAGAGCCACGGGGTGAATGCTTGAACTGGCTTACTTCTTCTTCGGGGCCAGCACCATGATCATCTGACGGCCTTCCAGCTTGGGCATGTGCTCAACCAGTGCCACGTCAGACAGCTCGTCACGGATCCGCTCAAGCAGACGCATGCCGATGTCCTGGTGGGTGATTTCGCGGCCCCGGAAGCGCAGCGTGACCTTGCCCTTGTCGCCGTCTTCCGCGATGAAGCGACGCAGATTGCGCATCTTGATCTGGTAGTCGCCTTCGTCCGTACCCGGGCGGAACTTGACTTCCTTGACTTCGATGACCTTCTGCTTGGACTTCGCCTCGGCAGCGCGCTTCTGCTCCTGGTACTTGAACTTGCCGTAGTCCATCAGCCGGCAGACCGGCGGATCCGCTTGGGCGGCAATTTCGACCAGATCCACGTCGGCTTCGGCTGACATGCGCAAGGCATCCTGAATGCTGACGATGCCCAAGGGCTCGTTCTCGACGCCGTTCAGGCGCACGTTCAGGGCGGTGATCTCGCGGTTCAGTCGATGCTTGCGCTCGACATTGGGCATCCGACGGTCGGCAAAAGTAGCGATGGTGCAAACCCCTCAAACAGGTCTTCAGGCAAGAGGAAGACCCAACACAAAAACAATGGAACGCAAAAAACCGAGGCAGTAACTCAGACCTTGTTCGCAATGTCGCTCGAGAGCTTCTCTTGGAAGTCTGCAAGTGACATCACGCCCAGATCCTGGTTGCCTCGGGCGCGCACCGCAACGGCCCCGCTCGCCTTCTCCTTGTCGCCAACGACAAGGATATACGGGACCTTCTGCATTGAATGCTCGCGGATTTTATACGTGATTTTCTCGTTGCGCAAATCCGCCTCTGCCCTAACCCCTTGTTTTTGCAGAGCTTTCACCACATCCGTGACGTAATCGGCTTGTGCATCGGTGATCGAGGACACCACCACCTGCCGCGGAGCCAGCCAAATCGGCAGCGCACCGGCGTGTTGTTCGATCAGGATGCCGATGAAACGCTCAAGGCTGCCCACGATGGCGCGGTGCAGCACGATGGGGCGATGGCGGGCGCCGTCTTCGCCGACGTACTCGGCGTCCAGGCGCTCCGGCAGGTTCGGGTCGACCTGGATGGTGCCGCACTGCCAAGGGCGGCCCAGCGCGTCCTTCAGCGTGTACTCGATCTTCGGGCCGTAGAAGGCGCCTTCGCCGGGCAGGTACTCGAAGTCGCAGCCCGACGCGCGCAGGCCTTCCGCCAGCGCCTGCTCGGCACGGTCCCAGCTCTCCTCGGAGCCGATGCGCTTCTCCGGCCGGGTCGAGAGCTTGTAGATGATGTCGGTGAAGCCGAAGTCCTTGTAGACCTTCTGCAGCAGGGTCGTGAAGGCGATCACCTCGGACTGGATCTGCTCTTCCGTGCAGAAGATGTGGCCGTCGTCCTGGGTGAAGGCGCGCACGCGCATGATGCCGTGCAGGCCGCCGGTCGGCTCATTGCGATGGCACTGGCCGAACTCGCCGAACCGCAGCGGCAGGTCGCGGTAGCTCTTGATGCCTTGCTTGAAGATCAGGATGTGGCCGGGGCAGTTCATCGGCTTGAGCGCGTAGTCGCGCTTTTCCGATTCGGTCACGAACATGTTCTCGCGGTACTTGTCCCAGTGGCCGGTCTTCTCCCATAGGCCCTGGTCGAGGATCTGCGGGCCCTTGACTTCAAGGTAGCCGTTGTCGCGGTATACCTGGCGCATGTACTGCTCCACGCCCTGCCACACGGTCCAACCGCGCGGGTGCCAGAACACCGTGCCCGGCGAATGCTCGTCGATGTGGAACAGGTCCAGCTCACGGCCGAGGCGGCGGTGGTCGCGCTTCTCGGCCTCTTCCAGCATCGTCAGGTGCTGCTGCAGGTCTTCCTTGTTGGCCCAGGCGGTGCCGTAGATGCGCTGCAGCATCTCGTTGCGGTGGTCGCCGCGCCAGTAGGCGCCAGCCACCTTCATCAGCTTGAAGTGCTTGAGCTTGCCGGTGCTGGGCACGTGCGGGCCGCGGCACAGGTCTTCAAACGCGCCTTCGCTGTACAGCGACACATCCTGGCCTTCCGGGATGCTGCCGATGATCTCGGCCTTGTAGGCCTCACCCATCTGCTTGAAATGCGCGACGGCTTCGTCACGCGGCAGCACGCGGCGCACGACCTTCTCGTCCTTCTTGGCCAGCTCGGTCATCTTCTTCTCGATGGCCCCCAGGTCTTCCGGCGTGAACGGGCGCTTGTAGGCGAAGTCGTAATAGAAGCCGTGCTCGATGACCGGGCCGATGGTGACCTGGGCTTCCGGGAACAGCGACTTCACCGCATAGGCCAGCAAGTGGGCGGTGGAGTGGCGAATCAGTTCCAGGCCGTCCGCGTCCTTGTCGGTGACGATGGCCAGCGATTCATCGCTGTCGATCAGATGGCTGGTGTCCACCACGCGGGAGGTTTCACCCCGCCCGATGCGGCCACCCAGCGCAGCCTTGCCCAGGCTGGGCGCGATGGACGAGGCCACTTCCGCAACGGTCAGAGGGGCGGGGAACTCGCGCAGCGAGCCATCGGGCAAGGTGATCTTGATCATGTGGGAATCTCCAGAAACAAGAAAGCGCAGCTGTGGCAGCCGCGCTTTCTTGGGGAACAGGAACGAAGGGGACGTGTGTACTCCAGCCGCGGCCGACTAAACCTCAGTGACGAAGGTCCAAGTTCGCGGTGTCATAACCCGTGCTGCCTTTCCCGTTCTTGATCGGTTGATGTTGGTGGAATTGTAGCCGCATCGCCCGGGCCGGCGCTTGCCGCTGTCAGAGCGGCTCGGCATCGATGCCCTGCCCGCTTTCAACCAGCTGTGCGAACTCGTCGGCCAGGCGCTGGCTCTGCGCGATCGCCGCCTGCCAGGCCCGGATGCGGGCCGGCACATCATCGCCATATTGCTGGAAGTCGGCGCGGTCAGGCAGCTTGGCGCCCGGCAGTCCAGCCACCCATTCGGGCTTCGGCGCCAGTACCACCACGCGGTCGAGTGCCGAGGTGCTGCCGTGCCGCCACGGCAGGGCCTTGTCGAGCCAGCCGGGCACCAGCGTGTGCTGAAAATGCGGGTACAGGGCCAGGCCGTGCGTCATGCGCTGGTACGGCCAGTGCAGGTGGTAGTCAGTGATGCCGCCATCCCAGTAGGCGCCAGCTGGCCCGCCCGGAATGTCGTGCACCGCCTTCAACCAGAACGGGATGGAGCAGCTCGCCAGCACGCTGTCGACGAGGTTGCGGGCATCCAGCGGCCGCTGCAGGCTCCGGAAGTCATCCAGCGGCAGCGGCAAGGGTGAGCGCGGATCGGAAAACACCACGCGCTCCAGGCTCAGGCCCAGCGAGGCGCGGGTCAGCAGGTTGCCGGCAAACGCCAGGCCATAGCCCAGCGGCGTGCGCAGCCGCCCTTCCCGGCCCAGCAGCCCGCGGCCGTGGCTGGTCACCACATGCAGGCGCAGCCGCGGGTGGCTCAGCAGTTCAGCTGCACGGCTGCCGAGCTGCTGTTGCAGCGTCTCGCGGAATACCCGGCTGACGAGCGCCGCCTCCGGGGCCCGGCCGGGCGCGTGGTCGTAGGTCTGGTGCACATAGGCGTCCGCCATCGCAGCCAGTGACTGGTCCGCATCGGCCGCACACGCGGCGGCCATGCGCCAGCTGCCGATGGAGGCGCCGATCAGGTGCACCTCGTGGTTGCCGCGCGGCAACCACTGGCCAAACAGGAAGCGGTCGAGCGGGTTGAGGATCAAGCCCTTCGGACCACCGGCTGCCGCCGGGATGACCCGCACGTCATCGGGGCGCAGGCCGCGTTCACGCAGGTGGGCGCGGGCGATGGGCCCGGCCAGCACCCGCAGGGCCTTGAGCGGCGCGCGCATGGCTGGCCCGCCCCTGATCAGCGCTTGAGCTTGGCGAAGGCGGCCGCCATGGCGCTGGGCGAATCAGCTTGGCCACGGTTGCTGGCGCCACCTGCGCTGTAGCCACCGGCACCACGCTCACCGCGTGCGGGTGGGCGGTAGCTGTTGTCACCCCGCGCAGCGCCCTTGGGCACGGGCGCGGCATCGAGCTTCATGGTCAGCGAAATGCGCTTGCGCGACAGATCCACCTCCAGCACGCGCACCTTGACGATGTCGCCGGTCTTCACGACCTCGCGGGCATCGGTGACGAACTTGTTGGAGAGCTGGCTCACATGCACCAGGCCGTCCTGGTGCACGCCCAGGTCGACGAAGGCGCCGAACTGGGCCACGTTGGACACCGTGCCTTCCAGCACCATGCCTTCGGTCAGGTCCTTGATGTCTTCGACGCCGTCGTTGAAGCGCGCCACCTTGAAGTCCGGGCGCGGATCACGGCCCGGCTTTTCCAGCTCGGCCAGGATGTCTTTGACGGTGATGGCGCCAAAGCGCTCATCGGCCAGCAGCTCGGGGCGCAGCTTGCGCAGCACGTCCGAGTTGCCGATCAGCTCATGCACCGGCCGACCAGCAGCGGTGACGATCTTCTCGACCACCGGGTAGGTTTCCGGGTGCACGCCCGACAGATCCAGCGGATTGTCGCCATCGCGAATGCGCAGGAAGCCGGCCGATTGCTCGAAGGTCTTGGCACCCAGGCCCGCCACATCGAGCAGCTGCTTGCGGTTCAGGAAGCGGCCATTGGCCTCACGCCAGCGCACGATGCTGTTGGCCACGGCCGACGACAAACCCGACACCTGCGCCAGCAGCGGGGCCGAGGCGGTGTTCAGGTCCACGCCCACCGAGTTCACGCAGTCTTCCACCACGGTGTCCAGCGTGCGGGCAAGCTCGCTCTGGTTCACATCGTGCTGGTACTGGCCCACGCCGATGCTCTTCGGGTCGATCTTCACCAGCTCGGCCAGCGGGTCTTGCAGGCGGCGGGCAATCGACACCGCACCGCGCAGGCTCACGTCCAGGTCCGGCAGCTCCTTAGAGGCGAACTCGGAGGCCGAATACACCGAAGCGCCAGCTTCACTGACCACCACCTTCTCGATGTGCGTGCCCGGCGCCAGCTGCTGGATGCGCTTGATCAGGTCGGCCGCCAGCTTGTCGGTTTCACGGCTGGCCGTGCCGTTGCCGATGGCGATCAGGTTCACGCCGTGGGTGGCGCACAGGCGGCCCAGCGCATGGATGGAACCTTCCCAGTCCTTGCGCGGCTCATGCGGGTACACGGTGTGGGTGTCCAGCACCTTGCCGGTGTCGCTCACCACCGCCACCTTCACGCCGGTGCGGATGCCCGGGTCCAGGCCCATCACCACGCGCTTGCCGGCCGGCGCGGCCAGCAGCAGGTCGCGCAGGTTTTCGCTGAACACCTTGATCGCAACCTTCTCGGCCTCTTCGCGCAGGCGGCTGAACAGATCACGCTCCAGGCTCAACGCCAGCTTGACCTTCCAGGTCCAGGCGATGGTCTTGCGGATCAGCTCGTCGCCCGCACGCTTGCCATGCCGCCAGCCCAGATGGGTGGCGATGCGGCCTTCGGCCAGCGTCGGCTGGCCCGGCACCACCTCTTCGTCGAGCACCAGCTTGGCGTCGAGGAATTCCTGGGTGCGGCCACGGAACACCGCCAGCGCCCGGTGCGAGGGCACGGTGCGGATCGGTTCGTCGTAGTCGAAATAGTCACGGAACTTGGCCACGTCGGGGTTGTTGACGTCCTTGCCGTCCATCACCTTCGACTTGAACAGGCCCTCGGCCCACAGCCATTCGCGCAGCGTCTTGACCAGCGCGGCGTCTTCGGCCCAGCGCTCGCTCAGCAGGTCGCGCACGCCGTCGAGCACAGCGAACGCATCGGCAAAGCCCAGCTCAGCGTTGATGAAGGCCGCGGCCTCGGCGGCCGGCTCCAGCAGCGGGTCGGCAAACAGCTTGTCGGCCAGCGGCTCCAGGCCGGCTTCGCGGGCGATCATGCCCTTGGTGCGGCGCTTGGGCTTGTACGGCAGGTAGAGGTCTTCCAGCTCCTGCTTGGTGGGCACCAGCTCGATGGCCTGACGCAGCTCGGGCGTCAGCTTGCCTTGTTCATCAATGCTCTTGAGCACGGCCGCGCGGCGGTCTTCCAGCTCACGCAGGTAGCCCAGGCGGCTTTCAAGCTCACGCAGCTGGATGTCGTCGAGGCCGTCGGTGGCCTCCTTGCGGTAACGAGCGATGAAGGGCACGGTGGCGCCGCCATCCAGCAGGTTCACGGCGGCAGTCACTTGGGCCGGCCGAACCTTCAGTTCGGCGGCAATTTGCAGCAGGATCTTTTCCAAAACTTGTCGCTCAGGTGTGCGGTGAGCGCGCGAGTTTGCCAGAACGCAGCGGCCCGCCCGGTTTGCACCGGGCGGGCCGCCGTGAAATCGGGCCGGAGCGCGGGCTGAGCCGCAACAAAGGCGTCAGGCCCGCCATCCAGCCCGCTGCAACGCCCGATATCAGGCCCGAAGTTGCGCGCGCAACTGATCACCCAGCTCGGGGCGGTCCTTGAACGGGTCAGTCGGGTTGCGCAGCTGCATCACGTCTTCCAGACGGGTCTGCACACCGCCCAGCGCATGGGGGTGGCTGAACACGTAGAAGCGGCGCTCACGCATGGCGTCAAACACGAAGCCCATCACCTCGGCCGCGCTGATCTTGCCGCTGGTGACGGCCTTGTCGCTCATCGCCTGCGCGATCAGCTGGCTGCGCGTCGGGCGCACCTTCTCGCGCATGTCATCCGGCCGGTTGCGGTGGCTCTGGTGGATGCCGGTGGGCACGAAGAACGGGCACAGCACGCTGGCGGAGACCTGGTCAGTCACCAGCGCCAGGTCTTGATACAGCGTTTCGCTCAAGGACACCACCGCGTGCTTGGTGACGTTGTAGACGCCCATGTTCGGCGCGTTCAGCATGCCGGCCATCGAAGCGGTGTTGACGATGTGGCCCTCGTAATCAGGGTCTGCGGCGGCCGCTTCCAGCATCATCGGCGTGAACAGGCGCACGCCGTGGGCCACGCCCATCAGGTTGACGCCGATGACCCATTCCCAGTCCTTCTGCGTGTGTTCCCAGATCAGGCCACCCGCGCCCACACCGGCGTTGTTGAACACGAAATGCGGCACACCGAAGGTGTTGCGCGTAGCGATGGCCAGCGCCTCCACCTGATCGGCCTTCGACACATCCAGCTGGAACGGCAGCACCTGCGCGCCCAGTGCGGTGATCTCGGCGGCCGCGGCATCAAGCGCGCTCTGCTGCACGTCAGCCATGACCACGTTCATGCCCTCGCGGGCGGCGATGCGAGAGGCCTCGAGGCCGAAGCCGGACGCCGCGCCGGTGATGACCGCGGTGCGGCCCTTGAAGCTTTTCATGGTGTCTCCTTGCTCTTGGAATGGGTGGGCATCAGCGTGCGGCACGCACATCAAAGCCCAGCCGGGGGAAATGCACATGCACACGGCCTGCGCGCTCGTCCTCGCGCGCCAGCACGATCTCGTCATCGGTCAGGCCCACCAGCTCACCGCTGATCACGTCGCGGCCGCAATCGGTGGCGCACACCTGCACCGCAGCACCAGCTTCCAGGCCTTGGCCTTGGGCCACATGCACCGGCACATGGCGGCCTGCCTGCGCAGCAGCGTGGGCCTGCGCAATCGCGTCAGCCGACGACAGCCGCGATGCCTGGCCTTCACCGAAGACCGCCACGCGGTCGAACCAGGCGGCAACAAGCGTGAACGGCTGCAGCACATCAGCCACGGGCGATCCGGCCCGGCGCACGAACCAAACGCTCTGCGCCGCGCTCAGATCAGCGATGCAGGGCTGGCTGCCCAGCAGGAAGCCGCCGGGATTGGCGCTCAGCATCTGCTCCAGCCGCGCCAGGTAAGTGCGCAGCGCAGCACCCGCGTCGGCCACGGTGGGCCGGCGCATGTCAGGCGTGAAGGCCGCCCGGTCGGCAGCGAAGGCCTTCAGCACCTCGGGCGGCGGGTTGCCCAGCAGCGCACCGATGCCGGCGGGCTGCATGGCGTAGGGAATGGCGCACCAGAACAGGCTGCTGTCGGCCCACTGCGCCAGCGTTTCAGCCTGGCCACGGGTGGCTGCGGGGAACAGCGTGGCATCTGCCCGGCCGTGCGCGTCAAGCACCTTGGCCATCAACGCAGAGTCACACCAGATGTCTGCGCCGCGCTGCAGGAACGGCGTCTTGCGGTAGCCGCCGGTCAGCGCCACCACGTCAGGCTTGGGCATGATGGCCGGCACGTTGACGCTGTGCCAGTGCAGGCCGTGCCAGCCTATCAGCCAGCGGATCTTCTGCGAGAACGGCGAGCCGGCGTAGTGGTGCAGCACGAAGCCATCGGCCTCGGGGGTCAGATCGGGCATGGTGGCCTCAGCATCGACAGGTGGGGGATGTCGTCCTCGAGGTAAACCTCGGAACATGGCTGGTAGCCGAACTCGCCGTAGAACTTCGCGAGGTGGGCCTGCGCGCTGATGTGGTTGGCCTGGCCCGGCCAGGTGCGGTCGCAGCTGGCCACACCCTCCTGCACCAGCGCACGGCCGAGGCCGCTGCCGCGCACCGCCGGGTGGCTCACGACGCGACCCAGCGACGGCTCGTCGTACTTGTGCCCGGGGTCTACCGCCCGCAGGTACAGCACCAGCTCGCCGGCCGGCAGCCCTTGGTGGGGCTGCGCCAGGCGGCCAAGCAGGTGCCAGCTGTGCTGGTCGAGCCCATCGGGGTCCAGGTAGGGCCCCTGCTCGAGAATGAACACCCGGGCGCGCAGTTGCAGCGCGTCGTACAGGCCCTGCAGGCCCAGGTCTTCAAAGCGCACCCAGCTCCAGCGGATGGCCGGCGGCGAGACAGGCGCCATGCTCATCAGATCAGCTTGACCAGCTGCTTGCCGAAGTTCCGGCCTTTCAGCAGGCCGAGGAAGGCTTCGGGGGCGGCGGCAATGCCGTCGGCCACGGTTTCGCGGTACTTGAACTTGCCGGTGGCCACCATGCCGCCCAGCTCTTTCAACGCCTCGGGCCACACTTCCATGTGCTCGCTGACGATGAAGCCTTCAAGCTTCATGCGGTTGACGAGGATGAGCGACGGGTTGGTCATCGGGATCGGCTCGCCGTTGTAGCCGGAAATCATCCCGCAGAAGGCGATGCGGCTGAAGGCATTGGCGCGCAGCATCACGGCGTCGAGGATCATGCCGCCGACGTTCTCGAAGTAACCGTCGATGCCGTCCGGGCAGGCTTCCTTCAGTGCCTTGGACAGCGAGCGCACATCGTTGTGGGCCTTGTAGTCGATGCAGGCGTCAAAGCCCAATTCCTTCACCACGGCCTCGCACTTGGCCGGGCCGCCGGCAATGCCCACCACGCGGCAGCCGCGGGCCTTGGCCAGCTGGCCCACCGCGCCACCCACGGCGCCGCTGGCGGCACTCACCACCACGGTTTCGCCGGCCTTCGGGTTGATGATCTTGACCAGGCCGTACCAGCCCGTCACGCCGGGCATGCCGACGGCGCCCAGGTAGGCCGACAGCGGGATGTGGGTCGTGTCGACCTTCTGCAGCACGCCGCGCTGGTTGGCATTCACGCGCTGGTATTCCTGCCAGCCGCCCATGCCCACGACCTTGTCGCCTTCCTTGAAGTGCTCATTGCGGGAGGCCACCACCTCGCCCACCGTGCCACCGATCATCACGTCGTTCAGCGGTTGCGGTTGTGCGTAGCTCTTGCTCTCGTTCATGCGGCCGCGCATGTACGGGTCCAGGCTCAGGTAGTGGTTGCGCACCAGCACTTCGCCCTCCGCCAGGGCCTCGACCGGCACTTCGACGAGCTTGAAGTTGTCAGCGCTGGGCTCACCGGCCGGGCGGGATACCAGATGGATTTGACGATTGAGGGTGGTCATGATGTCGGTTTCCGTTTCAGGGTTGGTCGACAGCCGGCCCCGAGAGGCCGTCTGCACGTTGCAATGGTTTGAGCGTGCGGCCCTTGGCGGGCAGCGCACGCAGGTACTTGAAGGTGCCGGTGGCATGGGCCACCAGCGCGCCGTCACCGTTCACCACGCGGGCCTCGCAGAAGGCCATCGTGGCGGTGCGGTGCAGCAGTTGGCCCAGGGCCCGCAATTCGCCTTCACCGGGCCGCAGGAAGCTGGTCTTCATCTCGATGGTGGCGCAGCCCGGACCACTCAGATCCTCGCTGCGCGCCGCCATGGCCATGGCCACGTCGAGCATCGTCATCAGCACGCCGCCGTGGGCCACTTCCCAGGAATTCAGGTGGGCCTCGGTCAGATCAACGCGCAACTCGCTGGCGCCCTGGCCGCAGGCGTGCAGCTCCAGGCCCAGCTGTTCGACGAAGGGGATGCGCACCGGGAATGAGAGTGTGGATGGGGCTTGATTCATCCCGCCATCATCCGGCATGGATGGCGCTGACACCGCCATCCACCGCAAGAATCTGGCCGGTGATGTGCTTGCCCGCATCGGAGGCAAACAGCAGCGCTGCGCCCTTCAGGTCGTCGTCATCGCCGATGCGACGCAGCGGCGCCTTGGCGGCCATCTTGTCTTCGCCCAGCGCGGCCAGCAGGCCCTTGGTCATCTTGCTCGGGAAGAAGCCCGGCGCCAGCGCGTTCACCGTGATGCCGTGCGCGCCCCACTCGCCTGCCAGCGCACGGGTGAAGTTCACCACCGCGCCCTTGCTGGTGTTGTAGGCGATGGTCTTCATCTCCGTGGGGTTGCCGCCCAGGCCGGCGATGGACGCCACATTGATGATGCGACCACGACCCCGCGGAATCATGCTGGCCTTGGCCACCAGCTGGCTGATCACGAACAGGCTGCGGATGTTCAGGTTCATCACCTTGTCCCAGGCCTCCAGCGGGTGATCTTCGGCCGGTGCGCCCCAGGTGGCACCGGCGTTATTCACCAGGATGTCGATGTGGCCCAGGCGTTCCATCGTGTCGTTCACGATGCGCTCGGCGTCAGCCGGGTTGCTGGCGTCGCCCGCCACCCAGCGGGCATCAATGCCCTTGGCCTGCAGTGCGGCCACGGCCTCTTCCAGGTCAGCGGCCTTGCGTGAGCTCAGCATGATCTTCGCGCCGGCTTCGCCCAGGCTCTCGGCGATCTGCAGGCCGAGGCCGCGGGAGCCGCCCGTCACCAGCGCGGTGCGGCCAGACAGGTTCATCAGGGTGGAAATGGGGGTGCTCATCGGGTGTGTCTCCTCATGAATTCAGAACCAGGCGTCTTGCATCTCGCGGCAGACGGGCTCGCGCGCCGCCACCACGTTCAACCAGGCGCCAATCTTGGGCAACTCATAAACATGGAAATACCGGGCCGCGGCCAGCAGGCCGGCGTTGCGGGCCGCGTGCTCATCGGTGACCGGCTGCGAGGCCTTGGCCACCAGCGCCAGCTCCAGCCAGATCCAGCTCAGCACCACATGGCCAAAGGCCTGCAGGTAGGGCGTGGCGTTTGCCAGCGCTTCTTCCGGGTTGCCGGTGGCCCAGGCCGATTTGGTCGCGGCGCCCAGTTGCTGCACCGCGGCGGCCAGCCCGTTGGCCATGGCGGCCAGGCCGTCCACCTGACCGGCGCGGGTGATGGTGTCGCTCATGCGGCCGGCCAGCAGCTTCAGGCCGGCGCCGCCCTGCATCACCACCTTGCGGCCCAGCAGGTCAAGTGCCTGAATGCCGTGGGTGCCCTCGTGGATCATGTTCAGGCGGTTGTCGCGCCAGTACTGCTCGACCGGGAAGTCTCGGGTGTAGCCGTAGCCACCGTGCACCTGGATGGCCAGGCTGTTGGCCTCCAGGCACCACTCGCTCGGCCAGCTCTTGGCGATCGGCGTCAGCACTTCCAGCAGCAGGCTCGCCTCGGCGGCGGCCTCGGGCGTGCCGGTATGGGCTTCGTCCACCAAGCGGGCGCAATACAGCTCCAGCGCCAGCGCGCCTTCGCAATACGACTTCTGCGCCAGCAGCATGCGCTTCACGTCGGCGTGCTCGATGATCGGCACCTGCGGGCGAGCTGCGTCCTTGGTCACCTTCGGTCCGCTCTCTGCCTGCGCGCCCGCCCCGGCAATCGGCCGGCCCTGCGGGCGCTGGCGGGCATAGGCCAGCGACGCTTCATAACCCGCCATGCCCAGCATGGTGGCCGCGATGCCGACGCCGATGCGGGCCTCGTTCATCATGTGGAACATGTACTTCAGGCCCTGGCCCGGCTCACCCACCAGGTAGCCAATGGCGCCGCCCTGCCCTTGCGGCTTGAACTTGCCTTCGCCGAAGTTCAGCAGCGTGTTGGTGGTGCCGCGCCAGCCGCATTTGTGGTTCAGGCCGGCCAGCACCACGTCGTTGCGTTCGCCCGTCAGCGCGCCGTCGGTGCCCACCATGTGCTTGGGCACGATGAACAGGGAAATGCCCTTGACGCCGGGCACCAGCTTGCCGTCCTCACCCGGAATCTTTGCCAGCACCAGGTG
This sequence comes from Ideonella margarita, assembly GCF_038066635.1. NCBI lineage: Bacteria > Pseudomonadati > Pseudomonadota > Betaproteobacteria > Burkholderiales > Sphaerotilaceae > Ideonella > Ideonella margarita. The sequence goes on along the minus strand of NZ_JBBUTI010000004.1, from coordinate 113,159 downwards.
GATGATGTTCTCAGTGAGCTCATGCTCGCCGGCCGAGATCCACATCTTGTTGCCGACCAGACGGAAGCGGGCCCCGAGCGGGTCCTGCTCGAAGCCAGCGCCGTCCGGCGTGGCGCGGGTGGCCACATCCGACAGGCTGGAGCCGGCCTGCGGCTCCGACAGACACATCGTGCCCGAGAAGCGGCCGCTGAACTCGTTCAGCGCAAACACCTGCTGCTGCAGCGGCGAGCCGTGGGCCATCAGCAGGTTCGCATTGCCGGTGGTCAGCATGCCCGCGCCGATGCTCACCGAGGCCTTGCCGAAGAAGCCATTCGCCGCCGCCTCGACCACATACGGCAATTGCATGCCGCCGATGTCGTAATCCTGGGCGGCGCTCAGCATGCCGGACTCGGCATAGGCCTTCCACGCGTCGTGCGTGGCCTGCGGCAGCGTCACCTTCTCGCCGTCGAAGTGCGGCTCCTGGGTGTCCACCAGCCGGTTGAACGGGGCGTATTTCTCGCGGGCGATGCGTTCGCAGGTGTCCAGCACCTGGGCAAAGGTCTCGGCGCCGTGATCGGCAAAACGGGCACGCTCGGTGAGCGAGGTCACGTTCAGCCAGTCATTCAGGAGGAAGTCAACGATCGGGCGCATGGCAACCGCTTTCGTGCAAATGTGAATGTTCGAACAGGGCGGCGGCAGCGTTACCGGCCACCCGCCCGGAGACGGCTATCTGACGTTCAGGCTGACTGCGCCACCATGGCCATCGTGGCTGACGCCTTCATCACCAGGGTGCGCTGCCCCGTGGCGTCCACCGACCAGACCATGGCCTCGGTGAAGCTCAAGCTGCGGCCGGGCTTGAGCACCACGGCTTCGCAGATCAGCTCCGGCCCGCGGGCCGGACGCAGCAGGCTGGTCTTGAGCTCGGCCGTCACCACCCACAGGCCCTCGGGTGCCATGGTTTGCGCTGCCGCGCCCATGCTGTGGTCAGCCAGCGTGGCCAGCACGCCGGCATGGGCCTGGCCGGTGTGCTGCAAATGCCGCGGCTGCAGCACCAGGCGGCTTTGAACCTCCCCCGGCGCCACACCCACGGCCTCCACGCCCAGGTCAACCAGGAACGGCGCCAGCGAGAAGAAGTGCCGCAAGGTATCGAGATCGATCTGCATGGCGGCGCTCCTTCAGGCGGCTCAGTCGGGTGTCACAGCACTTCGAAGACGCCCGCAGCGCCCATGCCGCCACCGATGCACATCGTCACGCAGACGCGCTTGGCGCCGCGGCGCTTGCCTTCGATCAGCGCATGGCCGGTCAGGCGCTGGCCCGACACGCCGTAGGGGTGGCCCACGGCAATCGCGCCGCCGTTCACGTTCAGGCGATCCATCGGAATGCCCAGCGTGTCGGCGCAGTACAGCACCTGCACGGCGAACGCTTCGTTCAGCTCCCACAGGTCGATGTCGTCCACCGTCAGGCCCAGGCGCTTGAGCACCTTGGGCACGGCGAACACCGGGCCGATGCCCATTTCGTCAGGCTCGCAACCAGCCACGGCAAAGCCCAGGAAGCGGCCCAGCGGGGTCAGGCCCTTCTGCTGCGCATAGGTGTCGCTGACCAGCACGCAGGCACCGCCGCCATCGCTGAACTGGCTGGCGTTGCCGGCGCTCACCACACCACCCGGCATGGCCGTGCGGATGCCGCGCACGGCTTCCACCGTGGTGCCTTCACGCAGGCCTTCGTCGGCCGTCACGGTGACTTCCTTGGTGCGCAGGCCCAGCACCTTGTCGGCCACACCGGCCGTCACGGTGATCGGCACCATCTCGGCGTCGAACAGGCCGGCAGCCTGGGCCGCGCAGGCCTTCTGCTGGCTGGCGGCGCCGTACTCGTCCATGCGGTCCTTCGAGATGTTGTAGCGCTTGGCCACGTTCTCGGCGGTCTGCAGCATCGACCAGTAGATCTCCGGCTTGTTGGCCTTCAGCCAGCTCTCCTGCAGCATGTGGGTGTTCATTTCCTGCTGCACGCAGGAGATGCTTTCCACGCCACCGGCGACATAGGCGTCGCCCTCGCCGGCGATGATGCGCTGGGCCGCCATCGCGATGGTTTGCAGGCCGCTGGAGCAGAAGCGGTTCACCGTGACGCCGCTGGCCGTGACCGGCAAGCCGGCGCGCAGGGCCACCTGGCGGGCGATGTTGGCGCCGGTCGCGCCTTCCGGCGTGGCGCAGCCCATCAGCACGTCTTCGATGACGGCCGGGTCAATCCCGGCGCGCTCGACGGCGGCCTTGACGACGTGGCCACCCAGCGTGGCGCCGTGGGTCATGTTGAAGGCGCCCTTCCAGCTCTTGGCCAGAGGCGTGCGTGCGGTCGAAACAATGACGGCGTTGGTCATGACTATTCCTGGATTCGGGTGTTGCGAGGTGCGGCGATCAGCTGAAGGACTTGCCTTCGGCGACCAGCTTGGCCAGCAGGGGCGCGGGCTGCCAGAACTCGGCGTCGTCATGCGGGTTGGCCGCAAAACGATGCATGGTCTGCACCACGTTGTAGAGGCCCACGGTGTCGGCGTAGCACATCGGGCCGCCACGGTGCAGCGGGAAGCCGTAACCCGTCAGGTACACCATGTCGACGTCGGAGGCGCGCTGGGCGATGCCCTCTTCCAGCAGGCGCGCGGCTTCGTTCACCAGCGCATAGACCAGGCGGTGCACGATCTCGTCATCGCTGATCTTGCGCGGCGTGATGCCCACTTCCTTGCGGTAGTCGGCAATCATCTGGTCGACCACCGGTGAAGGAATGGCGTCGCGCTTGCCGACGGCGTAGTCGTACCAGCCGGCCTGCGTCTTCTGGCCGAAGCGGCCCATCTCGCAGAGCAGGTCCGCGGTCTTGCTGTAACGCAGATCCGGCTTTTCCACATAGCGGCGCTTGCGGATGTACCAGCCCACGTCATTGCCGGCCAGGTCACCCATGCGGAACGGGCCCATCGCGAAGCCGAACTTCTCGACCGCCTTGTCGACCTGTGCCGGCGTGCAGCCTTCTTCCAGCAGGAAACCGGCCTGGCGGCTGTACTGCTCGATCATGCGGTTGCCGATGAAGCCGTCGCACACGCCCGAAACCACGCAGGTCTTCTTGATCTTCTTGCCCAGCTGCATCACCGTGGCCAGCACGTCCTTGGCGGTGGCCGCGCCACGCACCACTTCCAGCAGCTTCATCACGTTGGCGGGGCTGAAGAAGTGCATGCCCACCACGTCCTGCGGACGCTTGGTGAACGAGGCGATCTTGTTCACGTCGAGCGTGGAGGTGTTGGAGGCCAGGATGGCACCCGGCTTCATCACGCGGTCGAGTTCGGTGAACACGGCCTGCTTCACGCCGATGTCCTCGAACACGGCTTCGATCACCAGATCAGCGTCGCCGATGGTGTCGTAGCTCAGCGTGGTGGTCAGCAGGGCCATGCGCTGTTCGTACTTGTCCGCCTTCAGCTTGCCCTTCTTGACCTGGGATTCGTAGTTCTTGCGGATCGTGGCCACGCCGCGGTCCAGCGCTTCCTGCTTCATCTCCAGCATCACCACGGGCGTGCCGGCGTTCAGGAAGTTCATGGCGATGCCGCCACCCATCGTGCCGGCGCCGATCACGGCCACCTTGTTGATGGGGCGCACCGGCGTGTCGTCCGGCACATCGCCGATCTTGCTGGCGGCGCGCTCGGCGAAGAAGGCGTGGCGCAGGGCCTTGCACTCTGGCGTGGTCATCAGGGCGAGGAACAACTCGCGCTCCACCGCCATGCCGTCGTCGAACGACTTCTTGACCGACGCTTCCACGGCGTCCACGCACTTGGCTGGCGCGGGGAAGTTGCGGGCCATCGCCTTCACGGTGTTGCGGGCGAACTGGAAGTAGCCGTCGGCATTGGCGTGGCGAGCCTTGATGTCGCGCACCAGCGGCAGCGGACGCACGGCCGCCACCTCCAGCGCGAAGGCGAGGGCGCCTTCCATCAGGTCGCCGTCGATCATGCGGTCGAACAGCTTCTGGCCCGGCAGGCCGGCCAGCACCTCGCTCTTCACGGCGTCACCGCTGACGATCATGTTCAGCGCGGTTTCAACGCCCAGCACGCGCGGCAGGCGCTGCGTGCCACCGGCGCCCGGCAGCAGGCCGATCTTCACTTCCGGCAACGCAATCTGCGCACCCGGCAGGGCGACGCGGTAATGGCAGCCCAGCGCCAGCTCCAGGCCACCACCCATGGCCACGCTGTGCACGGCGGCGATCACGGGCTTGGTGCACAGCTCCAGCAGGCGGATCAGCGACAGCAGGTTGGGCTCGGCCAGCGCCTTGGGCGAGCCAAACTCACGGATGTCAGCGCCACCCGAAAAGGCCTTGCCGGCACCGGTGATGATGATCGCCTGAACCGCGGCGTCAGCCTGCGCCTGCGCCACGCCCTGGGCCACGGCCAGGCGGGTGGCATGCCCCAGACCATTGACGGGCGGGTTGTTCAGCGTGATGACGGCCACCGGGCCGCGGGTCTCGTAGCTGGCACTCATGTTGGGATGTCCTTTGGGTGAGGCGGGGTTCAAAAAAGAACGACCGTTCGATTCTAGAAAGCTTTCCCCGGCGATTGATGTCTCAGCGGCGACAACACAGGGTCAGGGAAAACACGGTACTGCTGCACTTGATGCTGAAAAAAATGGGGCGGCCGACCAACGGCACGCCCCTTGCAAACCAGCTTGCCGGAAAAGGCCTCAGACCTCCAGCCATTCCTTGCGCACATAGGCGTCCGCCCGCAGTGCGGTGGGCGTGCCTTCAAACACGATGCGGCCGTGGCCCATCACCAGGCAGCGCTCCGACACTTCAAGCGCGATCGTCAGTTTCTGCTCCACCAGCAGCACCGAAATGCCGCGGCGCTTGAGCTCACGCAGGTACTCGCCCACCAGCTCGACGATCTTCGGCGCCAGGCCTTCGGTGGGCTCGTCGATCATGATCAGATCCGGGTCGCCCATCAAGGTGCGGCACAGCGTCAGCATCTGCTGCTCGCCGCCCGACAGCACGCCTGCCTCGGTGTGCTGGCGCTCCTTCAGGCGCGGGAACATGGTGTACATGTCGTCGAAATCCCAGCGGCCCTTGCGCGCCCCGCTCTTCTGCCCCAGCAGCAGGTTCTGGTGCACCGTCAGCTTGGGGAAGATGTCGCGGTTCTCGGGCACGTAGCCCACGCCGCGGTGGGCAATCTCGAAGGCCTTACGACCCACCAGCTCCTGGCCCTTGAAGCTCACCGAGCCGGTGGCATCGACCAGGCCCATGATGGCTTTCACCGTGGTGGAACGGCCCGAGCCATTGCGGCCCAGCAGGCTGACGATCTCGCCCTCGCCCACACTCATCGACACGCCGTGCAGCACATGACTCTTGCCGTAGTAGGCATGCACATTGGCCAGTTTCAGCAATTCGGTGCTCATGCGTGCGCTCCTTCGGCCGCCTGGGTGTCGGCCAGCACGGAGCCCAGATAGGCCTCCTGCACACGCGGGTTGGCGCGCACGGCCTCCGGCGTGTCAAAGGCGATCACCTCGCCATACACCAGCACCGCGATGCGGTCTGCCAGACCAAACACCACGCCCATGTCGTGCTCCACGGTCAGCAGAGTCTTGCCCTCGGTCACCTCGCGGATGAGCTGGATGAAGCGCTTGGTTTCGCTCTTGCTCATGCCGGCGGTGGGCTCGTCGAGCAGGATGACGCTGGAGCCCCCGGCGATGGTGATGCCGATCTCCAGCGCACGCTGCTCGGCGTAGGTCAGGTTCATCGCCAGCTGGTCGCGGCGCTTGTCCAGGCGGATCATTTCCAGCACCTCTTCGGCGCGGTCATTCACCGCATGCTGGTCAGCCAGGAAGCGCCAGAAGGCGTACTTCTGGCCCATCGACCACAGCACGGCGCAGCGCAGGTTCTCGAATACCGACAGACGGGTGAACAGGTTGCTGACCTGGAAGCTGCGCGACAGGCCGCGGCGATTGATCTCGTAGGGCTTGAGGCCGTCGATGCGCTCGCCGTGCAGGCGGATCTCGCCGCTGCTCAGGCCGAAGCGGCCGGAGATCAGGTTGAACAGCGTGGACTTGCCGGCGCCGTTGGGGCCGATGATGGCCACGCGCTCACCGGGTTTGACCTGCAGCTGGGCCCCCCGAATGATCTGTGTCTTGCCGAATGACTTGTGGGCGCCCAGCAATTCGAGCGCGTAGGGTGAAGACGAAGTCATGGTCACAGGGTCTCCCGGCGCTTGATTTCTTTTTCAATCTCTTCCTGCACATCGCCCCATTCATGGGCGAAGTGACGTCGTGACAGCTCGAACATGCCCACGCCCGTGAGCAGCACAAGGGCAGCACCGGTCCAGCTGTCAGCACCTTGTGCATTCAGCGTGGCGCCGAGGTAGCTCATCTCAGGCCCCAAGGCTGCGTTGAGCTGCAGGTGATAGAGCATCTCGATCATCGCGGAGCCGCCCAGCAGGGCCACCAGGCCCGAGCCGCCCAGGGCCAGGTAAGCCGTCCAGAGCTTGCGCAGCTTGCCGAACATGGCCACCCGCAGGTTCATCATGATCAGGCTGGCGAAACCGCCGGGCGCGAACATCACCATGAACAGGAAGATCAGGCCCAGGTACAGCAGCCAGGCCTTGGTCAGCTCGGACAGCAGCACCAGCGCCACCACCATCAGCACGGCGCCGATGATCGGGCCGAAGAAGAAGGTGGCGCCGCCGAGGAAGACGAACAGCAGGTAAGCGCCCGAGCGCGCAGCCCCCACCACCTCGGCGGTGACGATCTCGAAGTTCAGGGCACTCAAGCCACCGGCGATGCCGGCGAAGAAGCCCGACAGCATGAAGGCGAAGTAGCGCACATGCTGGGTGGAGTAGCCGATGAACTCGACCCGCTCCGGGTTGTCGCGCACGGCATTCAGCATGCGGCCGAGCGGGGTGCGCGTCAGCGCGTACATCGCAACAGTGCTGATGAAGCAGTAGATCGCGATCAGGTAGTACACCTGGATCTGCGGGCCGAAGCTGATGCCCAGCACCTTGTCGCCAAACACCCGGTTGCCCGAAATGCCGCCCTCACCACCGAAGAACTCCGGCAGCATCAGCGACATTGACCACACCAGCTCACCGATGCCCAAGGTGATCATGGCGAAGGTCGTGCCCGACTTCTTGGTCGTCACATAGCCCAGCAGCGCCGCAAACAGCAGGCCACCCAAGCCACCGGCCACAGGCACCAGGCTGACGGGAATGGGCAGCGCGCCGGAAGACGCCAGGTTCAGCGTGTGGATGGCCAGAAAGCCACCCAGCCCGCTGTACACCGCGTGGCCGAAGCTCAGCATGCCGCCCTGCCCCAGCAACATGTTGTAGGCCAGGCAGGCAATGATGGCGATGCCGATCTGGCACAGCATGGTCTGCGCAAAGCTGCTGGTCCAAAGCAGCGGCGCCACCACCAACACCAGGGCAAACAGGCCCCAGATCAGGAAGCGGCCCACGTTCCACGGCTTGAAGTGGAAATGGGGGCGGGTCTCACGCGTGTGTCGCATTGATTTCATGGGTTCATTCCTCCCGCGTGCCCAGCAGGCCCTTGGGGCGGAAGATGAGGATCAGCACCAGCAGGAGGTAAGGCAGGATCGGAGCCGCCTGGGCCAGCGTGATGCGCAGCACGGGCCAGCCGGGCGTGCCCGCACCCACTTGCCCGCCAAATCGGTTGATCAGGTCAGCGAGCGATGCATCAACGGTCAGCGGCAGCGTCTGCAGCAGGCCGATGACGATGGAGCCGACGAAGGCACCCGCCAGTGAGCCCATGCCGCCCACCACCACCACCACGAAGATGATGGAACCGACCACCGCCGCCATGGCGGGCTCAGTGACGAAGGTGATGCCGCCGATCACGCCGGCCAGGCCAGCCAGCGCGCAGCCACTGCCAAACACCAGCATGAAGACACGCGGTACGTTGTGGCCCAGCGCCTCGGCCATGTCAGGGTGGGTCAGCGCGGCCTGGATGACCAGACCGATGCGGGTGCGGGTCAGCAGCAGCCACAAGGCCACCAGCATGCCCAGCGCCACCACCATCATGAAGGCCCGGGTCATCGGGAAGCGCGAGCATTGCGCCGCTGCCTCGCCGGCCACCTGGCACATCTCGGGCGGCGCCATGCCGGCCACGATCGACAAGCCGTCGCGCGCCGACTGCACCACCGTGAAGGCAGAGCCCTGCAGCCATTCCGGCGGCGTGAAATTCAAAGGGGTGCGGCCCCACACCAGTTGCACCACTTCGAGCACCACATACGACAGGCCGAAGGTGATCAACAACTCAGGCACGTGGCCATATTTGTGCACGCGGCGCAGCGCCGTGCGTTCGAACAGGGCACCGAGGGCGCCGACCGCCAAGGGCGCCACGAACAGCGCGGCGGTGAAGCCGATCACGCCGGTCAGCGCATATGCGATGTAGGCGCCAATCATGTAGAAGCTGGCGTGGGCGAAATTCAGCACGCCCATCATGCTGAAAATCAGCGTCAGCCCGGAGCTGAGCATGAACAGCAGCAAGCCGGAGCTGAGGCCGTTCAGAAGGTTGATCAGGATCTGGTCCACAGGCGTGTCTGGCTTGGATGAAAAAAGGGCCCGTCGGAGGGAGCTCCGGCGGGCCCCGTGGGTACAGACAGGTAGGCCATCAAGGGCCCGCCCGCGCCACTCACGGCCGCTTCATCTGGCAGGACGTCGGCGTGCTCGACACATACGAGTCGTAGGCCTTCACTTCCGCGAAGGTGTAGCCGGTGTTCTCGACGCTGTACTTGTTCTTCGCGTCGGTCTTCTGCCAGACCGAGATGTACAGCGGCTGCTGCATCTGGTGGTCGGTCTTGCGCATTTCAACTTCGCCGTTGAAGCTCTTGACGCGCAGGCCTTCCAGGGCTGCAGCCACCTTCACCGGGTCGGTCGACTTGGCCTTGGCCATCGCCTCGCCCAGCATCGCGTAGATGTGATACGTCGAGCCGGTGTACCAGTCGTCGTTGAACTTGGCCTTGTAGTCGTCAGCCACCTTGCGCGCCACACCCGTCATGTTCGAGTGGTTGTAAGCCACCTGATAGACACGGCCGGCAGCTGCCGCGCCCATGGCGGTCGGCGTGCCGCTCACGCCGGCGTAGTAGGTGTAGAACTTGACGTTCAGGCCGGCGTCGTTCGCCGCCTTGATCAGCAGCGTCAGGTCAGAGCCCCAGTTGCCGGTGATGACCGAATCGGCACCTGCCGCCTTGATCTTGGCGATGTACGGTGCGAAGTCACGCACCTGCGCCAGCGGGTGCAGGTCTTCACCGACGATCTGCACGTCCGGGCGCTTGCGGGCCAGGTTTTCCTTGGCGTACTTGGCCACTTGCTGCCCGTGCGCGTAGTTCTGGTTCAGCAGGTAAACCTTCTGGATGTCCTTCTGGTCCTTCATGAAGGTCGTCAGGGCTTCCATCTTCATGGACGTGTCAGCGTCCAGACGGAAGTGCCAGTAGTTGCACTTGCTGTTGGTCAGGTCGGGGTCCACGGCAGAGTGGTTGAGGTACAGCACCTCCTTGCCCGGGTTGCGCTCGTTGTGCTTGGCCACGGCGTCGATCAGCGCGGCTGCCGCGCCCGAACCATTGCCCTGCGTGACGTAACGAACGCCCTGGTCAATCGCCGACTTCAGCGCATTCAGGGTTTCGGCCGGGCTCAGCTTGTTGTCGATCGGGATGATCTCGAACTTCACGCCGGCCGGGTTGTTCTTGCTGAACTGCTCAGCCAGGAACTGGAAGCTCTTGACCTGGTTCTGGCCCACCGGCGCCATCAGGCCGGTCAACGGGTCGATCCAGGCGATCTTGACCGTCTCGCCCTTCTGGGCGAAGGCCGCACCAGCCGACAGGGCCAGCATGGCGCCGATCGTCAGGGAAGAGAACTTGCGCGTGAAAGTCATCGTTTGTCTCCTGTTGGTATGTCGAGGCGGTGAAACCGACCGAAGCCAACGGTAGCGGATTGGATTGCTCCCCGGTTTGAGGGAATACCTGCAATCCTTGTCGCCAGTGAGACAAAGGCCCCAAGATGCACGGCATCAATGGGGCCTTCGGACGCGAGCTCAGGCAGCCGGCAGCTGGTGATCCTTGAACTGCTCCCGCAGCTTCAGCTTCTGGATCTTGCCGGTGGCGGTGTGCGGAATGTCGGCGGTGAACACCACGTCATCCGGAATCTGCCATTTGGCAATGCGCCCGTCGAAGAAACCAAGGATGTCTTCACGCGTGGCGCTGGCGCCCGGCTTGAGCACCACCACCAGCATCGGCCGCTCGTCCCACTTCGGGTGCTTGCAGGCGATGGCCGCGGCCTCATGAACGGCCGGGTGGGCCATGGCGATGTTCTCGAGGTCGATGGAGCTGATCCATTCGCCGCCCGACTTGATCACGTCCTTGCTGCGGTCGGTGATCTGCATGAAGCCGTCAGGGTCGATGCTGGCCACGTCGCCGGTGGGGAACCAGCCCGGGTCGCCGTCGACGCTGATCAGTGGTGATTCAGCGCGGCCGAAATAGCTGCTGATGACCCAACCGCCCTTGACCACCAGGTTGCCGGTGGCCTGGCCGTCCCAGGGCAAGGCATGGCCGTCGTCGTCGGTGATGGCCATGTCGATGCCGTAAATGACGCGGCCCTGCTTTTCCAGCAAGCGCTGCTGGGCGTCCTTGTCGAGCGTGTCGTGCTTGGACATCAGCTTCGACAGCGTGCCCAGCGGCGAGAGCTCGGTCATGCCCCAGGCATGGATGACCTCGACGCCGAAGTCGTCCTGCAGGGTCTTCATCATCGCTGGTGGGCAGGCGGCACCGCCGATCACCGTGCGCTTGAACGAGCTGAACTTGAGCTGGTTGGCCTTCATGTAGGTCAGCAGACCCAGCCACACGGTGGGCACGCCGGCGGAGAAGGTCACCTTCTCGTTCTCGAACAACTCGAACAGCGACTTGCCGTCCAGGTGCGGCCCTGGGAACACCAGCTTGCAGCCCACCAGCGCCGCCGAATACGGCAGGCCCCAAGCGTTGACATGGAACATCGGCACCACCGGCAGGATCACGTCACGGGTGGAGCAGTTCATCGCGTCCGGCAAGGCCGATGCGTAGGCATGCAGCAGGCTGGAGCGGTGGCTGTAAACGGCGCCCTTCGGGTGGCCCGTCGTGCCCGAGGTGTAGCAGATGCTCGACGCGGTGTTCTCGTCGAACTGCGGCCAGCGGTAGTCGCCGTTTTCAGCTTCCACCAATTCTTCGTAGCACAGCAAGTTGGGCAGCGTGCTGGCGGCCGGCATGTGAGCCCGGTCGGTCATCAGAACGAAATGCTTCACCGTCTTCAGCTCCGGGGCGATCTTCTCGATCAGCGGCAGGAAGTTCAGATCGAACATCAGCACCGTGTCGGCCGCGTCGTTGGCGATCCAGACGATCTGCTCCGGGAACAGGCGCGGGTTGATGGTGTGGCAGACGCGGCCCGAACCGGAGGCGCCGTAATAGATCTCGAGGTGGCGGTAGCCGTTCCAGGCCAGCGTGCCGATGCGGTCACCGGCTGCGCAGCCGAGGCGATCAAAGGCCTGTGCCAGCTGGCGCGAGCGGCGCTCAACCCCCGCCCAGGTGGTGCGGTGAATATCGCCCTCCACGCGCTTGGACACGATCTCCGTGTCGCCCGAGTGGCGGGCAGCGTGCTGCACCAGCGAAGAAATGAGCAGCGGCATCTGCATCATCTGGCCCATCAAGGCGCTCATGTGTGTCTCCTGTGATCGTGAAGGTGTTGCCGTTGATCATAGGGGCGGGCAGCCGCCAAGCAGGCCGGTGTTGCCCTAATGTCCCTGCGTCGCCCGCGTGACACAGCCCTTGCCTACACTCGTGGCATGTCCGCATTGCCTGCAACGCCTGCCACTGCCGCCCCGGCCCATCCGAAGGACCGGGCCTGGCCCAACCGATTCGCCACGCTCGGCCCGGCGTTTTTCACCGAATTGCCCGGCGCCGGCCTGCCCGACCCGCATTGGGTGGCGCGCAGTGACAGCTGCGCTGAGCTGCTGGGCTGGCCGGAGAACTGGTGGCAGCAACACGACGCGCTGCCCGTACTGAGTGGCAACCAAGCCTGGCCCGGCATGCAGCCGCTGGCCAGTGTTTACAGCGGCCACCAGTTTGGCCACTGGGCGGGGCAGCTGGGTGATGGCCGCGCGCTGCTGCTGGGCGAAATCGACAGCTCCGCCGGACCGATGGAAGTGCAACTCAAGGGCGCCGGGCGCACGCCGTACTCGCGCATGGGCGACGGCCGCGCCGTGCTGCGCTCATCCATCCGCGAGTTCCTGTGCTCGGAAGCGATGCACCATCTTGGCGCTCCCACCAGCCGCGCCCTGTGCCTGACCGGCTCTGCCCTGCCGGTGCGGCGAGAGCGTGTGGAAACCGCCGCCGTGGTCACCCGCGTAGCCCCCAGCTTCATCCGCTTCGGCCATTTTGAGCACTTCAGTCAACCGGGCCGAACGGCCGAGTTGCGACAGCTCGCCGACTTCGTCATCAAGCACCATTACCCGGAGTGCGCAGCGGCGCCGCAGCCCGTGCTGGCCCTGCTCGAAGCCGTGACCCGCCGCACCGCCACGATGCTGGCGCACTGGCAGTCGCTGGGGTTTTGCCACGGCGTGATGAACACCGACAACATGTCCATCCTCGGCCTGACGATCGATTACGGACCGTTCGGCTTTCTCGATGTTTTCGACCCGCAGCACATCTGCAACCACTCCGACGAGCAGGGCCGCTATGCCTTCGCGCGGCAGCCGCAGGTGGCCTGGTGGAACCTGCATGCGCTCGCCCAGGCGCTGGTGCCGCTGGTGGGTGACGGGCAGGGCAACGACGACGACGTGGCCGCCATCCGCGCCGCGCTGGAGCCCTTCAGCAGCCAATTCAGCAGCGACATGATGGCCTTGATGCGCGCCAAGCTGGGTTTGAGCGGCAGCCACGACACCGACGGTGCGCTGGTGGACGATTGGTTGCGCCTGCTGGCCGCGAACCGCGCGGACTACACCATCGCGATGCGCTGGCTGTGCGACGTGCCGGGCACAGCGTCGGAGTCACAGCCCCCTCCACGCCTTCGCGACCTGTTCCTCGACCGCGACGCCTTCGACGCCTGGCTGCAACGCTGGCGCGATCGCATCGCCCTGGCGCCCGTCAGCGACACCGAACGGCAAGCCGCCATGCGCGCCGCGAACCCGAAATACATCCTGCGCAATCACCTGGCCCAGAAGGCCATTGACCGCGCCGAGGCCGGCGACTTCAGCGAAGTGCAGCGCCTGCTGCTCGTGCTGTCACGGCCTTTCGACGAACAACCCGAACACGACGCCGACGCCGGCTTTCCGCCCGATTGGGCACAACAACTTGAAGTGAGCTGCTCCTCATGAGTCACGACCACGACGATCCGCGCTACCCCGTCCGGAAGACTGACGCCGAGTGGCGCGAGCAACTCAACCCGACCCAATACGCGATCGCCCGCCAGGCCGCGACCGAGCGCGCCTTCACCGGCCAGTACTGGGACCACTGGGACAGCAACGGTCACTACCGCTGCGTGGGCTGCCAGACCGTGTTGTTCAGCGCCGACAGCAAGTTCGACGCCGGCTGCGGCTGGCCGAGCTACTGGCAGGCCGTCGATGACGGCCGCATCGAGCGCATCGAGGACCGCAGCCACGGCATGGTGCGGGTCGAAGTTCGGTGCGCCAGATGCGGCTCCCACCTCGGTCATGTGTTCGATGACGGCCCTGAGCCGACCGGCGAGCGGTTCTGCATCAATTCGGCAGCGATACACTTCGCGCCGGACGACCAAAACACATGAAACTGCTGCTCGACTTCCTGCCTATCCTGCTGTTCTTCGGCACCTTCAAGTACGCGGAAGGTCACAAGGAGTGGGCGAGTGAATTCGCGACCGCCCATTTCGGGGCGATCGTCTCGGGTGGCAAGGTCGGGCCTGATGAGGCTCCGGTGCTGCTGGCCACGCTCGTGGTCATCCTCGCCACGGTGGCGCAGGTCGTCTTCCTGAAGCTGCGTGGCCGCAAGGTCGACATGATGCTGTGGGTCAGCCTGGTGCTGGTCACGGTGCTGGGCGGGCTGACGGTGTGGCTGCACAACCCGACCTTCATCAAGTGGAAGCCGAGCGGCCTGTACTGGGCGCTGGGCCTGGCCTTCTGGGGCAGCCAGGCGTTTTTCCGCCGCAACCTGCTCAAGCAGATGCTGGGCGAGCAACTGCAGCTGCCCGATTCGGTGTGGCAGCGCCTGAACTTTTCCTGGGTGGCCTTTTTCGGCCTGCTGGGTCTGATCAACCTCTGGGTGGCCTACACCTTCGAGCTGTCCACCTGGGTCAACTTCAAGGTGTTCGGCGTGACCGCGATGATGTTCGTGTTCATGCTGGCACAGGGTCTCTACATCAACCGCCATCTGCCCGAAGAGCCCGTGGCCGATGAACCGCCACCGCCTGCCGCATGAACACGCCCTTCGTGACCGCCTCGGCCGTGGACGCCGCCCTGCGCAGCGCCCTGGCCCCCACCCACCTCGAAGTGCGTGACGACAGCGCCGCCCATGCAGGCCATGCCGGCGCGCGTGAAGGCAGCCACCTGTCGGTGCATATCGTCAGTGCCCGCTTCGCCGGCAGCTCACGGATTACCCGCCATCGGCTTGTGTATGATGCCTTGCGCGAATTGATCCCCCTGGGCATTCACGCGCTGGCCATTGACGCCCGCACCCCTGACGGAACTTGAACCCGGTTTCCCGGTCCTTCATGACACGCCTGCCTCAGGCGCCCGCCCCGGATGCCCGAATTGCGGCCGGCTTCTCCTACGATCATCTTTCCCTGACGCTTCACGCATGAAACTCAAGTCCACTGTCCTGCTGGCCGTCGTGGCCGCGATCCTGCCGCTGGCCGCTTCGGCCCAGAACGTCGCCATCGTCAACGGCAAGGCCGTGCCGAAGTCACGCGTGTCGATGCTGCTGCAGCAGGCCACCCGTGCCGGCCAGCCGGTGTCGCCTGAAATGGAAGCCCGCGCCCGCGATGAAGTCGTGCTGCGCGAGATCTTCGCCCAGGAAGCCGAAAAGCGCGGCATCGCCGCCTCGGCCGACTACAAGGCCCAGATCGAACTGCTGCGCCAGACCGTGCTGATCCGCGAGCTGTTCAACGACTTCCAGAAGAAGAACCCGGCCACCGAAGCTGACGCCCGCGCCGAGTACGACAAGGTCAAGGCTGGCGCCACCGGCACCGAGTTCCGCGCTCGCCACATCCTGGTCGAGAAGGAAGACGAAGCCAAGAAGCTGATCGCCGAGCTGAAGGCTGGCGCCAAGTTCGACGACCTGGCCAAGAAGCATTCGAAGGACCCGGGTTCTGCTGAAAACGGCGGCGACCTCGACTTCGCCAAGCCTGACGCCTACGTGCCGGAATTCGGCAAGGCCATGGCCGCGCTGAAGAAGGGTGAAGTCACCTCCGAGCCGGTGAAGACCCAGTTCGGCTTCCACATCATCAAGCTGGAAGACACCCGCGAAGCCCAGTTCCCTCCGTTTGAAGAGGTGAAGGCGCAGCTGATGCAGCGTATCGGCCAGGCCAAGGTCCAGCAGTTCCAGGAATCCCTGAAGAACAGCGCCAAGACCGACTACAAGTTCCAGTGATCACCGGCCTTCGGGCTGATGAAGAAAGCGCCCCGCGGGGCGCTTTTTTTTGGCCATCGTCAAACCACCAGGCGACCGGCCTCGATGCGCAGTTGCCGGTCGCAGCGAGCGGCGATGGCCGGATCGTGGGTCACCATGACCAGCGTGGTGCCGGCTTCGCGGTTGAGCTCGAACATCAGGGCCATCACGGTGTCACCGGTGGCGTGATCGAGGCTGCCGGTGGGCTCGTCGGCCAGCAGCACCTTGGGCCGCACGACAAACGCGCGCGCCAGCGCCACCCGTTGCTGCTCACCACCCGACAGAAGACGCGGATAGTGGCGCAGGCGCTCACCCAGCCCCACGCGGCGCAGCATCTCGGTGGCCAGGTGGCGCGCATCGCGCACCCCGGCCAACTCCAGCGGCAGCATGACGTTCTCGAGCGCCGTGCGGTTGGCCAGCAGCTGGAAGCTCTGGAACACGAAGCCGAGCTTCTGCGCCCGCACCGCGGCGCGGGCGTCTTCGTCCAGCGCGAAGAGATCAATACCGTCCAGACGCACCGTGCCGGTGGTGGGCACATCGAGGCCGGCCATCAGCGCCAGCAAGGTGCTTTTGCCGGAGCCTGAGGCACCGACGATGGCGGCAGACTCCTGCGCCTGCAGGGAGAAATCAATGTCGTGGAGAATCGTCAGGGTACCGGTCGCGTCGGTCACCGATTTGCTGACGTGTTCAACGGCGATGATGGGATCAGACATGAGCTTGAAGGACCTTGCGCCGCGCACCCGCCGGCAGTTGTTGCTGCAGGGCGCACTGCCCTGCCTTGCCTGGCACTGTAGCGCGCTGGCAGCGCTCACGCCCGCAGCCGTGGCAGCAGCCCCCACAAGCACACGGGTGCTGATCGTGGGCGACAGCCTGTCGGCCGAATACGGGCTGGCGCGCGGCACGGGCTGGGCCGCCTTGCTGGCGGAGCGGCTGCGCAAGGAACGCACGGGGGTCGAGGTGGTGAATGCCAGCATCAGCGGCGACACCACGTCGGGCGGACGGGCCCGCCTGGCACCACTGCTGACGCAACACAAACCGACCGTGGTGGTGATCGAGCTGGGCGGCAACGACGCCCTGCGCGGCATGCCGCTGCAAAGCACGCGCGACAACTTGCGCGCGATGAGCCAGGCCGCCAAGGCTGCCGGGGCCAAGGTGCTGCTGGTGGGCATGCAGGTGCCGCCGAACTACGGCCGCAGCTACACCGAGGAATTCAGCGCGTCATTCGCCCAGGTGGCCAAGGCCGAAGGCGCGGCGCTGGTGCCCTTCATGCTCAAGGGCATCGCCGACCAGGCCGATGCCGAGCGCTGGTTCCAGGCGGACCGCATTCACCCCAAGGCCGAGGCGCATCCGCTGATCCTGGCCAATATCTGGCCCGCGCTGCAGCCCTTGTTGCGCTGAGCACGGGCCACCAGCTCAGTTGCCGCGATCGCCGTTCTCGCGGCGGTTGGTCGGGCCGCGCTGGTTGTCCTTGCGATCACCCTTGTCGCCGCGCTCAGGCGCATCGCCCCGCTCCGCACGATCGCGGCTGGGCATGGGGAAGGACGGCACCACAGGGCGGGCCTGAGGCGCGGGCATCTGGGCCTGGGGCTGGGCCGCTGGTGAAGGCATCTGCGACGGCATTTGAGCCGAGGGCATGGCCGGACGCACCGGCTGCACCTGCCGATCCGGGAAGCCGCGCTCGGTGTTCGGGCGCTCCGGCCGTGGCGCGGCCGAGCCATCACCAAAACCGTCGCGACCACGCCAGGGGGCGGTCGGGGCAGCTTGTACCGGCGCTTGCGGTTGAGGCTGCGGTTGCGCCTGCGGTTGCAACGGGAATTGCGGCTGTGACTGCACCTGCGGCTGCACCGCCGGCATCACCTGCACCGGCCGGCCCGAGTTGCCACGCTCCACCCGATCACCGCGCTCGAAGCGGTCATCACGTTGCTCACCGGCGCCCCGCGACCAAGGCGCCTGCTGTGCGGCCGCTGCGGCGGCTGCGGCTGGCGATGTCGCCGGCACGCCGGGTTGCATGCCCGGCTGCATGCCCGGCTGCATGCCCGGCTGCGACGGCATCTGCCCGGCACCACCACCCTGGAAGCCCGGCGTCACCGGACGAGGACCCGGCTCACGTCCACCACGATCACCACCACGATCTACGCCGCCGGTCGGCTGCGGCGGCACCACGCTGCGCCACTCTTCACGCTCATTCGAGCGCGGCACGGGCACCGGCATGATGGTGCGGCGCTGGCCAAGGGTGTCCGCCCCCACCACCGTCACGCCACCAGGCGCGCCGCGGTTCACGTACTGCACCGGCTGGCCGGGGTCAGGCCGGTAGCGCGGCACGGTGCCCGGGTAGCCATTCAGGTTGTTCTCATAGCGCGGCGACACGCGGTAGTGCGGGTGATAAACCTCCCGCGGGCCCAGCGGCACCCAGCCGATGTTGCCGCCAGGACGGTTGCCGATGGAGATCGACACGCTCACACCGGGCGAGCCCACCCAGCCCACCAGCGCCGGCGCATACACCGGGCGGTGCACATATCGGCCCGGGGTCCAGCACCAGCGGTTGCTCCAGAACACCCAGCGGCCGTAGTGGAACGGCGCAAAGCCCCAGGGCGCATCGTCGATCCAGGTCCAGCCCCACGGACGCACCCAGGCCCAATGGCCGTAGCGATACGGGGCCCAACCCACGGCGACCTGGGCCGGCGACCACACCGGGCCGTATTCCGGGTGCGTCTCCCAGCGGCCCCGGCCGTCGAGGTCTTCCATGCCGGTCATCTCGGGCGAGACATAGCGGCGCTGCTGGGCCATCCGCTGGTCGTCGCGCGCGTCATCGGCGCGCACCCAGCGGTCAAACTCATCGGCGGGCAATCCCACCCAGGTGTAATGCGTGGCGCCATCTTCGGGCGCCGTCCACAGCTCGGCCCGTTGGCCTGCCTTCAGCGGCAAGGCGCTGTCGCGGCCGTCAAACTGCAGCTCGCCCGACAGCACGTTCACGAAAGTGCCGCGGCCCAGCCGGTCAACCCGGTAGTGACCAGGGCTGCGCGGCTGGAAACTGCCATCCTGCGTGCGCAACGAGGTTTCGAACACCACCTCGGGCTGGCGCACCCGCAGTGCGGCACTGCCGGTGTGCAGCAGCAGGTCGATGCGCTCATCGTCCAGGCGCATCACCTCCAGCTCGGAGTTTTCATCCAGGCGCACGGTGGACGAGCCGATGCGCACTTCCACGCGGCCATTGCGGTCAGAGCGCAGGCGGTCGCCGGTGGTCACGGGGCGGTTGCGCAGCAACTCGTCCCACTCGCGACTACCCGGCTCCTGCACCCAGGCGGTGCCGCGCAACTCGGCCACACGCCCCACCCGGCCGGGCGGGTCATCCTCGGCGCGCGCGGGCGCACTGAGGCCCAGCAAGGCGGCCAGCAACAGCAAGAGGCCCCCATGCCAACGCCCGAAGGCCCTGGACATCAGGCCGGCAACAACAGGTAATGCGAAGGTCATGGGTGAGTCTCCTGGATGCACAACGCGCCAGCCCAAGGTTTGGCTGACCGGCGGCTGCAACCAGTGGTGTTCAATCGTCGGAGTTTGGGTCGAGGTCAGGGAAGAGCACGCTGGTGAAGCCCAGTTGCCGGAGGTCCTTCATGCGGGTCGGATACAACCGTCCGATGAGGTGATCGCACTCGTGCTGCACCACCCGCGCATGGAAGCCCTCGGCGATGCGGTCGATCACCTGCCCGAACTGATCGACCCCGGTGTAGTGGATGCGGGCAAATCGCGGCACCACACCACGCAGCCCGGGCACCGACAGACAGCCTTCCCAGCCGTCATCCAGGCGTGGGGCTTGGTCCGCATCGGCCCCTTCAGGCGGCAAGGGCGTGATCACCGGGTTGATCAGCACGGTGCGCGGCACGGCAGGGGCATCGGGGTACCGGTCGTTGCGATCGAACCCGAACAGCACCACCTGCAGATCCACACCGATCTGAGGCGCAGCCAGGCCTGCACCATTGGCGGCGATCATGGTGTCTTGCAAATCGTCCACCAGCGCGTGCAGCGCTGCGGTGTCGAACTCGGTCACTGGCTGGGCCACCTGCAACAGGCGGGCATCGCCCATCTTCAGAATTTCGCGTACGGGCATGTCTTCGCTCCTGGGCTGGCTGTCGCGGTGATTAGGCGACCGAGGCGGCCAGCTGCACACCGGACCAGCGCCATTCACCACACCGGCAAAATAGCCGCCATGCTAACGCTCCGCAAGCCCCTGCCGCACGTCGAACCTGTTGCAGCGCGACGCGCCCTGCCCTCACCGCGCGGCTGGGCAACAGTCGCCTTGATCAGTGCTTGCGCATGTACCCTGCACCTGCCAGCGCTGGGGCAAGAGGCGGTCAGTGCGCCCGGCGCGGAGGCACCTGCCAGTGCCCCGGCCGCAGCCACTGTCTTTGAACTGCCAGCCGAGCGTGCGCTGCCGGTGATGATCACTTTGCTGCCCAGGGGCCTGCGCAGCGGTCGGGACGAGCCCCTGCTGCATCGCTTCCGGCCGCTGGTCCAGTTTTCGGGCGACGCGTCCCCGGTTAGCTGCGTGTTGCTGCTGCCGGACCCTGAGAGCCAGATCGCCCCCGGGCAGACCAGGCCAGCCACGCTGCGCTGCGTCTTGCCCGTGCGCCTGCGCGCGGACCAGCCCGACTTCCAGCTGAAGGAAGGCAGCCGGGTGATCGGTGCAGGCAGCTTGCGGCTGCCCGCCGCACCGGCACCGGCTCAAGTGCCCTGAGGCGATTCGTCAGAGGCCGGTGCCAGCAAAGCCCGCAAACCCGCCTCGTCCAGCACCGGCACGCCCAGGTCTCGGGCCTTGTCGAGCTTGCTGCCGGCTTCCTCGCCGGCCACCACGTAGTGGGTCTTCTTCGACACCGACCCGCTCACCTTGCCGCCGGCCTCTTCAATGAGCGCCTTGGCCTCGTCGCGGCTCAACACCGGCAAGGTGCCGGTCAGCACCAGGGTCTTGCCCAGCAGCGGGCGCGGCGCGTCACTGGCCGTGCCCACCACGTCTGGCCAGTGCACACCGGCCGCACGCAGTTGTTCCACCACCTCGCGGTGGTGCGGCTGGTCAAAGAAGTGGCGCAGGCTGTGCGCCACCACCGGGCCGACATCGTTCACTTCCAGCAGTTCCTCCACCCGGGCGTCCATCAGGCGATCGATGGTGCCGAAATGGCGGGCCAGGTCTTTCGCGGTGGCCTCTCCCACATGCCGGATGCCCAGACTGAACAGGAAGCGCCCCAAGGTGGTGGCCTTGCTCTGCTCGATGGCGCTCAGCAGGTTGTGTGCGCTTTTTTCGCCCATGCGCTCAAGCGTGGCCAGGCTGGCAAAGCCGAGCTTGTAGATGTCGGGCAGCGCCTTGATGACACCGGCGTCCACCATCTGGTCGACGAGCTTGTCGCCCAGGCCTTCGATGTCCATCATGCGGCGGCTGGCGAAGTGCAGCAGGGCCTGCTTGCGCTGCGCCGGGCAGGTCAGCCCACCGGTGCAGCGCCAATCGGCCTCGCCCTCTTCGCGCTCGATCGGACTGGCGCACACGGGGCACTGGCCACCCAGGCGCTTGTACAGATCAAACGGCTCGCCCACGGTGTCGGGGCGGCGCTCCAGCACCACGCCCACCACCTCCGGAATCACGTCACCGGCACGGCGCACGATGACGGTGTCGCCCACGCGCACATCCTTCCGGCGGGCTTCGTCTTCGTTGTGCAGCGTGGCGTTGCTGACCGTGGTGCCGCCCACGAACACCGGGTCCAGCTTGGCCACCGGCGTCAGCTTGCCGGTGCGGCCGACCTGGATGTCGATGTCGAGCAAGGTGGTGGTTTGCTCCTGGGCCGGGTACTTGTGCGCCACCGCCCAGCGGGGTTCGCGGGTCACGAAGCCCAGACGCTCTTGCAGCCCCCGGTCGTCCACCTTGTAGACCACGCCGTCGATGTCAAACGGCAGGCTGTCGCGGCGGGCGCCCATGCGCTCATGGAAGGCTGACAAGCCCGCGGCGCCAGCCACCACGGCGCGGTCATCACACACCGGCAGGCCCCAGGCCTTGAGCGCATCCAGCAAGCCGCTGTGGGTGCCCGGAATGTCCCAGCCTTGCACCTCACCCAGCCCGTAGGCGAAGAAGCTCAAGGGGCGGCGGGCGGCGATGGCCGGGTCCAGTTGCCGCACGGCGCCAGCGGCGGCGTTGCGCGGATTGACGAAGGTCTTTTCGTTCTTCGCGCCTGCGGCAATCAGTTGGCGCTGGCGCTCGTTCAGTGCCTCGAAGTCATCACGCCGCATGTAGACCTCGCCGCGCACTTCCACCACGGGTGGCGCGGCTTCGGTATGCAGGCGCAAGGGGATCTGCCCGATGGTGCGGATGTTCTGGGTCACGTCTTCGCCAGATTCACCATCACCCCGGGTGGCGGCCCGCACGAGCACGCCGTCTTCATAGCGCAGGTTGATGGCCAAACCATCAAACTTCAGCTCGGCGGCGTAGCTGACCGGCGCGTCTGTTTCGGTCAACGCCAGTTCGCGGCGCACGCGCTGGTCGAACGCCTCGGCGCCAGCTGAGGTGGTGTCGGTTTCCGTGCGGATGCTGAGCATGGGCACGGCATGGACCACAGGCGTGAAACCGTCCAGCAGCGTACCCAGCACCCGCTGGGTAGGCGAATCCGGCGTACGCAGCGCCGGGTGCGCGTTTTCCAGGGCCTGCAGCGTCTGGAACAGGCGGTCGTACTCGGCGTCTGGAATGGTGGGCTCATCGAGCACGTAGTACCGGTGCGCATGAAGGTGCAACTCCGTGCGCAACGCCGCTGCCTGCGCGGCAGCTTCATCAAAATTCAGGGGCATGCCTGAAGTGTACGCAGCGCCCAACGCCGAACCAATGAAAAAGGCCACCCGGGGGTGGCCTTGGTGCGGTGGGACTGCAGCCTCGAGGGCCCGAAAGGCCCGCGCTGTCGGCCGCCCCGAGCGCAGATCAGCGCGCCAGGGCAGGCTTCATGCTGCCAGCGAGCGAAGCCGCCGGTGCCGTGCCAGTCCATTGGCCAGCCAGTGCCACGGTGCCGTCATACAACTTCAACTCGTAGGTACCGGTGGCCAGCAGGACCACGTACACCACCGGGATGCCCGAGTCGCCGTAAGCGAGGTTGTAGTCGCTGATCAGGAAAGCAGCGTCGCCGGCAGGCTTGATCTTGCCAACGGCGCCCGAAGCAGCTGCCTTCGACAGGCCGCAGTAGGACTTGGCATCGAGCTCGCCGGTCAGCGCGCCGGTGGCCTTGTCAACCTTGACGCTCTTGAAGTAATCGCAGAAATAACCACCCGTGTCCGGGCTCAGCAGGTAGATGTCCTTCGGAAAGGTGCCCGCATGTGCGGTGGCACCAGCAAGGGAAAGACCAGCCAGAACTGCAGCAAAAATCGAACGCTTCATGCCTAAACTCCGTGTGCTTGTTGACAGATCCACCGCTCTTTCACTTCTCATGGAAGCTGGCGGTGTGAACTGATTCTGTAGCGCACGGTGTTGATTTGTAAGCACTCAAGTCGAACCTAGGGGGTGGGTTCTGGCGGGGTTTGGGGCTGATTTGCGCCCATTTGGCCAGCGTCCCCCTAGGTCGAGGCACCTTGACGCCCAAAGCAGGCAGCGGTGCGCACAGACACCCGGGAAAGACGTCAGGCGGCCGCCTCTGGCACGCGCACGATCATCACCTGGTCGACCCGGTGGCTGTCCACGTCCACCACCTCGAAGCGCCAGCCTTCCAGCATCACCACGTCGGTGCGCTTCGGAATGCGGCGCAGCATCACCATGAGGAAGCCGGCGAGCGTGTCGTACTGGCCGGCTTGCGGCCAGGTGTCGATGCCGAGCGCACGTTGCAGGTCAGGGATCGGCGTGATGCCGTCGGCCAGCCAGGAGCCGTCATCGCGGCGCACGATCTGCTCTTCGTCGTGCGAGGCCACCATGCTGCCCATCACCGTGCTCATCACGTCGTTCAGCGTGATGACACCCACCACCAGGCTGTATTCGTTGACGATGACTGCAAAGTCTTCATGGGCCTGGCGGAACTGGGTCAGCATCTCGGCCAGCGTCAGCCGGTCGGGCACGATCAGCACCTTGTGGATGAGCTGCCCGCCCGAGGTGTCACGCAGCGTCAGCGGCTCTTCACGCAGGAAGCGCTGGAACAGATCGGTCGCGTCCACATAACCCAGCACCTGATCGATACCGCCATCACACACCAGGTAGGTGGAATGCGGGTCTTGCGCCACGCGGGTGCGGATCAGGGCTTCGTCGTCGTCAAGCAGGAGGTACACCACCCGCTCACGCGTGGTCATCGCACTTTCAACCTTGCGGGTATCAAGCTCGAAGACGTTCTCGATGACCTGCTGCTCGGCCGAGGCCACCACGCCAGCCTGCGCACCGGCCTCGGTCAAGGCAAGAATATCGTGGTGGGTGATGCGGTCATCGCGCTGCGCGGGCAGGCCCAGCAACTTCGACAGCGCATCCGTCAGGCCGTTGAAGAGCCACACCAGTGGCTTGAGCAAGGCGGTGAGCCAGAGCATCGGCCCGACCGTGAGCATGGCCAGCCGTTCCGGGTCATTCATGCCCAGTCGGCGCGGCACCAGATCTGCCAGCACGATGAACAGGGCCGTGATGGTCAGGAACGAAGAGGCAAAGCCGAAGGTCTGGGCGCGCTCGGGGGTCATCACCCAGCCGAGTGCCTGCGCAAAAAACGGCGTCAGTGCGCCTTCACCCACGATGCCGCCCAGGATGGCGACCATGTTGAGGCCGATCTGCACGACGGTGAAATAGTGGCCCGGTGCGTCCTGCACGGCCAGCACCTGGGCCGCGCGGGCGTCGCCCTCATCCGCCAGTTGCGTGAGTTTGAGGCGCCGGGCGGCCGCCATGGAAATTTCAGCGGCCGAGAAAAAGGCCGCCGTCGCGATCAGCGAGGCAATCAACAGCAAGCTGGTGCCCAGTTCCACGCCCGCACCGCCTTCAGCTGAACAGGCGGCGCGCCGCCAGGCTGCCCGCCGTCAGATCGCGCGATTCCAGCGCACGGTAAAGGCGCTGCAACTCCTGGCCGATGGCCGCAAAGGCATGCAGCGTGATGGGCTGGCCCTGGTCGTCCACCAGCGTTGCGTCGAGGTCATCCGCCAGGCGACGGGCGCATTCCTGCCATGCGGCGAACGGCTCGGCCGATTCCGGCGTCTGCGGCACGTCCAGGCTCAGCGTCAATTCGCGCAGCGCGGCATGGCCGGGGTCGTCGGCCAATGCGGCCTGGTGGTCAAAGGCCAGCACCAGCATCGGCGGCGCGCCTTCCTCGTTCGAGGTCAGCACCAGGCGGCCCGGCACGGCGCCCGGCACAAAGCCATGGCGACCGGCGCATTGCTGCAGGTAGCCCACGCTCCAGGCGATGGAGTTGGCGCGCAACAGCGACGTCAGCTGCGCGTCGTGCTGGCTCGCAAAGCCGTCCAGTTCACGGGCCCGCGCGACGATGTCGAGCATGTCGGGGAAGTCAGGCGCTGCACCCAGCGCGTCGGCAAAGGCCTGGATCTTCTGGACAAATTCGGAGTATTCGATTTCGTTCAGTGCGCCCAGTCGGTTGGCCATCTGCAGACCGGCCTGGAACTCACCGTAGCGCTGGCCGGCGCGCGGCACTTCCCACTCACCGCTGTCGGTGTTGAGGCCTTCGATGTGGAAGGGCTTGCCACCGGCACGGCGGCTGGGCGGCAGGTGCTGCAGGGCCAGCTCACCACTCACCGGCGCGTCGATGGACAGCGTGGCAATGGCGTCGATCAACGCATCGATGCGGGCCGATCTGCGCACCACGGCAGGGTTGCGAGGCAACTCGGCCGCCGCAGCCACTGCTTCGGCCACATCCGACTGGCCGGCTTCGCCGCCCAGCACGGGCTCGACCCGACCACCCGTTGCGCCCGATTCAACCTGCGCCTGACGTGGCGCCGCCCGGCGCGAAGTCCAGGCGCCATGTACCACCACCACCAGCAGCACCACGCCTGCCAGCATCGCCAATGCCACCGTCAACGTCATCGAGAGCGTCCCATTCCTTGAATTCCTGTTGGAGCCGTTGCCGCGCCAGGTGGCGCGCTCAACCGCCCTCCACCATGCTGACCGCGGCTTCCATGTCGACGGCCACGATGCGCGAGACACCCTGTTCCTGCATGGTCACGCCGATCAGCTGCTGGGCCATTTCCATGGCGATCTTGTTGTGCGAGATGAACAGGAACTGTGTGCCCTTGGACATCTCGGCCACGAGGTTCGCGTAACGCTCGGTGTTGGCGTCGTCCAGCGGCGCGTCCACCTCGTCCAGCAGGCAGAACGGCGCCGGGTTCAGCAGGAAGATCGCGAACACCAGCGCGATGGCGGTCAGCGCCTTTTCGCCGCCCGAGAGCAGGTGGATGGTCGAGTTCTTCTTGCCCGGCGGCTGCGCCATCACCTGCACGCCGGCATCCAGCACCTCGTCGCCCACCATGGTCAAGCGGGCCTGCCCGCCGCCGAACAGCGTCGGGAACATGCGACCGAAGCCTTCGTTGACCTGGTTGAACGTGGTCATCAGCAGGTCGCGGGTTTCCAGGTCGATCTTGTGGATCGCGCCTTCCAGCGTGTTGATGGCGTCGGTCAGGTCGGCATTCTGGGCATCGAGGAACACCTTGCGCTCACGGGCCGAGGTCAGCTCGTCCAGCGCGGCCAGGTTCACCGCGCCCAGCGCAGCGATCTCGCGGTTGATGCGGTCGATCTCACCCTGCAGACCCCAGAGCTTGACGCTGCCTTCTTCGATGCTCTTGCCCAGCGCTTCGAGGTCGACTTCAGCCGCTGTGAGCTGCTCAAGGTATTGCGCACCGCCCAGCGTGGCGGCTTGCTGTTCGAGTTGCAGCTTGGTGATGCGCTCACGCAGGGGCTCGAGGCTGCGCTCGAAGCCCAGCCGTTGCTCATCCGCTGCCCGCAATTGCGCGCTCAGGCCGTCGTAGTGGCTGCGGGTGGCGGCCAGGGCCTGTTCCTTCTCCACCTTCAGCGCCAGCGCATCCTGCAGGCCCGCCTGCGCGGCCTGGTCGTTGAAGGTGCCGAGTTCCAGCTGCAGTTGTTCGCCCACCTGCGCATTGGCGCGCACCTGCTGCGAGGCGGTTTCAATCGCGCGCTGCAACTCACCACGACGGGCGGCCAGCGCACGCGCCTGGAATTGCGATTCCTGGGCCTGGCGCTCCAGCGCGCGCAGCTGCTCGCGGGCACCTGCCAGCTTGCGCTCGGCCTGGATAACGGCCTCTTCCAGGTCGGCGTGGCGCTCCTGGGTGTCGGCCAGCTGAAGGTCGAGTTCTTCAAAACGGGCTTCACCCGTCATGCGGCGCTCGGCCAGCTCTTCCATCTGGCCATCGATTTCAGCCAGTTCATCTTCAAGCTGCCCGCGGCGGCTGGCGGCGGCTTGCGCCTGCTGGCTCAGCTGCAGCAGCTGCACCTGCAGCTGGTGGGCGCGGGTTTGGGCATCGCCGGCCTCGCGCCGGGCCACGGCCAGGCGCTGGGAGGCTTCGGTGTAGGCCGCTTCCAGACGCACCAGCGCCGTGCGGGCCTCGTCGGTCAGCAGCGCCTGGGCCTTCGATTCGCGACCGAGACGCTCGATATCTTGTGCGCGGGCCAGCATGCCTGCCTGCTCGGAATCAGGCGCGTAGAAGCTGACAGCGAACTGGGAGACTGCATGACCTTCGGGGGTCATGATGACCTCGCCGTGCGCCAGCTGCGCGCGTTGCGCCAGGGCTGCTTCGAGATTGGCTGCCGTGTAGACGCCCTCGAGCCAATCCCCCAGCAAGGCATTCAGCCCGCCGTCGGTGATGCGCAGCAAATCAGACAGCCGCGCCAGCGTGTGGTGCGTGCTGGGCGTGGCCGCGCCGGGTGGCGAATAAAACGCCAGCTTGGCGGGTGGTGCATCCGCTGCAAAGGCCCGCACGATGTCCAGGCGGCCCACGGCCAGCGCGTTCATGCGCTCACGCAGCGCTGATTCCAGCGCCACTTCCCAGCCCGCTTCGATGTGGATCTTGGTCCACAGGCCCTGCAGGCCATCGAGGCCGTGCTTGGCCAGCCACGGCTTGAGCTTGCCTTCGGTCTGCACCTTTTCCTGCAGCGCGCGCAGGGCGTCCAGGCGCGCGGTCAGGTCGGCCTGCCGGGCAGATTCGCGGTTGACGGTGTCTTGCTGGGTGCGGCGCTGCTCATCCAGCTGCGGCACCTCTTCGCCCAGGTCTTGCAGGCGCGCTTCGGCTTCGGCATTCGCCTCGTCCGCCATCGCACTTTCTTCGCGCAGCGATTCGAGGCGTTCCGTGTCCGGCGCGCTCAGGTTCTGCCGCTCGGCCGCCAGGCGTTCACGCCGGGTGCGCAGGGCGCGGGTCTGCTCCTCGATGTTGCGGCTCTCGGCCGCCAGCACCTGGATCTGCTGCTGCACCTGCGCCACCAGCGCGCGCTGCGCATTGGCCGTGGCCTGTGCGGCGCGCACGGCGTCTTCATGCTGCGGCCCGGCGCCGGCTTCTTCTTCCGCCTGCGCCGCAAGGATTTCCGCCTGCTCTTCGGCCGCTGCCATCTGCTCGGCGATGGTCTCGAGTTCGGCCTCGGCGCCAAACTGCCGCTCAGCCCATTGCTCGCTCTGCGTCTTCAGCTCGGCGAGGCGCGCTTCGGCGCGCTGCCGGCCTTCCACCACGTAGCGGATGCGCTCTTCCAGGCGGCTCACCTCCAGCGAGGCCTGGGCCAGGTCGCCCTGGCGCAGGTGCAGCGCGTCAGACGCCTCGTAGTGCGCCTGGCGCACGGTTTCAAGCTCGGCCTCCACATGGCGCAGCTCGGCCAGCCGGCCTTCCAGCGCATTGGTGGCTTCGAGGGTGGCCAGGCGAACCCGCTCTTCCTCGGTGGTGGCGTCGCGGTGCTTGAGGAACCACAGCTGGTGCAGCTTCAAGGTGCCGCTGGCCTGCAGGTTCCGGTACTGGCTGGCCACCTCGGCCTGCCGCTCCAGCTTCTCGAGGTTGGCGTTCAGCTCACGCAGGATGTCTTCCACCCGGGTGAGGTTCTCGCGGGTGTCGCGCAGGCGCAGCTCGGTTTCCCGGCGCCGCTCCTTGTACTTCGACACACCCGCCGCTTCTTCCAAAAACAGGCGCAGCTCTTCCGGCTTCGATTCAATGATGCGGCTGATCGTGCCCTGGCCAATGATGGCGTAGGCGCGCGGCCCGAGGCCGGTGCCGAGAAACACGTCCTGCACGTCACGGCGACGCACCGGCTGGTTGTTGATGAAGTAGCTGCTCGTGCCGTCACGCGTCAGCACGCGCTTCACGGCGATCTCGGCGTACTGGTTCCACGAGCCACCTGCGCGGCCGTCTTCATTGCTGAACACCAGTTCGACACTGGCGCGACTGGCCGGCTTGCGGTTGCCGGAGCCATTGAAGATGACGTCCTGCATGGATTCGCCACGCAGCTCACTGGCCTTGGACTCGCCCAGCACCCAGCGCACGGCGTCCATGATGTTGGACTTGCCGCAGCCATTCGGCCCCACCACGCCCACGCGCTGCCCGGGCAGCTGGAAGGTGGTGGGCTCAGCGAAGGACTTGAAGCCGGAAAGCTTGATCTGGTTGAGCCGCATGGAACAAGGCCGGTCACGCGGGAACCGGGCGCCGGGCAAAGCCCCGCGAACGGGCCCTGGAGCCGTCCTAAGTCGTTGATTTATTTGGTTATTTAGACCCCCAGACAGGGGCCCGATCGTGCGCGATGATATCATCGGCCGCTTCGTCGTCGGGCTGGTGCAGCAGCCTGTTCGCCCCATCGACCCCGCAGCAACCCGTCCGGGTTGCGCGAAATCCAATTTCAGCCATGGCCCGCACTCCTGCCGCCCCCAAGACTGTCACCAAGACGACCACCGCCACTGCCAAGAAGGCGCCCGCCAAGCTGGCGCCCAAGCAGCGGGACATGCCGGTGAACCCGCCGAGCGCACCGAGCAAGGAACTGCACGCGTTCCCCAACCCGTCGCCCGACCGTGATTACGTGATCCAGTTCCAGATCCCGGAGTTCACCTGCCATTGCCCGCTGACCGGCCAACCGGACTTCGCGCACTTCACCATCGACATGGTTGCCGACGAGTTCTGCGTCGAGCTGAAGAGCCTGAAGATGTACATGTGGAGCTTCCGTGACGAAGGCGCCTTCCACGAGAAGGTGACCAACGACATCCTGAGCAAGATCGTCGAAGTCACCCGCCCGCGTTATGCCCGCATCACCGCACGCTGGTACGTGCGCGGCGGCATCTACACCAACGTGATCGCCGAGCACCGCAAGAAGGGCTGGAAGGGCGACAGCGTGGTGCCTGCGCCGCAACTGCCGTTCGCCAGCGGCCTGCGCTGACCAGCGACATGGGGGCGCTGTACGTCCGGCCGAGTTACCAGAAGTTCGATGTGGCTGTGCGACGCAGCCCGATCGACGGCTTTGGCGTCTTCGCCCTGGAGCCCGTGCCCCGCTGGCAGAAGATCGGCGAGGTGCGCGGCGAGAGCATCACCATCGCGGAAGCCCGGCGTCGGGCGGCCACGCTGGAGCGCATCATGATCGTGGAGATCTCGTCCAGGAAGGCCATCGATCTGGCGAAATCCACCGACCCGATGCGCTTCACCAACCACAGCTGCAAGCCCAACGGCGAGCTGCGGATCCAGGAAGGCCGCATCGAGTTCTACTCCCTGCGCGCCATCGAACCTGAAGAAGAAATCACCGTGAACTACGGTGAAACCCACCATGAAGGCCGACTCACCTGCCAATGCGGCGCACCCGGCTGCGTCGGCAAACTGTGAAGCCACACCACCCGGCGCGGGCGCGTCTGACGCGCCGCTCAGCCCCTTGAAGCCGCGCTTGTGAGCAGTCGCAACACACCGCACAGCCCCCAGCGCCCCTGAGGCCACTCACCCGATAATCCAGCGCATGAATCCCCTGCTCGGCAAGCTGCACCCCTATCCGTTTGAACGCCTGCGTGAGTTGACCCGCGACGTGGTGCCGAACCCGGCCCTGACGCCGATCAGCCTGGGCATTGGCGAGCCGCGCCATCCGGCGCCGGCCCTGGTGGAAGAAGCCCTGTGCAACGGCTTGTCGGGCCTCTCGAACTACCCGGCCACCGCCGGTGAGCCCGCGCTGCGCGAATCCATCGCAGCCTGGCTGCAGCGCCGCTACGACGTGGCGCTTGACGCGAAGACGCAGATCCTGCCGGTGAACGGCTCCCGCGAGGCCTTGTTCTCGCTGGCGCAGGCCGTGCTCGACCCGGCAGACACCCAGGCCGTGGTGGTCTGCCCGAATCCGTTCTATCAGATCTACGAAGGTGCGGCCCTGCTGGGCGGCGCCACGCCGGTTTTCGCCAACAGCGACCCGGCCCGCAACTTCGCCTGCGACTGGGGGCAGATCGACGAGGCCACCTGGGCCCGCACGCGCCTGGTGTTCGCCTGCTCGCCGGGCAACCCCACGGGCGCCGTGATGCCGCTGTCGGAATGGCAGACGCTGTTCGAGCTGTCTGACCGCCACGGCTTCGTGATCGCCAGCGACGAGTGCTACTCGGAAATCTATTTCCGCGAAGAAGCGCCGCTGGGCGCGCTGCAGGCCGCCAAGGCCCTGGGCCGCAGCGACTTCAAGAACCTCGTGATGCTCTCCAGCCTGTCCAAGCGCAGCAATGTGCCGGGTATGCGCTCGGGCTTCGTGGCTGGCGACGCCGCCGTGATGAAGGCCTTTCTGCTCTACCGCACCTACCACGGCAGCGCCATGAGCAAGACGATCCAGCTGGCCAGCATCGCCGCCTGGAACGACGAGGCCCATGTGGTGGCCAACCGCGCCGAGTACCGCGCCAAGTTCGCGGCCGTCACGCCGCTGCTGGCCGAGGTGCTGGATGTGCAGCTGCCGGACGCCGGCTTCTACCTCTGGGCCGGCGTGCCCGGCGGCGATGACGTCGACTTCGCCCTGAAACTGCTCGCTCAATACAATGTGGCCGTGTTGCCGGGCAGCTTGCTGGCCCGCTCCGCCCATGGCATCAACCCCGGTGCCGGGCGCATCCGCATGGCGCTGGTGGCCCAACAGGCCGAATGCCGCGAAGCGGCCCAGCGCATCGTCGACTTCACGCGCGGCTACCAGCCCGGCGCCCGTTGAGCGCAC
Source organism: Ideonella margarita (assembly GCF_038066635.1). Taxonomy (NCBI): domain Bacteria; kingdom Pseudomonadati; phylum Pseudomonadota; class Betaproteobacteria; order Burkholderiales; family Sphaerotilaceae; genus Ideonella; species Ideonella margarita. The sequence goes on along the minus strand of NZ_JBBUTI010000004.1, from coordinate 81,451 downwards.
ACCCCTTTTCCACCTGATTTGACCCGCCAGAGATCACCATGACCCAACAACTGCAAACCCTCATCGACGCCGCCTGGGAGCAGCGCACCACCATCAACGCCAGCACCCACGGTGAAGTGCGCGACGCGGTCAACAGCGTGATCGCCGACCTGAACGCCGGCCGTCTGCGCGTCGCCACCCGCGAAGCCGTGGGCCAGTGGACCGTGCACCAGTGGATCAAGAAGGCCGTGCTGCTGAGCTTCCGCCTGAACGACAACAAGGTGATGCGCTCGGGCGACCTGACCTTCTTCGACAAGGTCGACACCAAGTTCTCGCACATGAACGAAGCCGACGTGGCCGCCGCAGGTGTGCGCGTGGTGCCGCCCGCCGTGGCCCGCCGCGGCAGCTACATCGCCAAGGGCGTGGTGCTGATGCCCTCCTACGTGAACATCGGCGCCTATGTCGACGAAGGCACGATGGTCGACACCTGGGCCACCGTCGGCTCTTGCGCCCAGATCGGCAAGCATGTGCACCTGAGCGGTGGCGTGGGCATCGGCGGCGTGCTGGAGCCGCTGCAGGCCAACCCGACCATCATCGAAGACAACTGCTTCATCGGCGCCCGCTCGGAAGTGGTCGAAGGCGTGATCGTTGAAGAGAACTCGGTGCTGGGCATGGGCGTGTACCTCGGCCAGAGCACCCCGATCTTCAACCGCGAAACCGGCGAGATCACCTACGGCCGCGTGCCGAGCGGCTCGGTGGTCGTCAGCGGCAACCTGCCCAAGACCGCGGCCAATGGCCAGGCCTACAGCATGTACGCCGCCATCATCGTGAAGCGCGTCGATGCACAGACGCGCTCGAAGACCAGCATCAACGAGCTGCTGCGCGACTGATGTGCTGAATGCCGGCGCCGCCACCCCTGGCGCCGGCCCCCTTGCTGCCCGGGAGTGAACGCATGACCACGATCAACATGGAACGCCTGCTTCGGCTGATGGCCGACAAGGCCGCGTCCGACCTGTACCTCTCGGCCAATGCACAGGCACAGCTGAAGATCAACGGCCAGCTCGTGCCGGTGACCGACCACGTGCTGTCGCCGGCCGAGCCGCGGGCCATGCTGAGCGAGGTGCTCACGCCCCTGCAGCTGGAAGAGCTGGACCAGAAGGGCGAGTTGAACATCGGCCTGGGCGTGCCCAAGGTTGGCAGCTTCCGCTTGTCGGCGTTCAAGCAGCGCAACACGGTGGCCGCGGTCATCCGCTGCATCCCGGTGCGCATACCGAGCATCGACTCGCTCCAGCTTCCTGCAGGCCTGGCGACGATGGTGCTGGAAAAGCGCGGCCTGATCTTGATGGTGGGCGCCACCGGCACCGGCAAGAGCACCACGATGGCGTCGATGCTGGAGTGGCGCAACCAGCATGTGTCCGGCCACATCCTGACCATCGAAGACCCGATCGAATTCCTGTTCACCAACAAGCGCTCGATCGTCAACCAGCGCGAGGTGGGCCGCGACACCGCGAGCCTGCATGTGGGCCTGCGCAACGCGCTTCGCCAGGCGCCTGACTGCATCATGATCGGCGAAATCCGCGATCGTGAAACCATGACGCAGACGATCTCGTATGCGCTGTCGGGCCACCTGGTGCTGGCCACCCTGCACGCCAACAACAGCTACCACGCGCTCGGCCGGATCCTGTCCTTCTACACGCCGGAAGCCCGCCCAGCCCTGCTGGCCGACTTGTCTGCTGCACTCAAGGCCGTGGTGTCGCAGCGCCTGCTGCGTGCCAACGCGGGCGGCCGCATCCCGGCGGTGGAAGTGCTGATGAACACCAAGCTGGTGTCCGAGATGATCGAGAGCGGTGATTTCTCCAGCGTGCGTGAAGCCATGGAGCGCTCCCTGGCCGAAGGCTCGCAGACCTTCGAGCAGGAAATCGCCCGGATGATCAACGAAGGCCTGGTTACCCGCGAAGAGGGCCTAACCCATGCCGACTCGCCAACCAACCTGCTGTGGCGCCTGCAGAACGACACCGCGCCGATGTCGCGCGTGACGCCGCCGAAGCCGGAGCCCGACAGCCCGTCGTTCACCGAAATCACGCTCGACGTGATGCCCGAAACGCCCCGCCCCGCGTCCATCATCAGCGCCCGCACGCGCTGACCTTGCCGGCATACCGCCCCTGTCCGTTGAATTGCCCGCATGTCTGAAACGATTCGCCTGCTCGAAGACCTGATCGCCCGCCCGTCGGTCACCCCCGACGACCGCGGCTGCCAGGCCCTGATCGCCGACCGCCTCGCGGCCCACGGCTTCGCCATTGAGCACATGCCTTTCGGGCCGGACACCTTCCGGGTCAGCAACCTGTGGGCCGTGCACACCGGCAGCCGCCCGGGCCCGACGATGGTGTTTGCCGGCCACACCGATGTGGTGCCTACCGGCCCATTGGCACAGTGGGCCAGCGACCCCTTCGTGCCCAGCTACCGCGACGGCAAGCTGTTCGGTCGCGGTGCGGCAGACATGAAGACCTCGGTGGCGGCCATGGTGGTGGCGGCTGAAGAATTCGTGCAGGCCCATCCTGACCACGCCGGCCGCGTCGCGTTCCTGCTGACCAGCGACGAGGAAGGCCCGTCGGTGGACGGCACCGTGAAGGTGGTGCAGGCCTTGCAGGCCCGCGGCGAAGCGCTGGATTGCTGCATCGTCGGCGAACCCACCTCGGTCGACCACCTCGGCGACATGATCAAGAACGGTCGGCGCGGCTCGCTCTCGGGCAAGCTCACCATCACCGGTGTGCAGGGTCATGTGGCCTATCCGCAGCTGGCACGCAACCCCATCCACCTGGCCGCACCGGCCATGGCGGAGCTGGCCGCTGAAACCTGGGACGAGGGCAACGAGTACTTCCCGCCCACCACCTGGCAGATGTCGAACATCCACGCCGGCACGGGCGCAACCAACGTCATCCCGGGCGAGCTGGTGGTGGACTTCAACTTCCGCTTCTCCACGGCGTCGAAGCCGGCCGAGCTGAAGACCCGCGTGGCCCGCGTGCTGGACCGCCATCAACTGCAGTGGCGCATCGACTGGACGCTGGGCGGCGAGCCCTTCCTGACCCCGGTGGGCACGCTGGTGAATGCGGTGCAAGCCGCCATCCAGGCCGAGACCGGCCTGACGACCCAGCTGTCGACCACGGGCGGCACGTCGGACGGACGCTTCATCGCCAAGGCCTGTGCGCAGGTGGTCGAGTTCGGCCCGGTCAACGCCACCATCCACAAGATCGACGAACACGTGGCCGTCAGTGCCATCGAACCGTTGAAGAACATCTACCGACGCACCCTGGAACAACTCCTCGCATGACGGTCATTGAACTCATCGAGCGCAGCAGCGCCCGCCTGACCGAGGCGGGCGTTTCGTTTGGGCACGGCACGCTCAACGCTTTTGACGAAGCCGCGTGGCTGGTGCTGTGGGCGCTCGGCCATCCGCTGGACGCCATCGACGACGTGGCCGAGCTGGATGTGCCCGCTGCCGATCTGCAGTGCGCCGAAGCGCTGGTGTCAGAGCGCATCAGCAGCCGCCGGCCCGCCGCTTACCTGACGGGCGAAGCCTGGCTGCAGGGCGTGCCCTTCACGGTCGATGAGCGCGTGATCGTGCCGCGCTCGCTGATTGCCGAATGCCTGGCGGAAGGTACCATCGACACCTGGCTGGGCCCGCACACCACCGAGGTGCTGGACCTGTGCACCGGCAACGGCAGCCTGGCCGTGCTGAGCGCGATGGCCTGGCCAGATGTGGCCGTGACCGGTGCTGACTTGAGCGCCGATGCACTGGCCGTGGCACAACTGAACGTGACGCGCCACGCGCTGCAAGGGCGTGTGCAGCTGTGCCAGGGCGATGGTCTGTCGGCCGTGGCCGGCCGGCAGTTCGACCTGATCCTCTGCAACCCGCCCTATGTGAACGCCACCTCGATGGCCGAGCTGCCACCGGAGTTCAAGGCCGAGCCTGAACTGGCACTCAGTGGCAACTTCGCCGGCGGCAGTGACGGCATGGATTTCATTCGCCCGATGCTCAGGCAAGCACCGGCCTTCATGCGCGAGCATGCGGTGCTGGTCCTGGAGATCGGCCATGAACGTGAATTTTTCGAGGCCGCCTTCCCTGGCCTCGACGTGGTGTGGCTGCCCACCAGCGCGGGTGACGATCAGGTGCTTCTGATCGCCCGCGACGCCCTGAACGCCTGGTTGGCCAGCAGCTCCTTCTGACGGATTTCTGATGATTACTCTTCGCAATGTGACGCTGCGCCGCGGCGTCAAAGTGGTGCTGGACAACGCGTCCGTCACCCTGAATCCCGGTGAAAAGATTGGTCTGGTGGGCCGCAACGGTGCGGGCAAATCCAGCCTCTTCGCCTTGCTGGCTGGCCGCCTGGGCGCCGATGCCGGCGACTTCGAAATCCCGGCGCGCTGGCGCATGGGCGAAGTGGCCCAGCACATGCCCGAAACCGACGACCCGGCCACCGAATTCGTGCTGCAGGGCGACCTGCCTTTGATGGAAGCCGAAGCTGCCCTGCGCGCTGCCGAAGCCGCCGATGACGGCGAGGCCATGGCCCACGCCTACATGCAGCTGGAAGAAGCTGGCGCTTTTGACGCCCGCGCCCGTGCGCAGACCCTGCTGATGGGCCTGGGCTTCCGGACCGACCAGCTCGACGCGCCGGTGAACAGCTTCTCGGGCGGCTGGCGCATGCGCCTGCAGCTGGCCCGCGCGCTGATGTGCCCGTCTGATTTGATGCTGCTCGACGAGCCGACCAACCACTTGGACCTGGACGCGCTGGTGTGGCTGGAAGGCTGGCTCAAGCGTTACGCGGGCACCTTGCTGATGATCAGCCACGACCGCGAATTCCTGGACGCCATCACCACTGTCACGCTCCACCTAGAAGAAGCGAAGCTGACGCGCTACGGCGGCAACTACACGACCTTCGAAGAGATGCGCGCGGAGCGCATGTCGCAGCAGACGGCAGCGTTCAACAAGCAGCAGGAACGCGTGGCGCACCTGCAGAAATTCATTGACCGCTTCAAGGCCAAGGCCAGCAAGGCCAAGCAGGCGCAGAGCCGCGTCAAGGCGCTGGAGCGCATGGAGAAGCTGGCCCCGGTGCTCACCGCGGCCGACTTCAGCTTCGAGTTCCGCGAGCCGCTGAACCTGCCCGACCCGATGCTGGCGATGACCGACGTGGTCTGCGGCTATGTGGGCGGCAACGCCGACGGCAGCGACAAGGCCATCGTGCACGACATCAACCGCACCGTACTGGCTGGCCAGCGCATCGGCGTGCTGGGTGCCAACGGCCAGGGCAAGTCCACGGTCGTCAAGACGATCGCCCATGCCCACCCGGCGCTGGCGGGTCAGATGGTGGAAGGCAAGGGCCTGGCCATCGGCTACTTCGCGCAGCAGGAAATGGACGTGCTGCACGCCGACGACACGCCGCTGCAGCACATGGTGCGCATGGCCAAGACGCTGGGCATCAATGCGCGCGAGCAGGAACTGCGCGATTTCCTCGGCCAGTTCCGTTTCGTGGGTGACATGGTCCACCAGACCATCGGCACGCTGTCGGGCGGCGAAAAGGCCCGCCTGGTGCTGGGCACGCTGGTGTGGCAACGCCCCAACCTGCTGCTGCTGGACGAACCTACCAACCACCTGGATCTGCAGACCCGCGAGGCGCTGTCGATGGCGCTGAACGAGTTTGAAGGCACCGTGATGCTCGTCAGCCATGACCGCGCCCTGCTGCGTGAGGTGTGCGATGAGTTCTGGATGGTGGCCGACGGCGTGGTGAAGCCCTTTGACGGCGACCTCGACGACTACCAGCGCTGGCTGCTGGAGCGCAGCCGCGAGGCCCAGCGCGCGATGTCGGGCAAGGGTGCCAAGGCGACGGCTCCGGCCCCTGCGCCCGAGGCAGCGGCGCCAACTGCAAACACGGCGCCGGCTGTGGCTGCGCCCGCCGCACCCATCGTCAAGCGCGAAGACCGCAAGGCTTCGTCACAGGCGCGCCAGCAACTCTCGGCCCGCACCCGTCCGATGCGCAACGAGGTGGCGCAGATCGACCAGCGCGTGGCCAAGCTGAATGCAGAAAAGGCCGAGCTGGAGGCCAGCATCGTGCAAGGTGGGCTGAGCGGACCGCAGATGGCAGAAACCGGCCGCCGGCTGAACCACATCGCTGCTGAAGTGAGCATGAACGAGGAACGCTGGCTGGAGCTGACGACCGAGATCGAACAGATCGAAGCCAACGGCTGACGCCACAAAGGGCCACCCGGTGGCCCTTTCAAAGACCATATAAATTGTGTGCAATTGAATTGCGCGCAATAATTCAGCTCATGCCTCGCCGCTCAGCCACCACCGCAACCCTGCCCACAGCCTCGTGGCTGGCGCTGGACCACCAGTTGTGCTTTGCGCTGTACTCCACCTCGCTGGCGATGACCAAGCTGTACAAGCCCCTGCTGGCACCGCTGGGCCTGACGTATTCCCAGTACCTCGTGATGCTGGCCCTGTGGGAAACCGACGGCCTGGGCGTGTCTGACCTCGGCGAGCGCCTCTGGCTGGACAGCGGCACCCTCACGCCCCTGCTCAAGCGGCTTGAGCAGCAAGGGCTGGTGCGCCGCGAGCGCCAGGCCGGCGACGAGCGCCGCGTCGGCATCTGGCTGACGACCGCAGGCACCGCATTGCAGGCCGATGCGGTCAACATTCCGAAGTCGATCGCCTGCGCCACGCAGTGCGATCTCGATGAAATTTCTGTCCTCACGCAACGTCTGAAAACGCTGCGTGGGCATATTCGCCAGGCCACTTCGGCCTGATCACCCTGCCCTCAAAGGAGCTTTCCATGGCCATCGATCAAGCAATCTACACCGCCACCGCCACCGCCACCGGTGGCCGCGCAGGCACCGCCAAGTCCAGCGACGGCAACCTGTCGGTTGATCTGAGCACGCCGCGTGAACTGGGCGGCGCTGGCGGCGCCGGCACCAACCCGGAACAGCTCTTCGCTGCCGGCTACTCGGCCTGCTTCATCGGCGCGATGAAGGCCGTGTCGGCTCGCCAGAAGATCGCACTGCCAGCTGAAGTGTCGATCACCAGCGACGTGGCCATCGGCCCGATGACCGGCAAGGCTGGCGCCTTCGGTATCTCGGTGGCCATGCAGATCTCGGTGCCGGGCATGGACCGCGCCGCGCTGGAAGCCCTGGTGGCCACGGCCCACGAGGTGTGCCCGTACTCGAACGCCACCCGCGGCAACATCGACGTCACGCTGACCGTCGTTTAAGCGCGCGCAGCAGCAACTCGACCCGCGCCTTGCCCGGGCCGAGTTCACCCGCCGACGGCAAGGCCCCGGCGGGTGCGCCCACCACGCTGCCACCCTGGCAGCGACTGGTGCGCAAGACCTCGCATCCGGCCGCCTTCAGGGCGGCCGCTGCGTTTTCAATGGCCACATGCAAGGTGCCATTGCCGGTGCCCTCGAACACCACCCCCGCCAGCCCCAGCGCTTGCCAGGCAGCCAGCTGCGCCTGCAGCAGCTCAGCATCCAGACCCGCATGGCTGGTCACCACGGCCACCTTGGGCCAGTGGGCGACATCACCTTGAAGCACGTCCACCCCGAGCGCCATGCCGGTCGGCCACGGACGAAGCGGCAGCAACTGCCCTTCCACCAGGCGCGCCACCGGGCCGTCATCACCGCCACTGAACGCGTCGATGCGGTAAGGGTGCCACTTGCGCACACCGGCAGCGTCATACACGGCGCCCGCCAGCATCGCCAGCACACCCTGCACGCCCGGTTGAGCAGCCAGGGTGACGGCGTCGAGCAGGTTCTGCGGGCCATCCGGCTGCAGTGAGGTCGCCGGGCGCATGGCCGCGGTCAGCACGACCGGCTTGGTGGGCATCAACACCCGGTGCAGCAGCCAGGCCGTTTCCTCCAGCGTGTCGGTGCCGTGGGTGATGACGACGCCCGCCACCTCCGGGTCATCCAGATGCGCCTGCACCCGCTGGGCGAGTTGTTGCCAGACAGCGTGGCTCATGTCCTTGCTGTCGAGCTGGGCGACCTGCTCCAGCTGCAGCGGCCAATCTTTCAAGGCCGGCACGCTGGTAAGCAGATCGGCCACGGTGAGCTGCCCGGCCGTGTAGCCCACGTTGTCGCCTGCCTGCGCCGCCTTGCCGGCGATGGTGCCGCCGGTGCCGAGGATGACGATGCGACCTGAATTCTTTTGCATTTTGTGAAAGTCTGGATAAAAATACAGATACTGGATACAACCTCAGGCCCACCCATGATGGACAGCCCCAAGCTCACGGCACGCCAACAGCAGATCCTCGATCTGGTTCAAACCACGATCGAGCGAACCGGCTCCCCGCCCACACGGGCTGAAATCGCCACCGAGCTGGGGTTCAAGTCACCCAACGCCGCGGAAGAGCATCTTCAGGCTTTGGCCCGCAAGGGCGTGATCGAGCTGGTGGGCGGAACCTCCCGGGGCATTCGCCTGCAGTCCAGTACTTTACGCGCGGTCAATGAGGCCCGAGGCAAGCAGTTCAGCCTGCCGTTGGCCAGCCTGGCCCAGCTCAGTCTGCCGCTGATCGGCCGCGTGGCTGCCGGCAACCCGATCCTCGCCCAGGAAAACGTGGAGCAGACCTACGTGCTGGAGGCCTCACTGTTCCAGCGCAAGCCGGACTACCTGCTCCGGGTCAAGGGCCTGAGCATGCGCGACGTCGGCATCATGGACGGCGACCTGCTCGCGGTGCAGAAGGCCTCGGAAGCCCGCAACGGCCAGATCGTGGTGGCGCGCCTGAACGACGAAGTGACCGTCAAGCGCTTCCAGCGTGGTCGCGACGGCATCGAGCTGCTGCCGGAAAACCCGGACTTCCAGCCCATCGTCGTCAGCCCTGACATCGAAGATTTTTCGATCGAAGGTATCGCCGTGGGCCTGGTGCGTCAGAACCTGCTGTTCTGAAGTTTCAAGCACGGCCCGGCCATGACGACGCTTGACCAGGCAGCACGCAGGCGCGTCGCCATCAAGAGCCCCAAGGCCGCCAGCGCCAGCGCCTGTGAAGCGCTGGAGCAACTGCCCAATGTGGGGCCGGCGATGGCCGGTGATCTTCGGCAGCTGGGTGTGCACACGCCCCAGCACCTGATCGGCCAGGACGCCTGGCAGCTGTACCGCGCGCTGGAGCAAGCCACCGGCAAGCGACAAGACCCGTGCGTGCTCGACACCCTGATGGCGGTGATCGACTTCATGCAGGGCGCCGAGCCCAAGCCGTGGTGGGCCTACACCGCCGAGCGCAAACGGCAACACGGGCAGTGCCTGGGGCTGCCGCCCGCCTGACCCCGAGGCCGCCTGACGCCCGAGGTCAAGCGACCTTGTGGGCGGCCGGCTGCAGCCGATCTCGCGTGGCCAGCGCCGGGAACAACTTCACCCAGGCCGCCACCACCACCAGCGTGCCCGCACCGCCCAGCAGCACCGAGCCGACCGGCCCGAGCCATGCGGCAGTCGCCCCTGACTCAAACTCACCCAGCTGGTTGCTGGCGCCAATGAACACCGAATTGACGGCGCCCACACGGCCGCGCATGTCGTCGGGTGTTTCGAGCTGAACCAGTGACTGGCGAATCACCACGCTGAACATGTCGGCCGCACCCGACACCGCCAGCATCAGGAATGCAAGGCCAAAGCTGCGCGCCAGCCCAAAGCCCAGCGTGGCCAGGCCAAACACCGCCACAGCAGCAAGCAGCCATCGGCCTGCATGCCGCTCGATCGGCCGGCGCGCCAGGGCCACGCCCACCGCCACGGCCCCCAGCGCAGGCGCTGATCGCAGCAAGCCCAGGCCTTCAGGGCCGGTATGAAGAATGTCGCGGGCGAAGATGGGCAACAGCGCCGTGGCCCCGCCCAGCAGCACCGCAAACAAGTCCAGTGAAATGGCGCCCAGGACCACCGGATTGCCAGCGATGAAGCGCACCCCCGCCGTCAGGCTGTCCCAGCCTGGTGCGCCGGTGCCCGCGGGCCGGGCGCGATGGCGAATGGCCAGCACGGCCACGGTGGCGAACCCCAGCAGAACCAGCGACACGGCGTAGACCAGCGCGGCGCCCCAGTGGGCGGCGTCAGTGCCCTGCGACAAGCCACCCAGACGCGTCAGCAGCCAGGGGCCGGTGGCATACAACACGCCGCCCAGTGCAGGGCCGGCCACGATGGCGGCCTGCATCGTCGAGCTGCTGGCCGCCACGGCCCGCGGCAGCAAGGCAGCCGGAACGAGAGAAGGCGTGAGCGCCTGCAGCGACGGCATCTGGATGGCACGCGCCACACCGAGCAAGGCCGAGAGCCAGAGAATCCACTGCGGGCCGATCCAGTGGCCAGCGCTGGCCGTCATCAGCAAGCCTGCCACCACGGCCTGCAGACAGAAGCTCAGTGACAACAGATGCCGGCGGTCGTGTTGGTCAACCAGGTGCCCGGCTGGCAGCGTCAGCAACAAGGCGGGCAGGAACTGCACCAGCCCCACCAGGCCCAGCTCCCAGGCGCTGCCGGTCAGGTCGTACATCTGCCAGCCCAGGGCCACCATCAGCATCTGGTTGGCCGAGGTGCCCCCCACGCGGGCCAGCAGCAGACGCAGGTAGTCGTGCTGGTCAAGCAATCGGAGGGAGGGGACAGGGCCGGCGGGTTGCAAGGTGGCAGATTCATCACTCATGCCGCCAGCGTATCTCAGACGCCCGTCAATGCGCTGTCTTCAGGGCCAGCAAGGCCTGGTTCCGCAGTGCACGCAGCAGGCTCAACTCGGCATGTTCGAGCTGCAGGGTGTGGTCGCATTCGATGAGCAGAAAGCCCACCGGCGCGGCCTTGAGCATCAAGGGCAACAGCGCAAACGACACCGGCACCTGATCGCGGTACCAGGCCGGCAACCGGGGTCGCAAGTCAGGCGCGCGGGCGTCCGTGATGAGCGTGTCCAGGCCCTTGATGCAGGCGGCGGCAAACACGTCAGCCGGCACCTTGGCGGTCACGTCCACCGTGCAACGCCGGCTCAGCGCCTCGGCGCCCTCGCCCATCGCTAGCCGACCTCCGAGCTGCCCGGTGCGGGCATCGCGCAGGGCCAGCAACACACGCTGCGCCTTCAGCGCCCTGAGCAGCGACTCCAGCAAGGCCCGCAGCACGTCGTTGAGCTTGGGGCTGTCAGCCAGCAGGGCCTGTGTCACTTCGGCCAGCCCGGCCGACAGCAGATCCGCCATGCGGGCGGGCGGCGGTGGCATCACCATCGTGGTGTCACCCGCCGGGTCTTCGCCCAGCAGCCGGCGCGCCTGTGAATGGGGCGACGGCTCGATCTGCAGATCGCTCGCCAGGCCTGACAACTGCACGCGGGTGAGTTGCACGGCCTCGATCACCGCATCAATGCCCAGGCCGAGTGCAGGCGCCACCGACGCCACGTACTGGCGCAGGGCGGTCTCGGAGTGAACGGGCTCGTGGTTGAGCAGCAGTTGCACCATTTCACCGGCGGCTCTCACGCGCCAGCGCAGGCGCTCGTCGGCTTCCGGCACCAGGCGTCGCGGCCAGTCACCTTCGGGTCGGTGCATGGCCAGTCGCAGGCTGTCAGGCAGCCCCCAGGAGCGCGCCACACCCTGGCCGAGCTGATCCAGGCTCAGGCCCAGCACCTGCACGGCAGCCCGTGTTTCGCTGCGCAGATCGGTGCCGTCAGAGCGCTCGCGAATGGCCTGTGCTTCATCCGGGAAGAGGTAGGCAACCAGCAGGCGACCGAGGTGGCTCAGCATGCCGGCCAGGAAGGCGGTTTCGCGCTCAGCCGACGGCGGTGTGAGCTGGTCGGTGAGCATGGCCGTCAGCAGGGCCTGCAGGAACAGCTCTTTCATGCGCCGGGCCCGCGACTGGTCGCGCATGTGCTCCAGCAGCATCACCGACATCGCCAGATTGCGGATGCCCGAGAAGCCGATCAAGGCGGCGGCGCGCGACACGGTCGACACCTCACCCGCGCCCGAGTGCAGGAAGCCGGCGGTGTTCACCAAGCGCAGCAGCTTGTTCGTGAGCGCCACGTCCTTCAGGATTTCCGCGGCCAGCACATGCACGCTGTCGCTCTCGGACGCCGTGATGCGCTGGATGCGCACGACTGAATCAGACAGGGCCGGGAAGTCGCCGGTCTGGCGCATGCGGCGCAGCAGGAAGGCCAGCGTATCGGCCCCCGGCCCCTGGCTGCCATCACCGGGCAGCTCCAGCTGAGCCTGCGACAAGGGCTGCCACCACGCCTGCAATGCGGCCTCGAAGGCGCTGACGCTGGCGAAGCGCTGGGCCGGGTCGTGCGCAACGGCGCGCAGCACCACGTGCCGCAGGCGGTCGTCCACGTCCTGCCCGCAGTTGGCGGGCCAGGTCACGGGCACTTCACGGGCGCGCGCCATCGCCAGCTCAGGCAACACCGCCATGCGCATCGGCTGGCCGCACAGCATTTCGCCCAGCAGCAGGCCCACGGCGAACAGGTCCATGGCGGGCTCAGGCGCGGCGCCGGCCGCCGCTTCCGGGGAGATATAGCCCGCGCTGCCCACCAGCACGCCTTCATGGCCCGCCTGCGAACGCGCAGCCACGCCGAAGTCAGCCACATGGGCATGGCCCTGGCTGTCGAGCAGGATGTTCGATGGTTTGATGTCGCGGTGCACGATGCCCGCAGCATGGGCGCAGCCCAGCGCCGAGAGCACCTCGCTGCACAGGCGCACCGCCTGCTGGGCCGGCAACGCACCACCGCGCAGGCGTTCGGCCAGCGTGCAGCCGTCGATGGCGGTCATCACGAGCCAGGCCAGGCCGGGCTCCACATGCGCTTCGTGCACGGGCACGATGTGGGGATGGCGCAAGGCGCCCATGGCCCGCGCCTCTTGCAGGGCATGGTCGAGCTGTTCTTCCGGCAGCATGACCTTGATGGCCACCTCGCGCTGCAGCATGTCGTCCCAGGCCAACCAGACCGAGGCCTGGGCACCCTGGCCGATCTGGCGTCGCAGCTCGAAGCGCCCGAGTTGTCCACCGGGCCGCAAGGCAGCAGGCACGGCGCCCGTCACGATGCGCGCGCCGAGTTTCCAGTCCGCCCCGTGGCGCCAGCGGCATGCCCGGGCGGCATCACGCCCGCAGCCTGCTGCACCGTCTGGCTGGAGGCCGACTGCAATTCGATCTGCAGCGCTTCCTGCATTTCCCGCGGGCTGATGGCCAAGGGGCGCGCATAACGCTGCGCCACGTTCTTCAAGGCCGCCGGCACCCGGCGGGCGGGTTGGGTCAAGGCATCGACGAGGTCGTTGGCGCAACTCGCCGTTGCGCGGAGGATGTCGTTGTCGCCTTCGGGCTGGCGCACGGGCGAATCAGGCGGAATGCGGCGGATCAGGTGCTGCACGCTGTCGTCCAGACCCCAGTGCTGCGCCACCGCCAGACCCAACACTTCGACGTCCACACCCAGCACTGCAAAAGAAGCCGCTTCGGCGCTCATGCCGGGGTCGTCAGCCGTGCCGGCCTGCAGGCTTTCAGCAGGCATCATCAGTCGCCGGATCTGTGCCGATTCTTCCGGGAAGTGGTACTGCACCACCAGCCGCCCCAGGTTCTGCAGCATGGTGACCAGGGAGATCACCTCGCCGTCGTATCCCGCCGGGGCCAGACGCACGGCGATGCGCGCGGCACGCTGAACTCGGCGGATCAGGGTTTCCATTTCGACCGCAGCGGCCTCATTCATCGGGCCGGGCCAGGGGCGCAGTGACAGCGCCGCGCGCCGCACACCGTCCACACCCAGCATGGCGATCGCCCGACGCAGCATCAGCACAGGCCCGTCGGTGCTGGCCACCTGGTCGCCGTGCACCTGCGCCGTGTTGACCATGCGCAACAACTCAAAGGTCAAGGCCAGGTCACCCAGCACCACTTCAGCCAGCTCGGACGTGCGGCAGCGTTCCATCAGCGCCAGACGGGCCGCCCGATCGGCACCACCGAGCTGGGCGGGCAGCACGCCCACCGAGCGCAGGCGGTCCAGCAACAGGGCGAGCGGGCCGCCACTTTGCGCTTCACAGGTCTTGAGCCAGCCTTCCAGCGCGCGCTGCAGGGTGCGGGCGTTGCGGTAACGCTGCCGCTGCTGGTGGTCACTGGCCCGGTTGACGATGGCCCGCAAGGGTTCAGGGATCGGGCGTGGCACGGTCCAGGGCAGTCGAACGATGTCTTGCCCTTGTGGCGGCATGCGCGCCACCACCTTGCTCACATCAGCCTCATCCAGCGCAGGCTGCCCCACCAGGCCGTGGTGCATCACCAGGCCCAGGGCCAGCACGTCGATCTCGGCGGCGTCGCGCACCGCCCGCAATTCATCCATGGCACCGTCGCGGCTGGCCAGCAGGCGGCGCCCGGCGACCTCCAGCCCCATGACGGCCACCTTCTGATCTTCATCCACCAGCAGCATCCAGGGCTGCAGGTCGTGGTGCGCCAGGCCGGCTTCATGCACGAAGGCCAGGCCTTGGGCCGCCTGGGCCGCCCATAACGCCACATCAGCGCCCGGTACACCCTGACGGGAAAACCTTTCTGCCCAGGTCACGAAAGTGCCGCGGTCGTAGGCCACATAGGGCCAGCGCTCATGCTCGCCGATGTCAGCCACCCGGGCCAGACACGGGTGGTTGAGTCGACCCGCACGCTTGACCGACAACTGCCAGGCCTGCAGGGCTTCGGCCTGCGGCGCCTTGCGCGGCATCGTCAGCATGTATTCCTGCTGGTCCTGGGTGTTCATCACCAGCCAGGCCATCGTGTGATCGCTCTTGCCCAGCAAACGCATCAATTGATAGCGGCCGAACATGCGCACGGCCCCTGCCGGCTTTGCAGCCGGTGCATTGCCATCCAGTGGCATCGGGGTGGTGAGACTGACCATGGGGAGCGCGCGAAGTGGACAACAGATGCGGACAAGCGATTGAAGCGCAGCCGACCGGGTCTCGATTTCGGGAAGAACATGCCAATCCAGATGCAATTCCGGCCAGCCACGCAGCGAACGGCTTTGTGTCAAAATTGAGTTCACACCGACTCCGGCGTCTCCAGCAACGTGCTGGCGGGGCCTTCTGGAGGCGGCTGCGCTGGACCGATACGGTCACCCCCCTTAGGAATTTTCATGAGCAGCGAACTGATCAAGCACATTTCCGACGCGTCGTTCGAAGCGGACGTCCTGCAATCCGACAAGCCCGTGCTGGTCGATTACTGGGCGGAGTGGTGCGGCCCTTGCAAGATGATCGCCCCGATCCTGGACGACACAGCCAAGGAATACGGCGAGCGCCTGCAGATCGCCAAGATGAACGTCGACGAGAACCGCGACGTGCCGGCCAAGTTCGGCATCCGTGGCATCCCGACGCTGATGCTGTTCAAGGGTGGCCAGCTGGCCGCCACCAAGGTTGGCGCCCTCAACAAGGCCCAGCTGACCCAATTCATCGACGCTCATCTATAATCTGCCTCGTTGTACCGGTTGAGTGCGTGGCGACACGCCTCAACCGCTGCTACACCCAAGGCGACAGGCCCCTCACGCCCGGATCCTCCCGGATCCCCGGCGCGTGAAGTTCACGGCCCCCAGCTCCCACCAACAAGTTTGTTGTTCCACACTGTCTCGGCACTCCAGCCTGCAGACGGTCTGTGACGCCAGGTCCGGCCTTCGCCGTACCCGACACCCGAGGGTGATCAGATGCATCTTTCAGAACTGAAAGCGCTTCATGTCTCCGAGCTCATTCGCATGGGCGAAGAGCTGGAAATCGACAACGTCGCTCGCCTGCGCAAGCAGGAGCTGATGTTCGCGATCATGAAAAAGCGCGCCAAGGCCGGCGAACAAGTGTTCGGCGACGGCGTGCTTGAAGTGCTGCCAGACGGCTTCGGTTTCCTGCGCTCGATCGACAGCAGCTACATGGCGTCGACCGACGACATCTACCTGTCGCCGAGCCAGATCCGCCGCTTCAACCTGCACACCGGCGACATGATCGAAGGTGAAGTACGGGTGCCCAAGGACGGTGAACGCTACTTCGCGCTGGTCAAGGTTGACCGCGTGAACGGCCTGTCGCCCGAGGAGAGCAAGCACAAGATCATGTTCGAGAACTTGACGCCGCTCTTCCCGAAGGAAGCGTTCAAGCTCGAGCGTGATGGTCTGCGCAGCGAAGACAACATCACCGGCCGGATCATTGACCTGATCGCACCGATCGGCAAGGGCCAGCGCGCCCTGCTGGTGGCACAGCCGAAGACCGGCAAGACCGTGATGATGCAGAAGCTGGCGCATGCGCTGGTGGCCAATCACCCGGACGTGCACCTCATCGTGCTGCTGGTCGACGAGCGCCCGGAAGAAGTGACCGAGATGGTCCGAACGGTTCGCGGCGAAGTCATTTCCTCCACCTTCGACGAGCCGGCGGCCCGTCACGTGCAGGTGGCCGAAATGGTCATCGAACGTGCCAAGCGTCTGGTCGAGCTGAAGAAGGACGTGGTCATCCTGCTGGACTCGATCACCCGTCTGGCCCGCGCCTACAACAACGTGCTGCCGTCGTCCGGCAAGGTGCTGACGGGTGGCGTTGACGCCAACGCCCTGCAGCGCCCGAAGCGCTTCTTCGGTGCTGCACGCAATGTCGAGGAAGGCGGCTCGCTGACCATCATCGGCACGGCCCTGATCGACACCGGCTCGAAGATGGACGAAGTCATCTACGAGGAATTCAAGGGCACCGGCAATTGCGAAATCCACCTGGATCGCCGCATGGCCGAGAAGCGCGTGTATCCGTCCATCCAGATCAACCGCTCCGGCACGCGCCGTGAAGAGTTGCTGCTGAAGCCGGAAATCCTGCAGAAGGCCTGGATCCTTCGCAAGCTGCTCTACCCGATGGACGAGATCGAGGCGATGGAGTTCATCCTCGACAAGATGAAGTCCTCCAAGAACAACCACGACTTCTTCGACATGATGCGTCGGGGTGGTTGAGCAAGGCAGGCACCGCCCATGAACAATTCATGGGCACCGGCGCAGTTCGCTGCGCTATAATCCACGTTTTTCCGCTGTCGGAAAGTGCGCTGTGCATGGGGCCGGCGTGGCTACTGGCTCATTCAGCGATGAAGGAAGGCGCTCAGCGCCAAAGAAAGCCATGAAAGAAGGCATCCACCCGAACTACCGCGACGTTGTGTTCGTGGACCAGTCCAACGGTTTCCAGTTCGTGACGCGTTCGTGCGCCCCGACCCGTGAAACCATCACGCTGGAAGGCCGCGAGCTGCCGCTGTTCAAGCTGGAAACCTCCAGCGAGTCGCACCCGTTCTACACCGGCCAACAAAAGAGCGTGGACACCCTGGGTGGCCGCGTCGAAAAGTTCCGCAACAAGTTTGCGCGCGTCGGCATCAAGAAGTAATGGCGGTGCCGGCTGCCCTCACGGGCGTTCGCCGGTCCTCCCGTACTCCGCAGAAGGCAGCCATCCGGCTGCCTTTTTTATTGCCCGCTCACCTCTGCGCGGCAAGGAAGTCACGCCTGTCTTTGGCATCATCCTGACGTGAACCAGCCTACCCCCGCCCTCGTCACCCAACGCGCCGCCGGGCGACTGCCTCGCCTGGCCCTGCTGCTGTTCTGCGCTGCCTATGTGTTGCCCGGTCTCTTCGGCCGCGACCCCTGGCGCAATGCCGACCTCACCGCCTTCGCCACCATGCAGGCGATCGCCGAAGGCCGCACGCCGTGGTTGGCCCCGGCTCTCGGTGGGGTGGGGGTCGACAGCGCGCTGCTGCCGCACTGGCTCGGCGCTTTGGCCATCCAGTTGTTCGGCTCCTTCATCGACCCTGCACTGGCAGCCCGCCTGCCTTTCGGCGCCCTGCTGATCCTGACGCTGGCCCTGGTCTGGTATGCCACCTTTCACCTGGCTCGCACTGAAGCTGCGCAGCCCGTCGCCTTTGCCTTTGGCGGCGAAGCGGACCCCGTTGACTACGCCCGCGCACTGGCGGATGGCGCCCTGCTGGCCACCATCGCAACACTGGGCCTGCTGCAACTGGGCCACGAAACAACGCCGGAGCTGGTGCAGCTCAGCGAAGTGAGCCTGTTGATGTGGGGGCTGGCTGCAGCTCCGCACCGCGCCTGGGCCGCGCGCATCGCCATGCTGGCGGCGATCATCGGCCTGGCAGCGAGTGGCGCGCCCAGCCTGGCGCTTGCGCTCGGCGTGTGCGCCATGGTGATCACCGCCAGGTCGAGCTTTGCCGGCGTGCGGCAGATGCTGCCGTGGTTGATGGCCGCCACCGGCCTGGCCGCCCTGCTCAGCACGCTGACCCAAGCCTGGCACTGGCGTGTCGATCTGCAAGCCCACGCAGACGATGTGTTTGGCCAGCTCCGACTGCTGCTGTGGTTCACCTGGCCCACCTGGCCCCTGGCCATGTGGACGCTGTGGCGCTGGCGTCGCCATTGGGGCCGGCGCCATATCGCCGTGCCCGCCACGATGGCGGCGATCGCCCTGCTCGCCTCGATCATCATGGGCGGCTCTGACCGCGCCCTGATGCTGGCCACGCCAGCACTCGCGGTGCTGGCAGCCTTCGCCCTGCCCACGCTGCAACGCAGCGCCAGCGCCGCAGTCGACTGGTTCTCGGTATTTTTCTTCAGCGTGTCCAGCCTGGCCATCTGGATCATCTACGCCTCGATGCACTGGCAGGTGCCTGCCAAGCCGCTGGCCAACATCCAGCGCCTGGCGCCGGGGTTTCAACCGTCGTTTTCGCTGCTCGCGCTAATCTTGGCCGCTGCTGCAACCGTGGCCTGGATGTGGCTGGTGCGCTGGCGCACCTCGCGCCACCGCCACCCTTTGTGGAAGTCGATGGTGCTGCCCGCCAGCGGCGTGGCGTTGTCATGGCTGTTGACGATGACCTTGCTGCTGCCGGTGCTGGATTACGCACGCAGCCCGCGGCCTTTGGTGGCCCAGCTCACGCGTTTGGTGCCGGCCGGCAGTTGCGTGCGCGCACCCGGCCAGTCGCGGCCGCAAGTGGCTGCCTTGGAGGTGTTTGGTGACTACGACGTGCGCCTGCGCGCGGACGCACAGACCAAGCTGGATGGCTGCCCTTGGCTGTTGCTGCAAGGAAAGAGCCTGAGCCCACCAGCGACGCCGGAAGGCTGGACCTTGCTGGGTCGCCTGCGCCGCCCGACCGACCGCGCAGAGACCACGTCGGTCTACCAGCAAGCGCTCTGAAGGCAGGAGGCGCTTGCGGCTCTCAGCCGTCAGGCGCTCGCCGGGTCAGCCGGCTGCCAGCGCTGCCGATTCCGCTGTCACCCGCACCCGGCTGCTCGGCAGCAGCAAGGCGAAGCAGGAGCCTCGGCCCACCTCGCTGGTGATCAGCAACTCGCCCCCATGGCGCTGTGCCACGTGCTTCACGATGGCCAGGCCCAGGCCCGTACCGCCGGTGTCGCGTGAGCGGCTGCCGTCGACCCGGTAGAAGCGCTCGGTCAGGCGTGGCAGGTGTTCGGCTGCAATGCCCGGCCCGGTATCTCGCACGCTCACAAGCAGCGCACCGTCCTCACGGACATGTGTATTCACCGACACGGCACCGCCCTCGGGCGTGTAGCGCACAGCGTTGTTGACAAGGTTGGAGACGGCGCTTTGCCACTCCGCCTCGATCACGGCCAGGTCACACTGCCCGTTCCAGTCGAAGCTCAGCTGGTGACGGCCGGCCGACAACTGACGCGCTTCCGCTTCCACGCCGTGGCCGATACCTTGCCACGCCACCCATTGATCAAGCGGTGGCCGCGGGTTGCCTTCGAGGCGCGCCAAGGCCAGCAAGTCGCCCACCAGCGCCTGCATGCGGCGGGTCTGCTGGTTCATCAGGGTCAGCACGCGCTGGCGCTCTGACTCTGACAGCGGCAACTGCGTCATCGTCTCGACAAAGCCCGACAGCACGGTCAGAGGTGTGCGAATCTCATGCGACACGTTCGCCACAAAATCGCGGCGCGTCGCCTCGGCACGCTCACGCGCCGTCACGTCCTGGGTCAGCAAGAGCCGCAGGCCGTCACCGTACATGCGCACAGTGACCGACAACAAGCCCTGGCCCGCCGGACGCGGAATCAGCACAGGATGGTCGAACTGGTTGGCATGCAGGTGGGTAACGAACCCCGGTGCACGAACCAGGTTCGTGATGCGCTGCATCAGGTCGCGCTGCAGGTTCAGGCCGAGGTGCTCGGCGCCCATCGCGCTGCACCAGGTGATCTGCTCCTGGGCATTCAGCAGCACGATGCCGTTGGGCGACGCCTCGATCGCCGACAGGAACTCGGCAAGACGCTCCTGCTCCTGACGCATGTGCTTCTCGCGGGAGCGCAAGGCGCGTTCCGTTCGCAGCGACAGATCGCCCCAGAAGCCCTTGAGGTTCGGACTGGCCTCGTCAGGCTCGCTGCTCAGCCAGCCCAGCACCAGGCCGCCGCGCCAGCCGTCCAGGGCCGCCAGCAGCAGCGCCGCGATGGCGGCACCCAGAACGGCACCCAGTTCAGGCAGACGCCATTGCAAACCAATGCGCTCGCCCAGCCAGGCGCCCAGGCCGGCCATCACGGCCGCCAACAGCACCCTCGGCCAGAACCAGAACATGGTGGCCTTCTCGCGACCTGACGACGGCATCAGGCAGCAGAGGCGGTGAGTTGCTGGGTCAGGCGATAGCCCGCACCACGAACGGTTTCGATCATGTGCGAGCACTGGGCAGGCAGCAGGGCCTCGCGCAGGCGCTTCACATGCACATCCACCGTGCGCTCTTCAATGAAGACATGGTCGCCCCAGACGCGGTCCAGCAACTGGGCACGGCTGTGCACGCGCTCGGGGTGCGTCATGAAGAAATGCAGCAGGCGGAACTCGGTCGGGCCCAGCTTGATGTCGACGCCAGCGCGGCTGACGCGGCGGGTCGACGGATCAAGGCGCAGGCCGCCCACTTCCACTGCCGAGTCCAGGGCCTCCGGCAGGCGGCGGCGCAGCACCGCACGGATGCGGGCCAGCAGCTCCTGGGTGGAGAACGGCTTGGTCAGGTAGTCATCGGCGCCGGCATCCAGGCCAGCCACCTTGTCAGCCTCGTCAGCTCGGGCGGTCAGCATGATGATCGGCAGCTCGCGGGTGCGCGATTCACCGCGCCACCGCCGGGCCAGCGCCACGCCGGACTGACCCGGGAGCATCCAGTCGAGCAGCGCCAGATCAGGCAGCACGGCGTCGATGGCGGCCTGAGCCTGGTCCGCCGTTTCAGCCAGCGTCACCTCGAAACCGGCGTGACGCAGGTTGATGGCGATCAGCTCGGCAATGGCCGACTCATCTTCCACCACAAGCACATTGGGCATCGTGAACTCCGGGGTTGGCGATCAGTTGCGCTGCAGAGCAACCTGCTCGACAGCCTCAACCGGGTTGTGGCGGACGTCGGTGCCCTTGACGATGTAGATGATCTGCTCAGCCAGGTTCTTGGCATGGTCACCGACGCGCTCGATGGCCTTGGCCACGAACACGAGGTCGATGCTGGCGGAGATGGTGCGCGGGTCTTCCATCATGTAGGTGATCAGCTTGCGCATCAGACCGTCGAATTCCTGGTCGATCTGGTTGTCGCCCTTGATGACGTCGAGGGCCTGCACCGTGTCCAGACGTGCGAAGGCGTCCAGGGCCTTGCGCAGCGAAGCGGTGGCCAGGTCGGCCTCGAAGGACACGTCGGCCACCGGCAGACGCAGGCGGCTGAAGACACCCGTGTTGATCAGGCGCTGCACGGTGCGTGCGATGCGGGCAGCTTCGTCGCCCACGCGCTCGAGGTTGCCGATCGTCTTGGAGATGGCGATCAGCAGGCGCAGGTCACGCGCCGTCGGCTGGCGGCGGGCGATGATGGTGGACAGGTCGGCATCGATCTCGACCTCCAGCTGGTTCACTCGCTCCTCGATCTGCAGGACCTGGGTCGCGGTCTCAGCGCTGAAGTTGGTCAGCGCGTAGATCGCCTGGGCCACCTGGGACTCCACCAGGCCGCCCATTTCCAGGACGCGGGTGGAAACGCCGCTGAGTTCGGCGTCGAACTGCGTGGACAAATGCTTGTCGCTCATTGATCTGCTCCCTGGCTCAGCCGAAACGGCCGGTGATGTAGTCTTCGGTTTCTTTCTTCTGCGGCTTCATGAAGAGGTCGCGCGTCGGGCCGAACTCGATCAGGTCGCCCAGGTACATGTAGGCGGTGTAGTCGGAGACCCGAGCTGCCTGCTGCATGTTGTGGGTGACGATGGCCACGGTGTAGTCGCTCTTCAGTTCCTGGATCAGCTCTTCGACCTTGCCGGTCGAGATCGGGTCCAGCGCCGAGCACGGCTCGTCGAGCAGCAGCACTTCAGGCTTGATGGCGATGCCACGGGCGATGCACAGGCGCTGCTGCTGACCACCCGACAGGCCGGAGCCGCTCTGGTTGAGCTTGTCCTTGACCTCGTTCCACAGCGCAGCCTTCTTCAAGGCCCATTCAACGCGCTCGTCCATCTCGACGCGCGAGAGGTTCTCGAACAGCTTCACGCCGAAGGCGATGTTGTCGTAGATCGACATCGGGAACGGCGTCGGCTTCTGGAACACCATGCCGACCTTGGCACGGATCAGCGACACGTCCAGGCCGCGGTCCAGCACGTTGGTGCCGTCCACCAGGATCTGGCCTTCAGCGCGCTGCTCGGGGTAGAGCTCGAACATGCGGTTGAAGGTGCGCAGCAGCGTCGACTTGCCACAACCCGACGGGCCGATGAAGGCGGTGACCTTCTTGTCGGGGATGTCGAGGTTGATGTGCTTCAGCGCGTGAAAGCTGCCGTAATAGAAGTTCAGGTCGCGCACCGTGATTTTGGATTTCTCGGTCACGGGGAGGTTCACTTTGGCGTCCATGGCTCAGGATTCCTTGATATTTCAGTTCTGCTTGCGGAACATGACCCGCGCGAGGATATTCAGTGCGAGCACACCCATGGTGATCAGGAACACGCCTGCCCAGGCGAGCTTCTGCCAGTTTTCATAGGGGCTCATCGCAAACTTGAAGATGGTGACCGGCAGGCTCGACATCGGCTCCGACAGGTTGGTCGACCAGAACTGGTTGGACAGCGCGGTGAACAGCAGCGGCGCCGTTTCGCCAGCGATGCGGGCCACGGCCAGCAACACACCCGTCACCACACCCGAGCGTGCCGACTTCAGCGTGATCGACAGGATCACCTTCCACTTCGGGGTGCCCAGCGCATAGGCCGCTTCACGCAGGGCGTTCGGCACCAGCGCCAGCATGTTCTCGGTGGTGCGGATGACCACCGGAATGACGATCAGCGCCAGGGCCAGCACACCAGCCCAGCCGGAGAACGACTTGAAGCGCGACACCACCACGGCGTAGACGAACAGGCCGACCACGATCGAAGGCGCCGACAGCAGGATGTCATTGATGAACTGGGTCACGCGGCCCAGCCAGGTGCGCTGGCCGTACTCAGCCAGATACACACCGGCCATGATGCCGATCGGCGTGCCGATGAAGGTGGCCAGAGACACCATGATCAGCGAGCCGTAGATGGCATTGGCCAAGCCACCGACCTCTTCCTGTGGCGGCGGGGTCATCTCGGTGAAGACCTGCCAGCTCAGGCCACCCACGCCGAGGCGGAAGGTTTCCCAGAGGATCCACAGCAGCCAGAACACCCCGAAGGCCATGGCGGCCAGGGACAGCACCAGAGCGACGGCGTTGACACGCTTGCGGCGTGCGTGCATGGCCAGGCGGCCAGCATCCATCGTGACAAGACTCATGACCGGGCTCCTTCACTCTTCTTCAGGCGGCTCAGCAGCAGCTTGGAGAAGGACAGCACCACGAAGGTGATGAAAAACAGGATCAGGCCGAGGTAGATCAGCGAGGCCTGATGCAGGCCGTCGCCCGCCTCGGCGAACTCATTGGCCAGCGCAGACGTGATGCTGTTGGCCGGCTCGAACAGGGAGAGCGAATACAACTGGTTGGTGTTGCCGATCACGAAGGTGACGGCCATGGTTTCACCCAGCGCGCGACCCAGACCCAGCATCACACCGCCCACCACACCGGTCTTGGTGAAGGGCAGCACCACGCGCCACATGACTTCCGTGGTGGTGGCACCCAGGCCGTAGGCGGATTCCTTCAGCATCGGCGGGGTCACCTCGAACACGTCGCGCATCACCGAGGCGATGTACGGAATGATCATGATGGCCAGGATGATGCCGGCCGACAGCAGGCCAATGCCCACCGGCGGACCCGACACCAGGGCACCCAGCACCGGCACGCCCTTGAGCGCAGCCTGCAGCGGCTGCTGCACATAGGTGGCCAGGATCGGACCGAACACCATCAGGCCCCACATGCCGTAGACGATGGAGGGCACCGCAGCCAGCAGCTCGACGGCCACGCCCAGCGGGCGCTTCAGCCAGTTCGGCGAAAGCTCGGTGAGGAAGAAGGCGATGCCGAAACTCACCGGAACAGCGATCACGAGCGCGATCAGCGAGGTGATCAGCGTGCCGTAGATCATGACCAGACCGCCGTAGCTGTTGCTGACCGGATCCCAGTCAGAACGCCACAGGAAGGACAGGCCGTATTCACGGATCGCGGGCGACGCGCCGTAGATGAGCGACAGCAGAATCCCGAACAGCAGACTCAAGGTCAGCCAGGCGGCGGCCTTGGCCGTGAGCGCGAACAAGCGGTCCGCCCAGGGCGACGTCAGGCGACGGTCTTCGGGTTGGCCGGCCGGCAGGGTGCGGCCGGAAGAAGCGTTGGAGGGCAGAGGGCTGGCAGACATGGTGGCAGTCACTGTGGGGGACTCCCGATGATGAAGCAAAAAGGCGCCGGTCCGTCAACTCCGGGCAGACCGACGCCTGTTGGGCATCACGCTTGAGGCGTGACGATCACTTGTAGGCGACGGCCTTGCCAGCGGTGTCCTTGATCTGCGCTTCCCACTGCTTGCGCACCAGGCCCTTGACGGCGTCCGGCAGCGGCACGTATTCCAGATCAGCGGCGGTCTTGTCGCCGTTGTGGTACGCCCACTCGAAGAACTTCAGCGCGGCGCTGGCGGTGTCAGCCTTGGCTTGCGACTTGTGCATCAGCACGAAGGTGGCACCGGTCAGGGGCCAGGATTCCTTGCCAGGCTGCTCGGTCAGGATCTGGTAGAAGGTCTTGTTCCACTCGGCGCCGGCAGCGGCAGCCTTGAAGTTCAGGTCGTCCGGGCCCACGAAGGCGCCGTCCTTGTTCTTCAGCAGCACGTGCGACATCTTGTTCTGCTTGGCATAGGCGTACTCGACGTAGCCAATCGCGTTCGGCAGACGCTGCACGTAGGCGGACACGCCTTCGTTGCCCTTGCCGCCCACGCCCACCGGCCAGTTCACGGCAGTGCCTTCGCCAACCTTCGACTTCCAGTCAGCGCTGACCTTGGTCAGGTAGTTCGTGAAGATGAAGCTGGTGCCCGAACCATCGGCGCGGCGAACCACGGCGATGTCGGCGTCCGGCAGGGCCACGCCAGGGTTCAGGGCCGTCAGAGCGGCATCGTTCCACTTGGTGATCTTGCCCAGGTAGATGTCAGCCAGCAGCGAGCCGGTCAGCTTGATCTGGCCACCGGTGATGCCCTTGATGTTCACGACGGGCACCACGCCACCGATGACAGTGGGGAACTGCACCAGGCCGTCAGCGGCCAGCTGCTCGTCCTTCAGGGGCATGTCGCTGGCACCGAAGTCGACCGTCTTCGCCTGGATCTGCTTGATGCCGGCACCCGAACCCACCGATTGGTAGTTGATGCGTGCGCCAGTGGCCTTGTTGTAGCCGTCGGCCCACTTGGCGTAGAGCGGTGCCGGGAAGGTGGCGCCAGCGCCGGTCACATCCTGGGCTTGAGCGCCCACGGCAAACGCCATCAGGGCGGCGCTGAACGAAAAACGGACTGCGGTGCAAACCATGGTCAAACCTTTCTTGCGTATGGAGACAACAGCCAGATGACTGCACTGACACCAATGTAGAAAGGTAATGTGACACCTCTATGACATCTATGACAACCCCGTCGCTTGAAGGCCGGGGCTGTCACGAATCAGTCATTCGACAGCCTTTGAGGGTGCTCAGCCCTGGTTGACCGCTGCCACCAGCCGCTCGGCCAGCGTCTTGGCGCGCACGGCGTCCTGCGCCTCCACCATCACCCGCAGCACCGGCTCGGTGCCGGAAGCACGGATCAGCACCCGGCCCGTCCGGCCAAGCTCCTCGGTGACGGCACGGGTTTCGTCCGCAAGCCGCGCGTTGCTGCGCCAATCGGTACCGGGCGCCATGCGGACGTTGATCATGGTCTGCGGGAACAGCGTGACGCCCTGAAGGAGCTCCGCCAAACTCTTGCCGCTGCGCTGCACGGCCTGCAGCACCTGCAGGGCGCTGACGATGCCGTCGCCGGTGCTGTGGCGGTCGAGTGCCAGCAGGTGGCCGGAGCTTTCGCCGCCCAGCAGCCAGCCACGCTGACCCAGCTCTTCCAGCACATACCTGTCACCGACCTTGGCGCGAACCAGATCGATGCCCTGATCAGCCAGCGCCACTTCCACGGCCATGTTCGTCATCAGCGTGCCGACGACGCCCGGCACCGCCTCGCCCTGGGCGCGGCGGTCCATGGCCATCACATACAGCAGCTCATCGCCGTTGAACAGGCGCCCGGTGTTGTCCACCAGCTGCAAACGATCGGCGTCACCATCGAGTGCGACGCCCACGGCAGCGTTGTTGGCCCGCACGGCATCCACCAGCGCCTGTGGCGACGTGGCGCCAAAACCGGCGTTGATGTTCGTGCCATTCGGCGCATTGCCAATGGCGACCACCTCGGCGCCCAGCTCGTGAAAGACCGCCGGCGCGACCTGGTAGGCGGCGCCATGGGCGGCATCCACCACCACTTTCAGGCCCTTCAGCGTCAGCTCGCCCGAGACCGTGCTCTTGCAGAACTCGATGTAGCGGCCCTGGGCGTCGGTCAATCGACGCGCCCGACCCAGCCGTGCTGAATCTACCCACTCGGGCGGCTTGGTCAGCTCCGCTTCGACCGCCTCTTCCCAGGCGTCCGGCAGCTTTTCGCCCTTGGCCGAGAAGAACTTGATGCCGTTGTCAGGGTAGGCGTTGTGCGACGCACTGATCACCACCCCCAGATCAAGGCGCAACGCGCGGGTAAGGTAAGCCACACCCGGCGTCGGCAGCGGGCCGGTCAACAGCACGTTCACGCCGGCAGAGGCGAAACCAGCCTCCAGCGCAGATTCCAGCATGTAGCCCGAGATGCGGGTGTCCTTGCCGATCAAGACCGTGGGCACACGCCCGGACTGGCGCTGCTGGAGCACCCGGCCCACCGCATGTCCGATGCGCAGCATGAAATCGGCGGTGATGGCGCCCTGCCCCACCGTGCCACGAATGCCATCGGTACCGAAATATTGTCTTTTCATGTTGTCCTCCTGAATTTGAACGGTCGGCGCTCAGGCCTGCCCCAGTCCGGCGGCCTGCCAGACTTTGACCGCGTCCACGGTAGCGGCCACGTCGTGCACCCGCACGATGCGCGCGCCGAGCTGAATCGCTGCCAAGGCTGCAGCCACGCTGGCCACCATGCGCTCACCCGCGGGGCGGCCAGTGACCTGGCCCAGGGCGCCCTTGCGTGACCAGCCGACCAGCAAGGGCCGGCCCAGCGACTGCAACTGCGCCTGGGCGCTGAACAAGGTGAGATTGTGGTCGAGCGATTTGCCGAAGCCGTAGCCCGGGTCCAGCGTGATGCGCTCGAGTGCGATGCCGGCCGCGGCGGCGCGGGCCAGCTGCGCAGCCAGGAAGTGCTGCACCTCACCCAACACATCAGCGTAGGCCGGCGCCACCTGCATGGTGTCGGGCTGACCTTGCATGTGCATCAGGCACACGCCACAGCTGGCGTGCGCTGACACTGCCTGCAGGGCACCGGGCCACTGCAAGGCGCGCACGTCGTTGATGATGTCGGCGCCAGCCTCCAGCGCCGCGCTGATCACCTCGGGGCGGCTGGTATCGACCGACACAGGCACGCCGAGGGTGACAGCATGACGAACCACCGGCAACACCCGAGCGAGCTCGTCCTCCACAGCCGGCGGCAAGGAACCAGGCCGGGTGGATTCGCCACCGATGTCCAGAATGTCCACGCCCTCGGCGACCATGCGGTCACAGGCCTCGATGGCTGAGCGTGCGCTGAAGTGCAAGCCGCCGTCCGAAAACGAATCGGGTGTGGTGTTGACGATCCCCATGACCTGCGGACGGGTCAAGTCAATGCGGAATCGGCTGGTTTGCCAACAAGAGCCCATGAATGCTTCAACGGCTGTGGGAACAGGGCCGCCAGCAAGGGCAAGCCGGGAATGAGGAACGGGGCCTCTCGGCCCCGTCGCAGGCGATTGAGCTCGCCCGAGTATGGTTGTGCAGCGTCAGGCGGCTGCCGGTGCGCTTTCCGGGTTGACCGGCGGGGTCGGGCCGCCACCGCCCTTGTTGCTGGACGGCGTCCAGTCCTTCGGCGGCCGCGGCGGCTTGCCATTCATGATGTCCTCGATCTGCTCGCCGTCGATGGTTTCCCATTCCAGCAAGGCCTTGGCCATCGCGTGCATCTTGTCCTGGTTGTCTTCGATGTGCTTGCGGGCAATCGAATACTGCTCATCGATGATGCGGCGGATGACCGAATCGACCTTGCGCATCGTCTCTTCAGACATGCTGGTGGTCTTGGTCACCGAGCGGCCCAGGAAGACTTCACCTTCGTTTTCGGCGTAGACCATCGGGCCCAGCTCGTCCGTCATGCCGTAACGCGTGACCATGTCGCGGGCGATGGCCGTGGCACGCTCGAAGTCATTCGAGGCACCGGTGGTCATCTGATGCATGAACACCTCTTCGGCGATTCGGCCACCGAACAGCACCGAGATGGTCGAGAGCATGCGCTCCTTGTCCATGCTGTAGCGGTCGCCTTCAGGCAGCTGCATCGTCACACCCAGGGCGCGACCACGCGGAATGACCGTCACCTTGTGGACCGGATCGGTCTTGGGCATCAGACGCGCCACCAGCGCATGGCCTGCTTCGTGGTAGGCCGTATTGCGGCGCTCTTCCTCGGGCATGACCATGGACTTGCGTTCAGGGCCCATCATGATCTTGTCCTTGGCCTTCTCGAAGTCGACCATCTCCACCACCCGGCCATTGCGGCGGGCGGCGAACAGGGCAGCTTCGTTGACCAGGTTGGCCAGATCGGCACCGGAGAAACCAGGCGTGCCGCGGGCCAGGATGTCAGCACGGATGTCTTGTCCGACCGGCACCTTGCGCATGTGCACATTCAGGATCTGCTCACGGCCGCGCACGTCCGGCAGCGTCACGTAAACCTGGCGGTCAAAGCGGCCCGGGCGCAGCAGCGCGGGGTCGAGAATGTCCGGACGGTTGGTGGCCGCCATGACGATCACGCCGAGGTTGGTTTCGAAGCCGTCCATCTCGACCAGCATCTGGTTGAGGGTCTGCTCGCGCTCGTCGTTGCCGCCGCCCAGGCCAGCGCCACGGTGGCGACCCACCGCGTCGATTTCGTCAACGAAGATGATGCACGGCGCACTCTTCTTGGCTTGCTCGAACATGTCGCGGACACGGGCTGCACCCACGCCCACAAACATTTCAACGAAGTCAGAGCCCGAGATGCTGAAGAACGGCACCTTGGCTTCACCGGCGATGGCCTTGGCCAGCAGGGTCTTGCCAGTGCCCGGAGGGCCAACCAGCAGCACGCCACGCGGAATGCGACCGCCCAGCTTCTGGAACTTCTGCGGGTCTTTCAGGAAGTCGACGAGCTCCTTCACCTCTTCCTTGGCTTCGTCGCAGCCGGCGACGTCAGCGAAGGTGGTGGCGTTGTTGGCTTCGTCGAGCATGCGGGCCTTGGACTTGCCAAAGCTGAACGCACCGCCCTTGCCGCCGCCCTGCATCTGGCGCATGAAGTAGATCCACACGCCGACCAGCAGCAGCATCGGGCCCCACGACAGCAGCAGGCTCGTCAGCAGGCCCTGCTCTTCACGGGGGCGCACTTCGAACTTCACGCCGCTGTTGATCAGGTCGCCCGACAGGCCACGGTCAAGCATCGTGCCCGTGGTGCGGATCTTCCGGTCGTCGGTGGTGGTGGCGGCAATTTCAATGCTGCCGGCACCTTCCTGGATCACGACGCTCTTGATGCGCCGGTTGCGCACTTCGTCGAGGAATTCGGAATAGCCGATCTGGCCAGCCGGCACCGATGTCTTGTCAAACTGCTTGAACACAGTGAACAACACAAAAAGGATCACCCCCCATACGGCGATCTTCGACATCCACTGATTGTTCACCGCGGCTCCTTCAATTGATCCATGTACGCTGACGCAGACAGAAACTTCTGTGCATCGATACACCGCATATGGGGGCGATTCTAGACGAGTCAAGCCCCCGCGATGCCCGGAACTGGCCCCTGTGCAGAGTCAACTTTCACAGGTCAAGCCTCAGTCTCAGCGCTTCTTGAGACCCAGCCCGATCAAAAAGGTTTCAGACGAACGATCCCTCGAGGACTTCGGCTTGAACGTCTTGACGACCCGGAACGTGCTCTTGAACAAGGCCACGCAGGGCTCATAGGCGCCGCCATGAAAGATCTTGGCAACCAGCGCACCCTCGGGCTTGAGGTGGTTGGAGGCGAAGTCGATGGCCAGCTCGATCAGGTTCTGGATGCGCGCAGCGTCGGTGCTGGCCACGCCGGACAGGTTCGGCGCCATGTCGGACACCACCACGTCGACAGGCCGGCCGGCCAGTTCTGTTTCGAGCTGAGTCAAGACGGCGTCCTCGCCAAAATCGCCCTGGATGAAGGTCACACCGTCGATCGGCGCGAAATCCAGCAGGTCAAGGGCGATGATGGTGCCATCGAGCTGGCCCGTGGCGGCACCGCCTACACCCGCCACCTTGGGCGCAAACCGACGTCGGAGATACTGGCTCCAGGCGCCGGGGCTGGCACCCAGGTCGACCACCACCTGGCCAGGCCGGAACAGGTTGAATGCCTCGTCAATCTCCTTGAGTTTGAACGCGGCGCGGGCCCGGTAACCTTCCTTTTGCGCCAGACGCACCCAGGGGTCTGTGACATGGTCGTGCATCCATGCCTTGTTGACCTTCTTGCTTTTTGTGTCGATTTTCATGTTGAGGGGATAATACGAGGATGTCTGCGATACAACTCACGCCTGCCGAACGCAAAGATAAGCGCGGCGACGCCCACCACCTCGATCCGGTCGTCATGATCGGGTCCGAGGGACTGACCCCCGCCATCATCAAGGAAACCGATGCCGCACTCAAAGCGCACGGCTTGATCAAGATCCGCGTTTTCTCCGATGACCGCGTCGCCCGCGAAGCGATGCTGGTCACGCTGGCCGACCAGCTTGATGCTGCGCCGATCCAGCACATTGGCAAGCTGCTGGTGCTCTGGCGGCCCATGCCGCCGAAGGAAAAAGCTGAAAACCCCGAGCGCAAGCCCGGCTCACGCTCCGTGAAGCTGGTGACCTTTGCCAAGGGCAGCCCGCGCCCCACCGTCAAGACGGTCACGGTGCACGGCAACCAACGGGTGACTGTCGGTGGCCAGATCAAGCGCACCCGGGTGCGCGCGACCAGCGTCAAGAAGAAGGCCCAGAGCCGCTGAGCCCTGGCGCTCTCCGCCGCTGAGCATCACCCAAGCGCCCACCCGGGCGCTTTTTTTCGTCCGGCCGTGTAGCACCGGCCGCAGGTGTCAGCGTGACCTGCCTGAGGGACGCACAGCCAGCACGGCGAGCCAGCACACGGCCAGCATCTTCACGCCGAACAAGCCCAGGCTGATGGCATGCAACTGGCCGAAGCTCAGCGCCCCCTGCCCGAGGCGCGCCTGCGCCATCAAGGGCTGCAAGGCGTAATAACCAACCACCGTGCACGCCAGCGTCAGCAGCGACAGCATCACAGGGGCGGTGAACGGGCTCGCCACGTCGCCATCGGGCTCGGCCAGAGTGCGACGCCGCTCCAGCATCAGCACCACAACAGCCAGCAACAGGCTGAGTGGCGCCTCACGGGCAAACATGTGGCCAACCACCCGTCCGGCATCTGCGCTGGCCAAGGTGGCGAAAGGCGCCGGCGTGGCCAGAAAGGCGATGCACAACAGCACCCCGGCCCACACGGGCGGGGTCAGGCGTCGAACGGTGTCGTGCCAGGTCGACATGCGTGTCAGAGGTAGCGAACCGTCACCACTTCGTAGTGGCGCAGGCCACCGGGTGCGCGCACTTCGGCGACGTCACCTTCAACCTTGCCGATCAGGGCGCGGGCGATGGGCGAGCTGATGGAAATCAGGCCCAGCTTCAGGTCCGCCTCGTCGTCACCGACGATCTGGTAGGTGACCTTGGCACCGGTGTCTTCATCTTCCAGATCGAGCGTGGCGCCAAACACCACGCGACCACCGGCGTCCAGCGTGCTCGGGTCGATGATCTGGGCGGCAGCCAGCTTGCCTTCGATCTCGAGGATGCGGCCTTCAATGAAGCCCTGCTTGTCCTTGGCGGCGTCGTACTCGGCGTTTTCAGACAGGTCGCCCTGAGCGCGCGCTTCGGCAATCGCCTGGATCACGGCATGCCGCTCGACGGTCTTCAGACGATGCAGCTCGTCCTTGAGCTTTTCAGCGCCGCGCTTGGTGATGGGAATGGTGCTCATGGGGAATGGATCACGTGACTCAAAATGCAAACCGCCGCCACCGGTCCGGAAGGACCGCATGGGCGGCGGAGCGCTGATGGCGGCAGTGTAGTGCAGATCAGAGGAATCAGGCCTCCAGCGTGACCCTCATGCCGGCACGTCTCAGCCCAGCGCCTTGTGGAGTTCCTGCAGCGACAGGACCTGCAGATCGTCCTGGTGCTTCAGGGCTTCGGTCGCGGCTTCGCAGCCGGCCATCGTGGTGTAGTAGGTCACACGGTTGGCCAGGGCTGCCGTGCGGATGTAGCGCGAATCAGCGATGGCCGTGCGCGTTTCATCCACCGTGGTGAACACCAGCTGGATGTCGCCGGCCTTGATCAGGTCGGCGATGTGCGGACGACCGTCCTTGACCTTGTTCACCACCTTCACCGGCACGCCGGCTTCGGCGATGGCCGCAGCCGTGCCCTTGGTGGCCACCACGTTGAAGCCCAGATCGACCAGTTCGCTGGCGATCTTCACCGCGCGGTCCTTGTCGTTGTTCTTCACGGTGATGACGACCGTGCCCTGCTCGGGCAGGCGCGAGCCCGCACCCAGCTGGCTCTTCAGCATGGCTTCGCCGAAGCTGTAGGCCACGCCCATCACCTCGCCGGTGGAGCGCATTTCCGGGCCAAGAATCGGGTCGACGCCCGGGAACTTGTTGAACGGGAACACGGCTTCCTTGACGCTGAAGTACGGCGGAATGACCTCATGGGGCACCTGGCCGTCCTTGCCGCGCTGGTCCACCAGCTTCTGGCCAGCCATGCAGCGGGCTGCAATCTTGGCCAGCGGCTGGCCGGTGGCCTTGGAGACGAACGGCACGGTGCGCGAGGCACGCGGGTTCACTTCCAGCACGTAGACGATGGCGTCATCGCCTTCGCCCTGGATGGCGAACTGCACGTTCATCAGGCCGATGACCTTCAGGGCCTTGGCCATCTCGGCGGTCTGGCGGCGCAATTCGTCTTGCAGCGACTTGGACAGCGAATACGGCGGCAGCGAGCAGGCGGAGTCGCCCGAGTGCACGCCAGCCTGTTCGATGTGTTCCATGATGCCGCCGATCATGACGTCGACGCCGTCGCTGATGCAGTCGACGTCCACTTCGATGGCGTCATCGAGGAAGCGGTCCAGCAGCACCGGTGACTTTTCCGAGACGCGGACGGCTTCGCGCATGTAGCGTTCCAGGTCCTTGTCGCCGTGCACGATTTCCATCGCGCGGCCGCCCAGCACGTAGCTCGGGCGCACCACCAGCGGGTAGCCGATTTCCTGGGCCAGCTTCAGCGCGGCTTCCTCGGTGCGGGCCGTGCGGTTCGGCGGCTGCTTCAGGCCGAGCGTGTGCAGCAGCTGCTGGAAGCGCTCGCGGTCTTCAGCCACGTCGATGCTGTCTGGCGTGGTGCCGATGATGGGCACGCCGGCACGTTCCAGATCAAGCGCGAGCTTCAACGGGGTCTGGCCGCCGTACTGCACGATCACGCCAACCGGCTGTTCCTTGGCCACGATTTCCAGCACGTCTTCCAGCGTCACCGGCTCGAAGTACAGGCGGTCGGAGGTGTCGTAGTCGGTGGAGACGGTTTCCGGGTTGCAGTTGACCATGATGGTCTCGTAGCCGTCTTCGCGCATGGCGAGGGCAGCATGGACGCAGCAGTAGTCGAACTCGATGCCCTGGCCGATGCGGTTCGGGCCACCGCCCAGCACCATGATCTTCTTCTTGTTGGTCGGCTCGGCTTCGCATTCCTCGTCGTACGTGGAATACATGTAGGCCGTCTGCGTGGCGAACTCGGCCGCGCAGGTGTCGACACGCTTGTAGACCGGACGCACACCCAGCGCGTGGCGCTTGGCGCGCACTTCATGCTGGTTGGTGCCCAGCAGCTTGGCCAGGCGGCGGTCGGAGAAGCCCTTGCGCTTGAGGAAGTACAGCTCGGCCTTCGACAGGCTTTCCAGCGTGCGGCCGCCCAGGGCTTGTTCGGCCTGGATGATCTGCTCGATCTGGGCCAGGAACCAGGGGTCGATCGCCGTTTCCTCGAAGATCTCTTCCAGGGTCATGCCGATGCGGAAGGCGTCGCCCACGTACAGGATGCGCTCCGGGCCGGCCTCGCCGATTTCCTCGACGATCTCTTCGCGGTCGGTCGAGCGCTCGCTCAGGCCGTCGATGCCGGTTTCCAGGCCGCGCAGGGCCTTCTGGAACGATTCCTGGAAGGTGCGGCCCATGGCCATCACCTCGCCCACCGACTTCATCTGGGTGGTCAGGTGCGAATCAGCGGCCGGGAACTTCTCGAAGGCGAAACGCGGGATCTTGGTGACGACGTAGTCGATCGACGGCTCGAACGACGCCGGGGTCACGCCACCAGTGATGTCGTTGCGCAGCTCGTCCAGGGTGTAGCCCACGGCCAGCTTGGCAGCGATCTTGGCGATCGGGAAGCCGGTGGCCTTGGAGGCCAGCGCCGACGAGCGAGACACGCGCGGGTTCATCTCGATGACCACCATGCGGCCGTCGCGCGGGTTGATCGAGAACTGCACGTTCGAGCCGCCGGTGTCCACGCCGATTTCGCGCAGGATGGCGATCGAGGCGTTGCGCAGCAGCTGGTATTCCTTGTCGGTCAGCGTCTGGGCCGGGGCCACGGTGATGGAGTCACCGGTGTGGATGCCCATCGGGTCCAGGTTCTCGATCGAGCAGACGATGATGCAGTTGTCCGCCTTGTCGCGAACCACTTCCATCTCGTACTCTTTCCAGCCGATCAGCGATTCTTCGATCAGCAGTTCCTTGGTCGGCGAAAGGTCCAGACCACGCTTGCAGATCTCTTCGAACTCTTCCGGGTTGTAGGCGATGCCGCCACCCGTGCCGCCGAGCGTGAAGCTGGGGCGGATCACCATCGGGAAGCCGGAGCCGCCGATCTCGGCCAGGATGCTCTTCTGGACTGCCCAGGCCTCTTCCATCGAGTGGGCGATGCCCGACTTCGCGGAGCCGAGACCGATCTTGGTCATCGCATCCTTGAACTTCAGGCGGTCTTCAGCCTTCTCGATGGCGTGCTCGTTCGCGCCGATCATCTCGACGTTGTACTTGGCCAGCACGCCATGCTTGTGCAGATCAAGCGCACAGTTCAGCGCGGTCTGACCACCCATGGTCGGCAGCACCGCATCCGGGCGCTCCTTGGCGATGATCTTCTCGACCACCTGCCAGGTGATGGGCTCGATGTAGGTGACGTCGGCCGTGTCCGGGTCGGTCATGATGGTGGCAGGGTTGCTGTTCACCAGGATGACGCGGTAACCCTCTTCACGCAGCGCCTTGCAGGCCTGGGCGCCCGAGTAATCAAACTCGCAGGCCTGGCCGATGATGATCGGGCCGGCGCCAATGATCAGGATGCTTTTGAGGTCGGAACGCTTAGGCATGGTCTTTTCTTTTCAAATTGTTCGAGCGCGGGCTCAGCCGATGCTGGCCGTGGCGAGCTTGGCACCGAAGCCAAGGAACAGCGCTCCGACACCGGAGGCCGCCAGGCTGGCGGTGCGGCGTCTGGCAGCGAACGCTGCGGACAACCGGGCACCAGCAAAAATCAGCACCGACAGGTAGACGGCGCTGCAGGTCTGCGCGATCAGCCCCAACCCGAGGAAGGTCAGCGCAGGCTGCGGGTAGGCAGGATCGACAAACTGGATGAAGAACGACACGAAGAACAGGATGGCCTTGGGGTTCAGCAGGCTGATGAACAGCGCCTTGCGGAACGGCTGGCTCAGATCCAGCGCAGCGGTGGTGTCAGCAGACACCTGACCGCGCCAGCGCCGCCAGGCACCGATCAGCAACTGCACCCCCAGCCAACCCAGGTAGGTGGCACCCACCACCTTGATCACCAGGAACAGCGCCGGCACCGCCTTCAGCAGCGACGCAGCACCCAGGGCCGCCAGCAGCATCAGGATGGCATCGCCGAGGAACACGCCGCAGGCACCGGCATAACCGGGCCGCACACCGCGCCGCGCCGCCACCGACAGCACGAACAAGGAGTTCGGCCCCGGCAGCAGAACGATGGCGATCGTTCCCAGCACGTAGGTTCCAAGGTCAGTGATGCCCAGCACAGCCGCGTGTCCTTCGATGTCGCTCGGTGTCGTTCAGCGCTTGTTGTCCGCCATCAGACCGGTGAACCGGTCAAACAGGTAGGCAATGTCGTGCGGGCCGGGCGAGGCTTCCGGGTGACCCTGGAAGCAGAACGCCGGCTTGTCGGTGCGGGCCAGGCCCTGCAGCGTGCCGTCGAACAGGCTGATGTGGGTCGGGCGCAGGTTGGCCGGCAGCGAGTCAGCGTCCACCGCAAAACCGTGGTTCTGGCTGGTGATCGACACGCGCTGGTTGTCCAGATCCTTCACCGGGTGGTTCGCACCGTGGTGGCCGAACTTCATCTTGAAGGTCTTGGCGCCTGAAGCCAGGGCCATGATCTGGTGACCCAGGCAGATACCGAAGGTCGGGATGCCGGTGTCGATCAGGGTCTTGGCGGCCTCGATCGCGTAGTCGCAAGGCTGGGGGTCGCCCGGGCCGTTCGACAGGAAGATGCCGTCCGGCTGGTACTTCAGCACGTCGGCAGCAGGCGTCTTGGCCGGCACCACCGTGACCTTGCAGCCGCGCTCGGCCAGCATGCGCAGGATGTTGCGCTTCACGCCGAAGTCATAGGCCACGACATGGAACTTGGGGTTGGTCAGCGTGCCGTAGCCGGGCGTGCCGTCTTCGCGGGCCAGCTTCCACTCGGTCTCCACCCACTCGTAGGGCTGAGCCACCGTCACCACCTGCGCCAGATCCTGGCCCGCCATGTTCGGCGCGCCCTTGGCGCGGGCGATGGCGTCGGCGATGTCGGCCTCGGTCACTTCATGACCAACAGCGAACGTCGCGATGCAGCCGTTCTGGGCGCCCGTGGTGCGCAGAACGCGCGTCAGGCGACGCGTGTCGATGTCGGCAATGGCCACGGTGCCTTCGGCACACAGGTACTCGGACAGCGTCTGCGATTGACGGAAGTTCGAGACTCGGACCGGCAGATCTTTGATGATCAAGCCAGCGGCATGGACTTTCTGCGCCTCGACGTCCTCGAAGTTGACGCCGTAGTTGCCAATGTGCGGGTACGTCAGGGTGACGATCTGCTGGCAGTAGCTCGGGTCAGTGAGGATTTCCTGGTAGCCGGTGAGCGCGGTGTTGAACACCACTTCACCGACCGTGTGGCCGTTAGAGCCGATCGAGGTGCCGGAAAAGACCGTGCCGTCTGCGAGTGCAAGGATTGCGGGGGGCAGTACGGGCAGCAAGGGGGGAACTCCGGTGTTCGCACGCCCAGCCCGCTGCCCGCGCGCTGTCCGTCTCACGTCGGAAGCGTCAACGCCGGGCTCGGCAAGGAAGGTCAAAAGCGAGATTTCGCTGGGCGGCTTATGTTTTGGGGTAAACCCGCTGAGTATAGCCGACTCCACCTGATGACGCCAGTCTGACACCGATCAAAGGGCCTCTGCCTGACGATTCCGCACTGCACGGGAACTAGAATCGTCGCAATGGTGTCTCACACCGCATGGCATGGCATTGCTGCTGTATGCCGGATCATTTCTGGAGGTTCCATGAATCAAGACCTGCACATGGTGCAAGACATTTCCGCCGGCGGTTCGTCGACGGCACAGCGCAACCGCGTGCTGCGCAACACCTACGGGCTGCTGGCCCTGTCGATGGTGCCGACCGTTATGGGCGCCTGGCTGGGTGTGGCCACCGGAATTTCAGCCGCCATGGGTTCGGGCATGAGCCTGGTGGTGTTCATGGTCGGCGCGTTCGGCTTCATGTTCGCCATCGAGAAGACCAAGAACTCGGCTGCCGGCGTGCCGGTGCTGCTGGCGTTCACCTTCTTCATGGGTTTGATGCTCGCCCGCCTGCTCGGCATGGTGCTGGGCTTCAAAAACGGCACGTCGCTGATCATGATTGCCTTCGGCGGCACGGCTGGTGTGTTTTTCGCCATGGCCACGCTGGCGTCGGTCATCAAGCGTGACCTGTCGGGCATGGGCAAGTTCCTGATGATCGGCGCGGTCGTGGTGTTCGCGGTCGGTCTGATCAACTTCTTCTTCCAGTCCACCGCGCTGATGCTGACGTTGTCGGCGGTGTGCATCGC
The DNA here is from genome assembly GCF_038066635.1 of Ideonella margarita. Lineage (NCBI taxonomy): Bacteria > Pseudomonadati > Pseudomonadota > Betaproteobacteria > Burkholderiales > Sphaerotilaceae > Ideonella > Ideonella margarita. The sequence goes on along the minus strand of NZ_JBBUTI010000004.1, from coordinate 42,803 downwards.
GCTGTTCTCGGCGTTCATGCTCTACGACATCAAGCGCGTGATCGACGGCGGCGAGACGAACTACATCTCTGCCACGCTGGCCATATACCTTGACATCTACAACGTGTTCCAGAACCTGCTGGTGCTGCTGGGCGTGCTGGGTGGCGAGCGCGACTGATCTCGGCAACGGCTGAAAATCAAAAAGGGGCTCCTCGGAGCCCCTTTTTCATTGGCGCGGCGAAGCGACTCAGGCGCGCTCGAACACCGCCATGCTTTCGACGTGTGCCGTGTGCGGGAACATGTTCACCGCCCCCGCCATCACGCAGCGATAACCCGCCACATGCACCAGCAGGCCCGCATCACGCGCCAGCGTCGCCGGGTTGCAGCTGACATACACGATGCGCGACGGCGGCGTCCAGCCCTCGCGCGGCTCGGTCTGCAGATCAGCCAGCGCCTTGACCAGCGCAAACGCGCCTTCCCGCGGCGGATCAACCAGCCACTTGTCGGCCTGGCCGTAGGACACCAGATCGTCGGGCGACAGCTCGAACAGGTTGCGTGCTTCGAAGCGCGCCTTGTCAGCCAGTCCGTTCAGCGCAGCGTTCTGGCGTGAACGAGCCACGAGCGCTTCGCTGCCTTCGATGCCCAGCACCGACCGGGCGCGCGTGGCGATCGGCAATGTGAAGTTGCCGAGGCCGCAGAACCAGTCGATCACGTGTTCGGTCGGCTGAGCGTCCAGCAGACGCAGCGCACGCCCGACCAGCACCGTGTTGATGTGGTGGTTGACCTGTGTGAAGTCGGTCGGCTTGAACGGCATGCGCAGGCCGAATTCCGGCAGCGTGTAGGCCAGCTCCGGGCCACCTTCGTCGAGCAGATGCACCGTGTCCGGGCCCTTGGGCTGCAGCCACCACTGCACGCCATGCACGGCGGCAAAGTCGCGCAGGCGCTGCTTGTCGGCCTCCGACAGCGGCTCGAGATTGCGCGCCACCAACGCCGTCACGCCGTCGCCGATGGCCAGCTCGATCTGCGGCAGCAGCTCACGCGCATCCATCGAGCCGACCAATTCGCGCAGCGGCATCAGCATGTTGCTGACATGGCGCGGCAGCACCTCGCACTGCTGCATGTCGGCCACGTAGCGTGACTTGCGCTCATGGAAGCCCACCAGCACCGTCTGCTTCTTGGCCACCCAGCGCACCGACAGGCGCGCCCGGTACCGGTAACCCCAGGTCGGGCCTTCGATCGGGCGCAGCAGTCGCTCGGCCTTGACCTTGCCAAGGTGCGACAGGTTGTCTTCCAGCACGCGCTGCTTGATGGCCACCTGGGCGGCACCATGCAGGTGCTGCATCTTGCAGCCGCCACAGGCACCTGCATGCAGACCGAAATGCGGGCACCCGGGCTTCACGCGCTGGGCGCTTTCCTGGCGCAGCTCGCGCAGGGTGGCCTGTTCCCACTGGTTCTTCTTGCGGCCCACGTCCACAAGCGCCTGCTCACCCGGCAAGGCGCCTTCGATGAACACGACCTTGCCTTCGGTGTTGCGGGCCACGCCCTGGGCGTCCATGTCGAGCGACTCGACGGTCAGCCATTCGTCCTTCAATGTCATGGGCGTGATTATCCGTGGTTGGATCTGCAAACAGGAAAGCCGCCCGCAGGCGGCCTTGTATGGGGGTGGCCGTTACTCAGCGCGCAGGCAGAAGCTTGGCAGGATCGATGGGCTTGCCCTGGCGGCGGATCTCGAAGTGCAACTGCACGCGCTCCGCATCAGACGAGCCCATCTCGGCGATCTTCTGCCCACGCTTGACGGTCTGGTCTTCCTTGACCAGCAGCGTCTGGTTGTGGGCGTAGGCCGTCAGGTAGGTGCCGTTGTGCTTGACGATGACCAGGTTGCCGTAACCACGCAGACCCGAGCCCGCGTACACCACGCGCCCGTCGGCAGCCGCCAGCACGGCGTCGCCGGCCTTGCCGCCAATGGCCAGGCCCTTGCTGCGCACCTCATCGAACGAGGTGACCACCGGGCCGGATGCAGGCCAGGCCCACGGAATGTCGTCCTCAGCGTCCTTGGGGGCCGCCACCGGCGCTGATGCAGACGCGGCTGACGTTACAGACGAGGCAGCACCGCTGGCCGAACTGGCGGCCGAAGCGCTGGCGCCTGCGGCACCTGGCTTGGCATCCAGCGGCTTGGCGTCAACGCGCGGCGCCGTCACAGGCTTGGTGCTGACCACGGCTTCGCCAGCAGGCGGCACCACCTTCAGCACCTGCCCCACCTCGATCAGGTTGGGGTTCTCGATGCTGTTCCAGCGGGCCAGATCACGCCAGCCCTGGCCAGATTCCAATGCGATGCGCATCAGGGTGTCACCGGGCTTCACGATGTAGGTGCCCGGCTTGGCTTCCACCACGGGCGTGGCGGCAGTCGGCTTCGACGCTTCCGTCGACGCAACCGGCTTGCTGCCCGACTGCCGCGCGGCCCCGGAGCGCTCCTCAACCGGCGCCGGGTGACGGGGTGCCGCGCAGCCGGTCACCAGCAACAGCAATGCCATCGCACCCCAAACCCCTGCCGATCGACGCGCGTTCACGGTCATGCCCATGTGTTGTCCCTGTGATTCATTCAACGCCCGATTTTAAGGGGACGAACTGCACCATCTCGCCAACGGAGCGGTGATAGCCCTCAGCGTGGCGGTCAATGACCACCAGCACCTGACCGCGACCGTCCGGCGTGCGCGCCGGCGCCACCAGCCGCCCGCCCACCGCCAACTGCGCCAGCCAGGCGGCAGGCACGTCTTCACCGCCCGCAGCGGAGATGATCGTGTCGTAGGGTGCCTGTGGCGGATGGCCCAGCATGCCGTCGCCATACAGCAGCCGGCAACGGGGTACCTGCAGGGCCGTGAGGTGCCTGACCGCCAGCTCGTGGAGGGGCTTCAGGCGTTCGATCGACACCACCTGGGTGGCCATCTGCGACAACAGCGCGGTCTGGTAGCCGCAACCGGTTCCAATCTCAAGCACCCGGCCCAGGTGGCCAGTCTGCCGCGCGCGCTCGCCAAGGAAGGACCACTCGATCATCCGCGACACGACGGACGGCTTGGAGATGGTCTGCCCGAGCCCGATCGGCAGGCTGGTGTCTTCATAGGCCTGGGTAGCCAGCGCCGAATCGACAAACTGGTGGCGCGGCACGAGCAGCATCGCGTTGAGCACCGGCTCGCAGTGCACGCTCTCAGCCCGCAGGCGGGCGACCATGCGCTGACGCATCGCCGGGTTGTCCAGACCCAGCCCGCTCGACACCGTCAGACGTCGGGCGTCTTGTGCCGCCTCCTGCAACAACCGCTGCGGCCGCAAAGGCTCGGGCCGCGGTTTCGCACCCGGCGCCACCTGGTGCAGCGTGGCCGGAAACCGGCCCCGCGGCTTGTCTGAGGAATCGTTCATGGACGCCGCGTGCCCAGGCGCTGCGCCCAGTCGCCCATGCGGGCATGGTCGGTCAGGTCGGTTTGCAGGGGGGTGATGGAAATCTGTCCGTTGGCCACCGCATGGAAGTCGGTGCCCTCGCCAGCCTCGCGGGCATCGCCGGGCGGGCCGATCCAGTAGATGGGCTCGCCGCGGGGGCTCAGCTGGCGGATCATCGGTTCGCTGGCGTGGCGCCGGCCCAGCCGCGTGGTGGCCCAAGGCAGTTGCGCTGCATCGGCCCGGTTGGGAATGTTGACGTTGAGCAGCCAGGGCGCGGCCATGCGCTGCCCTGGCACGATCAGTGGCAGCACCGACTCCACCACCTTGCGCACCACCGCAGCGGCTTCGTCCAGATGGGCCCATCCCTTTTCGACCTGCGAGAAAGCAATGGCGGGGACGCCGAAGAGGAAGCCTTCCATAGCGGCGGCCACGGTGCCGGAATACAGCGTGTCGTCGCCCATGTTGGCGCCTTGATTGATGCCGGACAAGACCAGATCCGGGCGGTGCGGCATCAGGCCCGTCAAGGCAATGTGGACGCTGTCCGAGGGCGTGCCGGTGACGTACTTGAACCCCTTCTGCGGGCCGCTGTGCGCTTCATGCACCGACAGCGGACGCCCGAGCGTCAGCGAGTTCGAGGTGCCGCTGGCATTCTGCTCAGGCGCGATCACGTCGATCTCGCCGAGCCCCTGACAAGCCTGCACCAGGGCCGCAATGCCGGGAGCGAGGTAACCGTCGTCGTTCGCAATGAGGATTCGCATGCGACCCATTGTAGGGAGCGGCGCCCCGCCCTTGACGCCACCCCCGACAAACCCGCAAGTCGTCGCATTGGTGACGACAGGCGCCACTGGCGGCTGCGATCATGCTCAACATTCCGGACCAAACGAGGAGACCCGACATGCACGCTTGGCTTTGCAGCACCACCGACGGACCTGACAGCCTGGTCTGGCAACCCATGGCACAGCCGGAACCCGGCCCCGGAGAAATCCGCGTGGCCATCCAGACGGCCAGCCTGAACTTCCCCGATCGACTGATCACGGAAGGCAAATACCAGATCAAGCCGCCGCTGCCGTTTGTGCCCGGCTCCGAATTTGCGGGCGTGGTGGACGCCGTGGGTGAAGGCGTGCGGCACCTGAGCGTCGGGCAGACCGTGGCGGCCATCTCCAGCACCGGCGGCTTTGGCACCCACGCCGTGGTCAACGCGTTGCAGGCACTGCCCCTGCCGCCGGGCTTCGACATGGTCGACGCTGCGGCGTTTGCCTTCACCTACGGCACCTCGCACCATGCCTTGATGGACCGCGGGGCGCTGCAAGCCGGCGAAACGGTGCTGGTGCTCGGCGCTGCAGGCGGCGTGGGCACCGCCGCCATCCAGATCGCCAAGGCGGCGGGCGCCACCGTGATCGCGGCGGCCTCCAGCGATGCGAAATGCCAGCTCTGCCTGGACATTGGCGCGGATGCGACCATCAACTACACCACCATCTCGCTGCGCGACGCCCTCAAGGCGCTCACCAATGGCAAAGGCCCTGATGTCGTTTATGACCCGATTGGCGGCGAGCTGGCGGAGGCCGCCTTCCGATCCATCGCCTGGCGCGGGCGCTATCTGGTCATCGGCTTCGCGGCCGGCGGCATTCCTGCCCTGCCCTTCAACTTGCCGCTGCTGAAGGGCGCGTCGGTGGTGGGCGTGTTCTGGGGCGACTTCGTGCGGCGCGAGCCCAAGGCCAATGCCGCATCGCTCGGCCAGCTGGTTCAGTGGTACGCCCAGGGCAAGGTCAAACCCGTCATCGACACCGTGCTGCCGATGAGTGACGTGGCCACGGCCTTCGCCCGGCTGTCGGCCCGCGATATCCGGGGCAAGATCGTGCTCAGGAACCCGGCCTGACGGTGTTGTATGGCCCCCTGTTCGGGGGCTACCGGTCAGACACCCCCGCTGCTAGCATGGAAAAAATGACCACGCCAGCACCAAGGGACCAAGCATGACCGTGAAAGTGTTGATCCTCGAGGACAACCCCGTCGCCCGCGACTTTCTCTCGCGGGTGTTGCGGGAAGCTTTCAGCGATCCCATCACCATCACCGAAGCCGGCGACCTGGAAACCGCTCGCGCGCAAATCTCCCTGACCGGCCCGCAAGGCCTGCATGGCGCTGATCCGTTCAAGCTGATGCTCGTCGACCTCGAGCTGCCTGATGGCAACGGCCTCGAGCTGCTGGCCGAGCTGACCCAGTACCCCGCCACCAAGGTCGTCACCACGCTTTATTCAGACGACGACCACCTCTTCCCGGCATTGCAATGCGGCGCCGACGGTTACCTGCTGAAGGAAGACCGGTTCGAGGTGCTGGTGGAAGAGCTGCGCAAGATCGTGCTCGGGCAGCCTCCGCTGTCGCCCGCCATTGCACGCCGCCTGCTCACCCACTTCCGCCAAGGCTTGGCTGCGGGCTCGGCGCCGCCCTCGCCCGTCAACTCGTCGCTCACCTCGGCCTACCTGCCCGGCAGCAGCAGCAAGCCGGTGCCGATGGAGCGCACCGTTGAACTACCGCACCTGACCCCTCGCGAGATTGAAGTCCTGACCTACCTGAGCAAGGGCTTCACCATCAAGGAAATCGCCAACCTGATGGGCATCAAGTGGTTCACCGTGAACGACCACATCAAGTCCATCTACCGCAAGCTCAACGTGTCCAGCCGTGCTGAAGCTGCCGTGCTGGCCAGCAAGCAGGGCCTGGTCTGACCACCCTGCCTCCATGAGCGCGCAGCAGTACCCGGGCCCCGCGGAAGACGAGACACCCGCCACCGCGAACGACATCAGCGACCTCCCGCCTCCGCGCCAGCCGGCGCCGCTTGGCGCGCAGCGAACTGAAGACACAGGCTCGGAGGACCAAGGCCAGCCTGGACTGCCGCCCGGTGCAGCCGGCCTGGAATCCATGGTTCGAATTGGCTGGCGGCGACAAGCCTTGCTGCTGGCCGCTGTCATCGGCTGTCTCACGGTGTTCCTGCTGGCGCGGGCCATGGCCAACCTGCCCCACCTGCCCGCAGAGTGGCGCAGCAGCCCGGAGGGGCGCCTTGAATTGATCGCCAGCCCGGTGCAGGCGCTCCAGGCCCACATCGGCGCCGAGCTGGACGGCATCCGCGAACCCGACGGGCAGATCACGCACCTGAACGTGCTGGCCCTGGCTCACAGCGCACGCTGGATCACCGAAGACGCCTTGCGGCACGATCTGCTGGCCGCGCGCGTGGCCAGCGCCAAGGCTGTAGAGGCCGGAAAGGTAACGCTCGTCTTCTGGGACGGCAGCGAAGTGCCGGTGGCCACGCGGCCGCGCGGCTACGGCGCCCTCGGCGCCATGTTCTGGCTGATGTGCGGCTTTGCGATGGTGCTGTTCCTGGTCGGCTGGATCGTGCCGCTGGTACACCCCCGCTTCAGGAACTGGCTCTACGCCGTGATGGCCCACGCGCAGGCCACGCAACTGCTGCTGGGTGCCGTGTCCTCCGTGCCGGCGCTGGCATTGCCAGTGGCGCTGGTCGCGCACGAAAGTGTCTTCCGCACCCTGCTCGACCTCGTCACCTGCGGCGCGATCCTGCACGCTGCGGCGTCGCGCAGCTCTCTCTGGCAGAACCTGCTTGTCGCGGGCATGTGGGTGGGCGTGGGTACCTATGGTGCGCTGGCACTCGGCGGCGTGCTCGCGCATGAATGGTGGTGGGCACAGGGCCTGATGCTGCTGACCGGCCTGCTCTGCATCGGGCTGTTGAGCTGGGCGAACCGGGTATCGCCACACCCGTTTGCGGTGGTCATGCGCCGCTTCTGTCTGGTGACCGAAGCCTCTCTGCTGCTGCTGTCGCTGGCCGTGGCCATGATGCCGCTGATGCCACCGGAGATGCAGCCGGTGGCCGCCGTGGCACCCGTGATCTGGGGCGTGTTTTTCGCCTCGCTGATCCTGCTCGTGCCGTTCATCGCCCGCTCGCAGAACGTGATGCGCGAATTCGCGATGCTGGCGGGCATCAGCACCGTCGCCACCTCGGTAGACCTGCTGTTCGTGGCGGCGTTCTCGTTCAGCCAGTTCGCTTCGCTCACCTTGTCGCTGTTCCTGGCGCTGGGGGCGTATGCGGCGCTTCGGCAATGGCTGGTGTCGCAGATGATGGGCGCGCGGGCGCTGACCACCGAACGCATGTTCGAGCACCTCTACCGCATCGCGCGCGAGGTGGAAGCCCGCCCCGAACGCGCAGCCGACCGCATGATCGAGTTGCTGCGCAATGTTTTCGAGCCGCTTGAAACCAGCCGGGGCGAAGGCCGTGCCCAGTACAGCCGCATCCTCGGAAACGGCGCCGTGCTGCTGGTGCCGCTTCCCAACCTGATGCACGGGCCGGCGGTCGACGGCTTGGTGACGCTGCGCTTCGCCGAGCGCGGCAAGCGATTGTTCACCCCGGAAGATGCCCGTCTCGCTGACCGCATCCTCGAGCAGTTGATGCGGGCACTCGCCCATGACCGTGCGGTGGAGCGAGGCCGCAGCGAAGAGCGCGTGCGCATCGCCCAGGACCTGCACGACGACATCGGCGCCCGCCTGCTGACCCTGATGTACAAGGCGCCCAGCAAGGAAATGGAAGACTACGTCCGCCATACCCTGCAGGATCTGAAGACGCTGACGCGTGGTCTGGCCGCCAAGAAACACGCCTTGACGCTGGCCTCCGCCGAGTGGAAAACCGACATCGCCCAACGACTGTCAGCGATCGGCTGTGAGCTGGTCTGGCAGGCGTGTTACGACGACGACATCACGCTGACGATGGTGCAGTGGTCATCGCTGACGCGCATCCTGCGGGAACTGGTGAGCAATGTGATCTCGCACTCGAACGCGAAGAGCGTGCAGATTCAATGCCGACTGAACCAGGGCACCTTCACGATCGACCTGATCGATGACGGCAGCGGACGAACACCCGAGAAGTGGTCGCATGGTCTGGGGCTCGGCGGCATCCGCAAGCGCGTCAAGCTGATGGGCGGCACCGTCACCTGGCGGGAGCGCGAAGAGCGCGGCATCGTGTGCCAGGTCGTGATCCCGGAGCTCACCTCACCGGGCAGCAAAAAGGCTGCGGCCTGTTGAGGCTCAGTCAAACCCGGCTGCCAAAGCAAAAAGGCCCGCATCGCTGCGGGCCTTTTCACTGATATTGGGTGGGGTGGCTAATGGGACTCGAACCCACGACAACCAGAATCACAATCTGGGACTCTACCAACTGAGCTATAGCCACCACCGAATCAAGACCATGATTATAGCCTGAATTTCAGGCCTTCGGTCAATTCTTTGCAGAACTTGCGGCTGCGTCTGCAGCAGCGGTGGCGGCAGGCAACTTGACCTCCACCTTGAAGCGCTTTTTCAGCGCCTCCAGAAAGGCAGCCGACTCGGCAGCCGCCAGCGCCTGCGCCACATACGGACGGGCACGTTCAACGTCGGCGTCCGTGGCTTCACGCGGCACCTGACGCACCACCTTCATGGCCACGAAGCCCTGGTTGCCCATGTCGACGCCGACGGCGACAGCACCCTTGCTGACATCAGCGCGCAGGGCAGCATCGATGATCTGGCGCGGCAGGCCCTGGGCGCCGGTACGCGACACCATCAGGCTTTGCGGCAGCTTGTCTTCAGGCGACTTCTTCAGCGCCTCCACACGCGCCTGGCCGTCCTTGCGGGCAGCACTGGCGGCCTGCTCGATGCGGACCTGCTCCAGCACCTGGGCACGCACTTCAACCAACGGCAGCACGCGCTCGGGGTGGTACTCCACCACGCGGGCCGACACCAGCTGGTTCGGGCCGGTTTCCACGGCTTCGGTGTTGCGCTTGTTCTTCAGCGCATCCGTAGAGAACAGCGCCTCCAGCAGCTTGGCGGAAGCCAGCGGGCCGGTGGCGCCTTGCGCTGCCTGACGGCGAACGGTGGCGGCCTGGCGGCTCAGCTTGAGCTTGTCGATGACAGGCTGCAGGCTTTCCGGCATTTCGTAAACCATGTTGCTGAACTGCTCAGCTGCTTCGGCGTAACGCTTCTGGGCCAGTTGCTTGCTGACTTCGTCCACGATCTCGGCCTTGACCGATTCGAACGACTTGCGCTCACCACCACGCGCACCCGTCATCTGGATAATGTGGAAGCCGAAGTCCGACTCCACGACGTTCGAGATTTCACCGGCCTTCATCGAGAAGATCGCATCTTCGAACGGCTTCACCATCGCGCCGCGACCGAAGAAGTCCAGATCGCCACCCTTGTCGGCAGAGCCGGGGTCGTTCGAATTCTTCTTGGCAACCGCAGCGAACGTGGTCGGAGCCTTGCGGACTTCGGCCAACAGGGCCTCGGCCTTGGCCTTGGCCTTTTCACGCTCAGCGGCCGGTGCGTCCTTGGCCGCGTTGATCAGGATGTGGCTGGCACGGCGCTCTTCCTGGCTGGTGTAGCGCGACGCGTTTTCAGCGTAGTACTTCTGCAGGTCATCGTCACTCACCGTGACCTGCTTCTTCAGCGCAGCAAGGTCCAGCACGACAAACTCGATGTTGGCGTCTTCCGGCGAACGGAACTGGGCCGTGTGCGACTTGTAGAACGCCTCGATGTCGGCATCGGTCGGCGAAACCTTGGCCAGGTAGTCCTTGGCGTCGAACTTCTGGAGTTGCACGTCGCGCTGGTCAAGCAGCGCCAGCACGGCACCGTCGGTGACGGTCTTGCCGCTCAACGGGGTGTCGGTCACGCCGGCCAGCACCTGGCGCATCGCATAGTCCTGGCGCAGTTGTTCGGCGAACATCTCGGAGCTCATGCCGCGGGCAGCCAGGAAGGCCTGGTTCACGTAGCCGTCAGCATCACGCAGTGCAGCGTACTGGGGGTCGGTCTTGAACAGGCGCTGCAGGCGCGTGTCAGAAACCACCAGATGGTCCTTCACGACCGAAGTCATCAGCACCCGCTCGCGCACCAGGGCGTCCAGCGTCTGGCGCTGCATCTCGGGCGTGTCGAACATCTTGATGTCGGCTTGCGGCATCTGCTGGCGCAGCCGCTCGATCTGCTGGCGGTGAGCCGCCTCGAGTTCGCTCTGCTTGATCGACAAGCCGTCGATCGATGCCACCGAGCTGTTGGCCTTGTCGGTGAAGCTCGAATAGCCCTGCACCCCGAAAAACACGAAGGACGGGAAGATCAGCAAGACCAGCAAGCCTTGCAGGAGACGGGTGTGTGCGCGAACGAAATCGAACATGTATCCAAACCTTGTAGGAGGCGGGCTGCCCAGAAACGACAAAGGCGAACGGGTGTTCGCCTTGCTTCCGGGTCTGCGTGCGCCGCGCGCGATTCTAATGAAAAAGCGCTGACATTCCGCGGTGGTGGGTGCTGAGGGGCTCGAACCCCCGACCTACGCCTTGTAAGGGCGCCGCTCTACCAACTGAGCTAAGCACCCGCGGAACAATCAGTTCAGTGCGTCTTTCAGGCCCTTGCCCGGACGGAACTTCGGCACCTTGGCCGACTTGATCTTGATGGCTTCGTTGGTGCGCGGGTTGCGACCAGTGCGAGCGGCACGCTTGGTGACAGCGAAGGTGCCGAAGCCGACGATCGAGACACTGCCGCCCTTCTTCAGGGTGGTCTTCACGCCGCCAATGATGGCTTCCAGGGCGCGGGCTGCAGCGGCCTTCGAAATGTCGGCCTGCTGTGCAATGTGTTCGATCAGCTCTGACTTGTTCACGAAAGTAACCCTCTTACAAAACTAACGCGTGGGATGAGTAACCGGATCGTTGCCGGGAGGTCTCTGTCGGACCAAAAATCATTACAGCGTTGCGAGCACAGTGCTGTCAAGCGAGAGGGCGGATTCTAAGCGCAAACCCGGGGTGGGTCGGCCGTTCGGGGCGCCAATTCGGCCACGAATTGGCAGCGGCCCGCGTGCAGAGACTTACCGCGCCTTGGCGCGAATTTCGGGCAGGGCCTTCTGCAGGTAATACACCATCGACCAGATGGTGAGCACAGACGCAATGATGATCAGGCCGGTGCCCCACCAGCTCGTGTCGATCACGCCGAACAGAACGCCGTCAAATAACAGGAAGGGAATGGCCACCATCTGCACGGTGGTCTTCAACTTGCCGAGCATGTGCACCGCCACGCTGCGCGACGCACCGATCTGCGCCATCCATTCACGCAGCGACGAGATCGCGATTTCGCGCCCGATGATCACCAGCGCAATCAACACATCAACGCGTTGCAGATGCACCAGCACCAGGAGTGCGGCGCACACCAGGAACTTGTCGGCGACAGGGTCCAGGAAGGCGCCGAATGCGGAGGTCTGGTTGAGCTTGCGGGCCAGGTAGCCGTCCAGCCAGTCGGTGGCGGCAAACACCACGAACATGACCGTGGCCACGAGGTTGCGCGTGGCCACGTCCACCGAAGGCAGGTAGAACACACCGACGATCAGGGGGATGGCCACGATGCGGGCCCATGTCAGCAGCGTCGGTATCGTGAGAAACATGTCGCGATTCTGCCTCTGATTTAGGACGCGCCGCCGCGCCTCCACACCGATCGCTCAATCGTCCAGCGTGCGGGGCTTGAAATGGCGGTCGTCGTTGAACAAAAAGGTCTCGGTGAACTTCCAGGGTTTGGGCAGTTTCGACACATCGCCATACGGCGCGGCGCGGTGAACGGCATCAATCGCCAGCTGCGCCGCGTCGCGGGCCTGCTTCGGGTAGCGCAGCACGTCTACCTTGGCCACGGAACCGTCAGCACGCAACTCCACTTCCAGCACGGGCACGGCCAGCAGCGGCTCTTGAACCTTGCCGGTGTAACTGCTGTCCGGGTGTGCCGCCACCAGGCGCTTGGCCGCCCGAACCTGATATTCACGCCAGCTGCGCAGCTGGCCGGTGGGGGGCGCCAGCGTCGGGCGCCCAGCCGGTGCCGCCGCTGGCGGGCTGGGCGCGCGCTGCGGGGTTGGCGCTTGGGTCGGTGCGGGCGCAGGTGGCGGCACGCCGCATCCCGTCAACACCGCCGCAAGGCCGGCCACGCAGGCCGCGACACCCCGGGCACGCAAGGCCTTCACCACCCCGCTCCGGGCAACGCCAGACAACCGCTCGTCAATGAAGCGCACGATAGATCTCCTCTGCCAGTTCCCGCGAGATGCCTTCCACGGTCGCGAGGTCGTCGATGCCCGCATTGGCCACGCCCCGCACACCACCAAATCGCTGCAGCAGTTTCGCGCGTTTTTTGGGGCCCACGCCGGGGATGTCCTCCAGCCGGCTGCCACCGGTGCGCACACTGGCACGTTTGGCGCGCATGCCGGTGATGGCGAAGCGATGGGCCTCGTCGCGGATCTGGGCCACCAGCATCAGCGCGGCGGAGTCCGGCGGCAGCGTGAGCTTGTCGCGGCCGTCCGCAAACACCAGCTCCTCCAGGCCCACCTTGCGGCCCTCGCCCTTCTCGACGCCGACGATCAGATTGACATCCAGCCCGAGGGACTCGAACACCTCGCGCGCCATGCTGACCTGGCCTTTGCCGCCGTCCACCAGCACGATGTCGGGCAGACGCACCTTGGCGGTCGCGGCAGGCGGGCCGTCGGTGCGCACCACCTCGGCCAGCTTGGCATACCGGCGCGTCAGCACCTGGCGCATCGCCGCGTAATCGTCGCCGCCGGTGATGCCCTCGATGTTGTAGCGCCGGTACTCGGCGTTCTGCATCTTGTGGTCCTGGAAGACCACGCACGACGCCTGCGTGGCTTCGCCCGCCGTGTGGCTGATGTCGAAGCACTCGACGCGGAAGGTATCGAGGTCGTCGACCGCCAGGTCCAGCGCATCCACCAGCGCGCGGGTGCGCTCGCGCTGCGAGCCCTCTTCGGCCAGCAGACGCGCCAGCGCCAATTCACAGCCGGTGATGGCCATGTCGAGCCAGATGCGGCGTTGCTCGCGCGGCTGGTGCTGCGCCACCAGCTTCACGCCGGTCTGGGCAGACAGCGCCTGCAGCAGCGCCTTGTCCACGGCCAGGCTGGTGACCAGCAGGGGTGGCGGTGTGCCTTGCAGGTAATGCTGCGCGATGAAGGCCTGCAGCACCTCGCGTTCGGCGCGCTGCATCAGGCTTTGCGCGGTCTGGGGCTCGGCGTCGTTCTCTGTGGTCAACGCCGCTGGCTCTGCGGGGTTGTCCGCATCGCCATCCAGCGCCAGCGCTTCCTCGGCCAGCACGGCGGTGGCGTCTTCCACATGGGCCGGGAAGAACGCCCGGTCGCCCAGGTGACGACCACCACGCACCATGGCCAGGTTGACGCACGCACGCCCACCGGCCACCTTGACGGCCAGGATGTCGACATCGCGCCCGCCCACCGACAGGCTGCTCTCGTCCATCGACTGCTGGTGCTGCACCTTGGCCAGCGCGGCAATGCGGTTGCGCAGCTCGGCCGCCTTCTCGTACTCGAACACCTCGGCGTGGGCCATCATCTGGCCCTGCAACTCGTCCACCACCTGCTGCTGCTCACCAAGCAGGAAGCGCTCGGTGTCGCGCACATCGCGGGCGTAATCGGCCGGGGTGATGAAGCCGACGCACGGCCCGGAGCAACGGTGGATCTGGTACAGCAGGCACGGCCGCGTCCGGTTGTTGAACACCGTGTCTTCGCAGGTCCGCAGGCGAAACACCTTCTGTATCAGGTGGATGGTTTCCTTCACCGCCCAGGCGCCCGGGTAGGGGCCGAAATAGCGGTGCTTGCGGTCGACGGCGCCGCGGTAATAGGCCACCCGCGGAAAGCCATGCGACACGAGCTTCAGGTACGGGTAGCTCTTGTCGTCGCGGAACAGGATGTTGAACTTGGGGTTCAACGTCTTGATCAGATTGTTCTCAAGCAGCAGCGCTTCCGCCTCTGTGCGCACCACCGTGGTTTCCAGCCGGGCGATGCGCGACACCATCACGCCGATGCGGGTGCCGCCGAGGTCCTTCTGGAAGTAGCTCGACACGCGCTTCTTCAGATCCCGCGCTTTGCCGACATACAGCACGGTGCCATGCACATCGAAGTAGCGGTAGACACCCGGCAAGCCCGGCAGCGCAGCCACCTCGGCCAGCACGCGTTCACGGGCGGCCACCGCCGCGCGCACCGCCGCTTGGGCATCGGCCTCGATGGCGTCAGCCCGGGCCGCCTCCGCGCGCTCGGTGTCGGCCCGCGCAGCGTCGGCAGTCGGGCCGGCCTTGGTCGGCTCGTCGGGGGAAGGGGTCTCAGACTCAGCGCTCATTGGGGCGGCATTGTGCCGCTTCGATAATGGCTGCCATGCCTGCGCCTGCAACAACCCTGCCAACCGCCCCGCTCCGCTGGGACATCTTCTGCCGTGTGATCGACAACTTCGGCGACATCGGCGTTTGCTGGCGCCTGGCCCGTGATCTGCACACGCGCGGCCACCAGGTGCGCCTGTGGGTCGATGACCCCGCCGCACTCGACTGGATGGCACGTGGTGGCGGGCAGCCGGGCATCGAAGTGCGCCGCTGGATGGATGTGGCCGCTGGCCCAGCCGCCGACACCATGCCGGGCGATGTCATCGTCGAAGCCTTCGGCTGCGAACTGCCAGCCTCATTCATCGCGGCGATGGCGAAGACCGCAAGCACCGGCCCGGCGCCCGTCTGGCTGAACCTCGAATACCTGAGTGCCGAGCCTTATGTGGAGCGCTCGCATGGCTTGAAATCACCGCAGTTCAGCGGCCCGGGCGCCGGCCTCGACAAGTGGTTCTTCTACCCCGGCTTCACCCCGAAGACAGGCGGCCTCTTGCGCGAACCCGGCCTGATCGAGCACCTCGATTCCCTCGACCGCGCCACCTGGCTGTCGCGTGCCGGCATCCACTGGCAGCCCGGCGAGTCGCTGGTGAGCCTGTTCTGCTACCCGGGCGCGCCGATCGCCGAATGGCTGCAGGCCTTGCCGCCGGAGCCGACCCTGCTGCTCACCGCACCGGGCGCCGCCACGCAATCCGTCGAGGCGCAACAGTTGCCCAGCCACATCCGTCAGCACGCCCTGCCCTTCCTGCCGCAGGAAAGCTTTGATGAATTGCTGGCCGTTTGCGATGTGAACCTGGTGCGTGGCGAAGACTCCTTCGTGCGGGCGCAGTGGGCCGGCCGGCCCTTCATCTGGCACATCTACAGCCAAGAAGACGGCGTGCACGCCGGCAAGCTGGACGCCTTTATTGATCGCCACGTGGCCGGCGCCTCAGCCGCCGTGGCCGAACAACTGCGCGCCGCCATGCGACGCTGGAACGGCCTGGACGCCTCGCCCATGCAGTGGCCCGAGCGAGCCGGGTGGAGTGATCTGACCCTCGCCTGGCGACAGGAATTGCTGGCCCAAAACGACCTCGTGACCCAGCTACTTCATTTCGTCGCCGAAAAGCGATAAAATTCAAGGCTTTGCGGAAAACAGGCCCGCGACCATTGCCCTTTTGCCGGGCTGGACACCACTGTGTTGACTGAAGCCCTCTGCTGTCTGCCTTTGAGCACAGCACAGAGCAAGACACAGCGAATCCATCTGGCCAACCGGCGACGCTCATGGCCCTTTTAGGCGGGTAGCCCACACGGGGCAGCCCCAGCCGGCCGCTGACACACCCCAGGCCGCCCATGTGCGGCGGCCTCGTCCACACCGGAAACTCACCATGAAACTCGCTCAGGAAATCCGCGCCGGCAACGTGATCATGCAGGGCAAGGACCCGATGGTCGTGCTCAAGACCGAATACAGCCGTGGCGGCCGTGGCGCTGCCACCGTGCGCATCAAGATGAAGAACCTGCTGAACGGCGGCGGCGCCGAAGTGGTCTTCAAGGCTGATGACAAGATGGACCAGATCATTCTGGACAAGAAGGACTGCACCTACTCGTACTTCGCTGACCCGATGTACGCGTTCATGGACGCCGAGTACAACCAGTTCGAGATCGAAGCCGAAAACATGGGCGACGCCCTCAGCTACCTGCAAGACGGCATGGAAGCTGAAGTCGTGTTCTATGACGGCAAGGCCATCTCGGTGGAACTGCCGACCAGCGTCGTGCGTGAAATCGAAACCGACCCGGCCGTCAAGGGCGACACGTCGGGCAAGGTGCTGAAGCCTGCGAAGATCGTCGGTACCGGCTTCGAAATCATGGTGCCGATCTTCGTTGAAAACGGCGACAAGATCGAAATCGACACCCGCACCCACGAGTACCGCAAGCGCGTCTGATCGCGCACGGCACTCACCCGGCTGCACGGCGGCCCGGGTACGGCATCATGGGCACCTTCGGGTGCCCATTTGCATTTCTGAACCATGGCTTTTGATTTCGACCACGCCGTCACGGCCCCCTTCCGCATGCAACCGGGCTTGCGCAAATGGGAAGGCAACGCAACGCAGCTGACCCCCAACCGCCCCGGTGCGCGGCACCTGCGCGAAAAGCTCGCCATCCTCATGACCTGGCCCGAGCGCGCCTTGCAGCAGGTCGACGGTTTTGATGCCACACCCGCGCTCGACGCGCTGGCGGCACAGGCCGCCCAAGAGCACCCGGCGGCGTTCCAGATCGTCCACGGCCACACCTGGCAAGCCACCTGGCTGGGCTGGGCGGTAACGCCGGCCGGTGAGGTGCGCGACATCGGCAGCACGCTGCCGGAGGTGGGCGCCTGCCTGGCTGCGCTGCCCGTTGAATGGCGGCGCGCCGGTCTGCTGGTGCTGGCCTTCGCCGAAGACTTCGCCATCATCGACGGGGCCAACGCCACGCTGCCCTGGCTGGCGGTGTGCCTGCCCTCGCACTGGGCACCACAAGACAAGATCGGCCGCCACTTTGCGCAGGTGCATGCGCCCGTCGCCGACAACGCCGTGCTGATCAAGGCCGGCGAGCACCTGATGCGGCTGGCCTGCGGCGCGCAGCGCTGGGAGCGTTTCGTCTGGAACCTCACCCGCCACCCGCGCCTGAACAATCACCCTGCCACGCTGGACCCGTCGCCCTGGCCCGCAGAGGCCGACGCGAATGCACTGGCCGCACTCACCTGGTTCCGCACCGAGCAGCAGACCTTCATTCCGCTGCCGGAGCGCCAGCAGGCGGTGTTCACCATCCGGGTCGACACGCAGCCGCTGCCCGAGGCCATCACCACCGCCGCACAGGCCCGGGCCCTGGCTGAGGCCGTGGCCACCATGAGTGAGGCCGTGCTGGATTACCGCGACATGGCCGACGCCCGGGGTCGGCTGCTTGACTGGCTGAACGCCCGCGCTTCGTTGTGAGCGAGCCCACCATCGACACAACAACCGCCACCGTGCTCGACGACATCTGGCGCGCTCACGACCTGCCCGCGCGCTGGGCCGGCAGCAGCCACTTCGTCGCGCTGCTCACGAATTTTGGGATGGGCGAAGCGTTCCTGTCGCTGCGGCGAGCCTGGCTGAACGACCCCGGTCGCAGCCAGCGGCTGACGGTGGTGGCTGTCGCTGGCCAGCCGCCTGACGGGCTCGACCTGCTGGCAGAGGACGCCGCGCTGGCGCCACACTGGCTGGCCGTCAAACCCGGCATCACCCCGGGGCTGAACACCATCGAGTGGCCCGACCAGCCGATTCGCCTGCTGCTGGCCGTCGGCCCCTTGGCCGGCTGGCTGAGCGAGCTGACCCTGCAAGCCGACGCGGTGCTGATCAGCGATGGCCCGGAAGAGGCCCGATCGGCCAATCAGCCAGTGGATGACGACCGGCTTGGCAAGGCCTTGGCTCGCCTGTGCGCACCCGACGCCACCTTGACAGCGATGCCCGCCAGCGAGCCGCTGCGTCGTGGCTTGCGGCAGGCTGGGTTTGTGGCGGCTTACCCGGAGGCGAGCCACAGCGCGCTTGCCAACATCTGGCACGCCCATCGCGTGGCACGCCCCGGCACCACAGCCGCACCCGCCGGCCGACGCGCAGCGACGCAGCGACGTACCGCACTCGTGCTGGGCGCCGGTCTGGCCGGCGCCAGCGCAGCGCGCGCCCTGGCACTTGAAGGCCTGCAGGTGACGGTGCTGGAGCGCCGCGACCAGGCCGCACAGGAAACCTCAGGCAACCCGGCCGGGCTGTTTCATCCGGTGGTGCACCCGCAAGACGGCGCCCATGCGCAGTGGCTGCGCGCGGGCGCGGCACGCACGGCCCACCTGTTGCGCCCATTGGTGGGCGAACAGGCCGACGCCTTGGTGCCGGGCGCCGTGGCGGGTTTGCTGCGCGGTGCGCAAGGTCAAGACCCCGCCGCCATGGCCGCGCTGCTCACGCAGCAAGAACTGCCAGCAGCCTGGGCACAGGCACTGCCTGAAACAGCTGCGCACGATCGCTCCGGCGGCGTGCTCAACGGCCCCGCATGGCTGTTCCAAAACGCCGGCTGGGTCAGCCCTGCTGCGCTGGTGCGGGCCTGGCTGGCAGAGCCCGGCATACAGCTGCGCACCGGCCAGACCGTGGACCGCATCGCACCCCTCAGCACCGAGGTTGATGGCCAAGCCGATGACAAAATTCACGGCTGGGCCGCCTGGAGCATCGATGGCCAACTGATCGCTCACGCCGATGTGCTGGTGCTGACCAACGCCCATGGCGCACCGCGGCTGCTGGCACCGTGGACCGACGCTGCTGACTGGCCGCTGGATCGCCAGCGTGGCCAGATCAGCCAGCTCACGGCCGCGCAGGTGCAATCGCTTGACGGCTTGCCACCATTGCAGGAGCTGCCCCTGGCCAGCGGCAGCTACCTGATCAAGCTGCCAGCGGCCCAGGGCGGCGGCATGGTGTGCGGTGCCACCCACCAGTTCGATGATGACGACGCCACCGTGCGGCCAGACGACCATGCACAGAACCTGGCACAGGTCGCGGCATTGGCGGGGCGGCCGGAAGCTGCTGCGGGGTGGGCCATGACGGCGGACGCCATGCAAGGCCGCGTCGGCTGGCGCCAGGTGTGCGCCGACAAGCTGCCTGTGCTCGGCCCGGTGGCAGCCACAAAGCTGGACGGCCTGCAACGGCTGGAGCAACCCCGGCATGTGCCGCGGGTAGAAGGCTTGTACGTGATGGCCGCGTTGGGCTCACGCGGTTTGTCACTGGCACCGCTGATGGGTGAAGTGCTGGCGGCTTGGGTGTGTGGCCAACCGATGCCGGTGGCCTCAAGCCTGCTGGATGCCGTGGATGCTGCCCGGTTCACCGCGCGCGCACGTCGGCGCGGCGGTTGAAGCGGTGCACGGCGTGCCCTGAAGCGTGAGCTCAGGCGGCCGGGCTGTCGCCGGCAGCAGGCGCATCTTCAGAGGCGCCCGGCTCTTGGCCTTCGGCCAGTTGTTCGTCGGTCAGCTCAGGCAGACCGGCGGCCTTGCGTGCAGCTTTTTCCTCCTTCTTGCGTTTCTTGGCGAGCTCGCGCTGGCGCTTTTCGTAGCCGTAGTTGGGCGTGGCCATGGGCCGTCCTTTGCATGAAGGGAAAAAAATGGCGGTGTCGGAAGACACCGCCTTGGGCTCAACGATACACCCACCGGCTCATCGGCTCGGGCAGTGCAGCGCAAGTTCAGAAGTTCAGGGTGCGCACACCTTGCGACGTGCCGAGCAGGCAAACCCGCGCCTTGTGGTGACCGAAGATGCCCACGGTGACCACGCCGGGCCACTGGTTCACTTCGTTCTCCATGGCCAGCGGATCGCTGATCTGCAGACCGCGCACGTCGACGATCACATTGCCATTGTCGGTGGTCACGCCGGCACGGATGCTGGCCTGGCCGCCGTACTGGCTGGCGAAGCGGCGGATGACCTGAGAAGCCGCCATCGGAATCACCTCCACCGGCAGCGGGAAGGCACCCATCACGTCCACCAGCTTCGATTCATCGGCGATGCAGATGAAGCGCTCGGCCAGATCGGCGACGATCTTCTCGCGCGTCAGCGCGGCGCCGCCACCCTTGACCATGTAGCCGTGGTGATCGATCTCGTCGGCACCGTCGATGTAGACCGGAATGGCCGTCACCTCGTTGCTGTCGAGCACCGGAATGCCGTGCGCTTTCAGGCGTTCCGTGCTCTTGATGGAGCTGGACACCGCGCCAGCGATCTGGTCCTTCATCGTTGCGAGGGCATCGATGAAGCAGTTCACGGTAGAGCCCGTGCCCACGCCCACGATGCTGCCCGGCACCACGTAGGCCAGAGCGGCCTGGCCCACCAGGGCCTTGAGTTCGTCTTGCGTCATGCCGTGATTATCGCCTCTGAGACAATGCAGGCTGACACCCCGAGACGCACGATGGCCCTGATTCCTTACGCACTGACCCGCCCCTTCCTGTTCGGCCTGGACCCGGAAGCCGCCCATGACCTGACGATGAACAGCATGGCCCGGCTGCAGAACACGCCGGCCCAATGCCTGTGGGCGCAAACGCGCGTGGCCGATCCGGTCACCGTCGCCGGGCTGAAATTCCCGAACAAGGTCGGCCTGGCCGCCGGTCTCGACAAGAACGGCCGCTGCATCGACGGCCTGGGCGCGATGGGCTTCGGCTTCATCGAAGTGGGCACCGTGACGCCGAAGGCGCAGCCGGGCAATCCGAAGCCGCGCATGTTCCGTCTGCCGCAGTCGAATGCGCTGATCAACCGCCTGGGCTTCAACAACGAAGGCCTCGATGCCTTTCTGGCCAATGTGCGCAGCGCCCGCAGCTTCCGCGCGGCCGGTGGCGTGCTGGGCCTGAACATCGGCAAGAACGCGGCCACGCCGATCGAGAACGCGGTTGACGACTACCTGATCGGCCTGTCGGGCGTGTATCCACATGCCGACTACGTGACGGTGAACATTTCCAGCCCGAACACCAAGAACCTGCGGGCCCTGCAGAGCGACGACGCGCTGGACGCCCTGCTGGGCGCCATCAATGAGCGCAAGCAGCGCCTGGCCACCGAGCACGGCAAGCAGGTGCCGGTGTTCCTCAAGATCGCCCCGGATCTGGACGACGACCAGGTTCGGGTGATTGCCGCGACGCTGAAGAAGCACGCCATGGACGGCGTGATCGCCACCAACACCACCATCGCGCGTGATGCGGTGAAGGGCCAGATGCACGCCGAAGAAACCGGTGGCCTCTCGGGCAGCCCGGTGCTGGCGGCCAGCAACCGGGTGATCCGCGCCCTGCGCGGTGAGCTGGGTGCGGGCTTTCCGATCATCGGCGCCGGTGGCGTGCTCAGCGGTGCCGATGCGCGCTCGAAGATCGAAGCCGGTGCAGACCTGGTGCAGATCTACAGCGGCCTGATCTACCGTGGCTCCGAGCTGGTGCCCGAAGCCGCCCGCGCCCTGATCAAGCGTTGATCAGCCAAACAGCCAGCGCACCAGCCCCAGGCACAGGCTGGGGAAGAACAGCATGGCGGTGGTGCGCAGCACGTCGGTGGCCAGGAACGGCAAGACGCTGCGGTAGGTGTCGTTCATCGGCACGTCCCGCGCGATGCTGTTCACCACGTACACGTTCAAGCCCACCGGCGGGGCCGTCATGCCGATGCCCACGGTCATCAGCACCAGAATGCCGAACCAGATGGCCTTCATCTCGGGCGCCAGGCCCCACAGGTCCAGGCCCATGATGGCCGGGAAAAGCACGGGGATGGTCAGCAGCATCATCGAGAGCTCGTCCATCACGCAGCCCAGCACCACATAGAACAGCATCACCGCGCCGACGATCCAGAGTGGCGCCACGTGCAGGTGCGTTACCCAGTCGGCCAGCAACTTCGGCATCTGGGTCAGGGCCAGCGCCGCGTTCATCATGTCGGCGCCCAGAAAGATCATGAACACCATGGCCGAGGTTTCGGCTGTGCCGACGAAGCTGCGGCGAATGCCTTCCGCGCTGAGTTCACGCCGGGCCATCGCCGCGACAAACGTGCCTGCGGCCCCCACCGCCGCGCCTTCTGTGGGCGAAAACACGCCGCCGTAGATGCCGCCGAACACGGTGATGAAGATCAGCACGATCGGCCAGATGCCGGCCAGGGCGCGCCAGCGCTGTGCCCACGCCAACGGGGCGCTGGGCGTGGCCAGCTCCGGCTTGAAGCGGCACACCAGCGCAATGACGATCAGGTAGCCGACCATCGCCAGCAAGCCGGGCACCAAGGCCGCGGCAAAAAGCTTGGCGATGTTCTGCTCGGTCAGGATGGCGTAGACCACCAGCGGCACCGACGGCGGGATGAGGATGCCCAGCGTGCCCCCCGTGGCCAGCGTGGCGGTGGCCAGGCCGCCGTTGTAGCCATGCTTGCGCATCTCGGGGTAGGCCACCTGCGTGATGGTGGCCGAGGTGGCCACCGACGAGCCGCACACCGCCCCGAACGCCGCCGCACTCAGGATGGCCGCCATCGCCAGGCCACCGCGGATGTGGCCGACAAACGCTGCCGCCGCCTGGAACAAGGCGCGAGACAAGCCGCCCTGCGTGGCGAACTGCCCCATCAGCAGGAACAGCGGAATCACCGACAGGTCATAAACCGTGAGGCGCGCCACCGCGCTGCCCTTGAGCAGGTTGAGCAACGCCATGTCGTTGCTCATGCCCCAGTAACCCAAGGCGCCGGGGATGAACATCGCGGCTGCAATCGGCACCCGCAGGGCCATCAGCACCAGCATGCCTGCAAACATCAGCAGGCCCGTCGTCATCGCATCCATTCAAATCCCTTCGGCGGGTGGCAGCAGGTCGGTGCCGCGCGCGTGGGCCGCAGCCTGCATCAGCGCCACCAGGGCAGAGAGCGCCAGGCCCGGCGCCAGCGACGCATAGGCCCACCACATCGGCAGAGACAGGATCATCGAGGTCTCGCTCACCTCGCGCGCGCCCACCGCCCCCACCGAGGTGCGCCAGGCCAGCAGGCCGCACATCAGCGCCAGCAGCAACGCGCCCAGCGCGTCCAGCCAGTGGTTGCTGCGCGCGGCCAGGCGCTGGGTGAAGAAGTCAACAATGATGTTGGCCTTCTGGAGCTGGCACCAGGGCAGGCACAGCGAGATGCACAGCGCGATGCCGAACTGCGTGATCTCGACATCGCCCTGCACCGGCATGAAGCCGGTGGCGCGCTTGATGATCGAGACCACGGTCATCACCGCCACGGCGCTGGCCACCAGCCCGCCCAGCCAGGCAAACGCCTGGGCCACATGCTGCAACCAGCGCGTCATGCGGGCCTCTTGCTCTTGAAGTGAATGCGCAGCATGGGGCTGGCTTACTTGGCGGTGCGGTACTTGGCCAGCAGGTCGCGGGCGTCCTGCAGCATGGCCTTGCCGGGCATGCCGCGACCATCCATGTCGGCGATCCAGCCGTCGTACAACGGGGCCGAGGCCTTCACCCAGTTGTCGAGCTCGCTGGCGGGCACGGTGTAGAAGGTGTTGCCACGCTCTTGCGCGGCCTTGCGGCCCGCTGCCTGCGAGCTGTCCCAGACCTTGCCGATGGCCTGCGAGTAGGCGGCACCGCTGTTGTTGTCGATGACCTTCTTCAGGTCAGCCGGCAGGCTGTCGTAGCGCGACTGGTTCATCGCAAACACGAACACCGCGCTGTAGAGCGCCGGGCGGCTCGGGTCGGTCTCCGAATGGAACTTCACCATCTCCTGCAGCTTCAGCGAAGGCATCACTTCCCAGGGCAGCAGGAAGCCGTCGATGGTGCCCTTGCTCACGGCATCCGGAATGGCCGGCAGCGGCATGCCGACAGGCGATGCGCCCAGAGCAGCCAGCAGGCGGTTGGTCTGGCGCGTGGGCGCGCGCATCTTCAGGCCCTTGAAGTCAGCGAGCGTCTTCACCGGCTTGTCGCGGGTGTGCACATAGCCCTCGTCATGCACCCAGCTGGCCAGAATGCGGGTGCCCGGGAATTCCTTCAGTGCGTACTTCTGCAGGTAATCCCAGCTGGCCCGGGCACCGGCCTCGGCCGAGTTGGTCATGAAGGGCAGCTCGAACACTTCCATCGCGGGGAAGCGACCGGCCGTGTAGCCAGGCAGCGTGATGACGACATCGTCAACACCATCCTTCACGCGGTCAACCAGCTGCGGCGGCGTGCCGCCACCCGACATCGCGGGCAGGATCTGGCACTTCATGCGGTTGGCGGATTCCTTGGCGATCTTCTCGCACCACGGCCCGATCACGTTCACCGAGGCCATGGCCTGCGGGTTCCAGATGTGGTGGAACTTCAGGGTCACTTCCTGGGCCTGGCTGGCGGTGGCCAGGGCCATCAGGGCAGCCGACGCCGACAGCGTGCGAATCGTCTTGGATGCAATCACGGTAAATCTCCGGTGAAGGGATGGAACAGCTTAGGCGCGGCAGGCTGGCCGGGCCATTCGGGGATACCTGCGCACGCGCTGGATCGGGCTCACACGCCGTCGCGGGCGGCGGCCAGCGCTTCGCGCAGCACACTCAGGTCGCCCACCTGATTGGCCAGCAGCAGCACGAGGCGCGCATTCAGCAACTGGCTCTGCTCGTCGCTCAGGCCCTGGTGGGTGGCCACCAGCGCTTCGTAAAAGTCATCGCCGGCTTGCCAGGCATGCACAGCCTGCTCACCCGGCTGGTGAAAGTTCGATTGGGTGATGAGGGTGGTCATGGCTGAGCGGCGGTGTCGGGTTCGGTGGACGTCATCAAGGGCAGCCCGAGCGCCCTCGCCACGGCGGCCTGCACCGCGGCCACGTCCAGGGTGCGCCAGCGCGCGGCCACATGCTGGTCCGGGCGAATGAGGTAGGCGGTGCCGTCGCGCGCATCGCAGCGCGACGCAGCCAGGCCCGCGACGTCCAGCAACTCGCCGCCCAGCACCCAGCCGCCCGGCGCCTTGATGCGCAGCACGCGCAGCGGCATGCCGGGCTGGCCTGAGCCGGCCTCCAGCAAGTCGGGCAAGCCGGCGGGGTCCGCGCCAAACACCAGCAGGGTGAAACCGTCTCGCACCTGTGCCAGCAACCAGGCGTCCTGGCCGTTCACCAGCAGCGGGGCATCCGGCAGCGGCGCACCGGGTTGCAGCAGGCCGGCAAACTGATCAGCGTCAGGCGTCTGCAGCGCGCCGGGCGCATACCGGGTGGGCTGGCTCAATCGACCCGAATTCACCAGCGAACGGGCGAACGGGTGTTGCGCTGCGAGGCCCAGCACCGCATCACGGAACAAGCCGCTGACGGGCGACTTGGGCGTGATGAAGTCGGTCGACCGGGTGGAGTTCTGCAGGTTCTCGTCGGCCGCCTGGCCCCGCTCGACGTGATAGCTGTCGAGCAAGCCTTCCGGCGCGTGGCCGGCCACCACCGCCTGCAGCTTCCAGCCGAGGTTGTCGACGTCCTGGATGCCCGAGTTCGCACCGCGCGCACCGAAGGGCGACACCTGGTGCGCCGCGTCACCCACGAACAGCACGCGGCCGTGGCGCAGGTTCGCCATGCGCCGGCACTGGAAGGTATAGACACTGACCCATTCCAGCTCGAAGGGATGCGCCTCGCCCAGCATCGCCTGGATGCGCGGGATGACGTTTTCCGGCCGCTTCGCCTCTTCCGGGTCCGCGTCCCAGCCGAGCTGGAAATCAATCCGCCAGACGTTGTCGGCCTCGCGGTGCAACAGCACGCTCTGGCCGGGGTGGAACGGTGGGTCGAACCAGAACCAGCGCTCGGCGGGAAACGGCGCCTGCATCACCACATCGGCGATCAGGAAACGATCCTTGAACACCCGGCCTTCGATGTCGGCGCCCAACTGGCGACGGATCGGGCTGCGTGCGCCATCGGCCGCCACCAGCCAGTCTGCATGCAGGCGGAAGCTGCCGTCGGGCGTCTCCACCGTCAGCAGCACGCCGTCGTCCATCGGCTGCACCTGGGCCACCTTGTGGTGCCAGCGCAAGTCGAGGTTGGGCAACTCCGCAGCCCGGCGCACCAGAAACTCTTCGAGGTAGTACTGCTGCAGGTTGACCATGCCCGGGCGCTGGTGGCCAGGCTCGGCCTGCAGCTGGAACTGGAACACCTCAGCGTCGCGGTGGAAGGTGCGCCCCACATTCCAGCTCACGCCTTTGTCGACCACCGCCTGGCCGCAACCGAGGCGGTCCAGCACCTCCAGCGTGCGCTGCGCATAACAAAGCCCGCGCGAGCCCACGCTGACGGTGTTGTCCTCGTCCAGCAGCATCACCGGCAGGCCGCGCTGCGCCAGGTCGATCGCCATGCACAGGCCCACCGGCCCGGCGCCCACCACCACGACGGGCACGCGACGCACCTCGTCAGACTGGCACTCCGGGGCGGGCGCAGACGAGAACTGCGGCCAGGTGTAGCTCTTCAACATGGCGGCCGCCTTCAGCCTTCGAGGGCGCGCCACATCTCGATGTCGCGCTCGGCGGTCCAGATGCGAGGTTCGGGGTAGCCGGTGGCTTCGTCGTAGGCACGAGTCACATCAAACGGCATGCAGTGCTTGAAGATGACCCAGTGGCCGTACTCGGGCGCCAGCGCGGCCATCGTGGCCTCGTACACCTGGCGCAGCGGCATGCCCTGCTTCGCGCCGGCCTGCACGCTGGCGTACAGCGCGCTGACGAAGGCCCGCGTGCCTTCCAGGCCGGCGCGCACATCGTCGGGCGTGGTGAGTGCCGGGCCGCGGCCGGGCACCAGCTTGTCAGGCGCCAGGGCGGCGAGGTTGTCGAGCGTGGCCGGCCAATCCTGGAAGTAGGCGTCGCCCGCGTAAGGAGTGGCGTCAAACTCCACCAGATCGCCCGAGAACAGCACCTTGTCTTTCGGCAGCCAGACCACCGTGTCGCCCTTGGTGTGGCCACGACCGAGTTGCAGCAGTTGCACCTCCAGCTTGCCCAGCCACAGCGTCATCTTGCCGGTGAAGGTGAGCGTGGGCCAGGTCAGGCCGTCCGGCACGCTGTCCACGGCCTGGAACAGGCGCGGGAAGCGGCCGATCTCGCTGGCCTTGTCCTGCTCGCCGCGCTGCACGATCAGATCGTAGGTGTCCTGGCTGGCGATCACATGCTCGCAGCCTTCAGCCTTGTAGGCCGACGCGCCCAGCACCCGCACCGCGTGGTAATGGCTGAGCGTCACGTACTTGATGGGCTTGTCCGTCACCTCGCGGATGCGCCGGATCACGTCTTGCGCCATCACCGGCGTGGCCTGGGTGTCGATCACCATCACCGCGTCGTCGCCGATCACGATGCCGGTGTTCGGGTCACCTTCGGCGGTATAGGCCCAGGCATGCGCCGAGAGCTGGGTGAAGCTCACCTTTTTCTCTTCCAGGTCTGCCTGCGAGGCAAAGGTCTTGCTGCTCATCACGTGCTCCGGTTCCTGATTGAAAGCTGGCCGAAGATTAGTTAATGTCTAATTCGTTCGTTAGCGTATAAACCCGGACTCCTCCCATGACTGGCCTTCCTGACACCCCGCCCACCCTATCCCGCGCGCCGCGTGGCATCCAGAGCATCGAGGTTGGCGGACAGCTGCTGCACGCCCTGGTGAACGAGGGCCGCGCGCTGCCGTTGACGGAGCTGGCACGCTGCGCCGGCATGGCACCGGCCAAGGCGCACCCGTATCTGGTGAGCTTCCAGAAGGTCGGGCTGGTGGAGCAAGACCTCGACAGCGGGCGCTACGGCCTCGGCCCGCTGGCCCTGCAGATGGGCTGGATCGGCCTGCAGCAGGTCGACCCTGTGCGCTGGGCCACCCCGGTCATCGAGCGGCTGGCCGAGCAGACGCTGATGACCGCGGCGCTGGCCGTGTGGGGCAATCAGGGTGCCACGCTGGTGCGCCTTGCCCATGCGCCCACGCCCGTGCATGTGGCCATGCGCCACGGCACGGTGATGGGCGTGAGCGAAACCGCCACTGGCCGGCTGTTTGCCGCGCTGCTGCCCACCGAGGTGCTGCAGCGCACGCTGGGGCCGAAGACGGCCCGTCAGGTCCAAAGCAGTTTGTCCGCGGAACTGGAAGCGATCCGCCAGAGCGACATGGCCCGGGTGGACGACACCGTGGTCAACGGCGTGAGCGCGCTCGCAGCACCGGTGCGCGATGCACAGGGCGAGCTGGTCTTGAGCTTGACCTTGATCGGCCCGGGCGCCACGCTCGCATCCCGCGAGGGTGGCGCCATTCCGGGCCTGCTGCAGCAGGAAGCCGCAGCCTTGTCAGCCCGCCTGGGTTGGCGGGCTCGGGCCTGAAGATCAGGCGTTGGCGGCCACGGCAGCCTGGGCAGCCAAGCGGCGGTCCAGCAGGCGGCGCATGTTGCCCATCGAGATCTGGTGCGCTTGCAGCAGGCCCATCAGGCCGTTGCGATGCAGCTCCAGGATTTCGGCATCGGTCAGGGCGTTCAGGCGCTCTTCGTCGACGGCGAAGAAGCCGTCCACCGACATCGGCTCGCCGTTCGGCAGCGTGGCTTCGAAGCGCTTGGGCGCCAGCAGCTTCAGCGCCATCAGGCGTTGGCCGGCCAGGCGGGTGCGCTCGATTTCAACTTCGAGTTGTTCCACGAACTGGCGCACTTCGTTCAGCAGCGGCGTGGGTTCGCCCTTGTCGTCGAACAGCGGCTTGCCTTCGGTTTCCGACATGCCACTCCAGGCACCGTCGAAGCACACCGCATAGCGGTCTTCCTCGATGCGCGCCATCGTGAACGGGTAGGCCCGCAGCACGGCCGGAATGTAGAACGCGTCCCAGCGGCCATCGGCCTTCAGGAACAGGTTTTCACCCTGGGTGACACCGAACACGGCGACCGGAGCCACCTGTTCCTGGCCCTGCTCGTCCTTGCCTGCGCCGAGGAACAGGATCGGGTATTCCTTGCACGCGTCGGCAAATTCAGCCGCGGTGACAAAGAAGGCGTTCAGGCCGGCAGCGGCTTGCAGATTGCTCAGCTCGGTGCGGACCTTCAGGTTGCGATGCTTCTCGCGGTCCAGGGCGACAGGTTGTTTGTGCAGTTCAGGGTTGATCAATTGGGGTCTCCAGATTCCATCAAGGGCATGGCAAGCACTTTATCGACGCGCTTGCCATCGAGGTCCACCACCTCGAAGCGCCAGCCACCCCACTCCACCTTGTCGGTGATCGCAGGCAGCCGGCCCAGCAACAGCATGATCATGCCGGCCAGGGTGTTGTAGCGCCCGCGGTCTTCCTCGGGCAATTCCTTCAGCGCAAGCCGGTCCTTCAGCTCAGGCACGGGGATGAGACCATCCACCAGCCAGGAGCCGTCGTCACGTTGCACGGCCCACGCGTCTTCGTCAGACGGAGTGCCAAATTCACCAGTGATGGCCTCGAGCACGTCGCGCACGGTGATCACACCCTGCACGGCGCCGTACTCGTCCACCACGAAAACCAGCTCGGCGCCGGAGGTCTTGAAGTGCTCCAGCAACTCCATGCCCGACAGCGTTTCAGGCACGAACACCGGCGGGGTGATGTGCTCGGTCAGCAGGCTGGCGGGGTTTTCCGACATCGGCTTGAGCAGGCTGTGGGCCGCCACCACGCCGATCACGTCGTCCAGGCCGCCACGGCACACCGGGTAGCGCGAATGCTCTTCGGCCGCCACCACGTGCAGCACTTCGGCCATCGAGGCGTTGGCATCGATCCAGCAGATTTCCGCGCGCGGAATCATCATCGAGCCGATCTGGCGGTCATCGAGACGGAACACATTGCGCACCATCTGGTGCTCCTGCGCCTCGATCACGCCGGCGTCCAGACCTTCTTCCAGGCTGGCGGCAATCTCTTCTTCCGTCACGCTGCGGCTCGGGCCACCCTTGATGCCCAGCAGGCGCAGGATGCCCTCGGTGCTGACCGACAGCAGCACCACCAGCGGACGCGTGGCGATCGACAGCCACTCCATCGGCTGCGCCACCAGGCGGGCCACGGTTTCCGGGTACATCTGGCCGAGGCGCTTGGGCACCAGCTCGCCGAAGATGATGCTCAGCACCGTGATGATGATGACCACCACCGCGGTGGCACTGACCTTGGCCACCTCAGGCGAGGCGTTGATGTTGCGCTGGAACCATTCCGACAGCGGGCCGGAGAAGGCGGCATCACCGACGATGCCGTTCAGCACGCCGATGGACGTGATGCCGATCTGCACGGTCGACAGGAACTTGGTGGGGTTCTCGTGCAGGTCCAGCGCTGTCTGCGCGCCCCGCTCCCCGGCCTCCAGCATGACTTGCAATCTGGCTTTGCGGCTGGCCGACAGGGCCATTTCCGACATCGCAAAGACAGCGTTGAGGAGAATCAGGAATACAAGTAGAGCAACGTCCATGAGAGGCGACCGCAGTTGTCCGCGTCGCGAATGTGAGCAAAATCGAGGCCAGAGCGTAGCAGAATCCAGCCATGCACTACCTTATCGGAGACCTGCAGGGCTGTTGTGATCCGCTCAACCGCCTGCTCGCCGAGATCGACTTCTCGCCATCGCGTGATCGCCTCCATGTGCTGGGCGACCTCGTCAACCGCGGCCCCAGCTCACTCGAGACCCTGGAGCGGCTGCGCAGCTTCGGCGACGCCGTCACCTGCCTGCTGGGCAACCACGACCTGCACCTGCTGGCGGTGGCGGCCGGCGTGCGCAAGCCGCACCGCAGCGACACGCTCGACCCCATCCTCAACCACCCGCAGCGCGAGGCCTGGCTGGACTGGCTGCGCCACCGCAAGCTGGCCGACATGGCCGAAGGCTGGCTGACCGTTCATGCCGGCGTCGTGCCGCAATGGGACACCACCACCACCCTGGCCCTGGCAGGCGAAGTGGAAACAATGTTGCGCAGCGACAACCTGCACGAGTTCCTGCAGGTGATGTACGGCAACGAGCCCAACCGCTGGAGCGACGACCTGGAAGGGCCGGCGCGCTGGCGCTTCATCATCAACGTGCTGACGCGCATCCGCTTCTGCGCCGCTGACGGCACGCTGGAGTTCGCCACGAAAGACGGCAGCGACGGCGCACCAGCCGGCTTCGCGCCGTGGTTTTCGCAGCCCGGGCGCCGCAGCGCGGGCCAGCCCATTGCGTTCGGCCACTGGTCGACGCTCGGCCTGATCAACCGCCCTGACCTGCTCTCGCTGGACACCGGCTGCGTGTGGGGCGGCCAGCTCACCGCCGTGCGCGTGGACGGCGGGCGCCGAGAGGTGACGCAGGTTCAGTGCAGCCAGGCGCAAAAACCGGGCTGAGCCAAGGCATAATCTGGCGCTTCCGCTGGAGACGTGGCCGAGCGGTTTAAGGCAACGGTCTTGAAAACCGTCGAGGGTTGATCCCCTCCGTGAGTTCGAATCTCACCGTCTCCGCCAAGAAGCTCGATTTGGCAGGGCTCCCTGCGAATTCTCGCACCAGTCCTACCATCGCTTCTACCATCGCGGGGTGCCATTGCAGCAACTGCCAATCGGCGCCGAAAACCTGATTTAACAGACCAGGTTTTTTAGCCGTCGAGCCGAATTCCGACACGAGTCGCCGTGGCCATGACGAGCTTGATCCAATGCGCTAAGCGCAACGGACTGGACCGGGCCAGTTCAGGATCATCGTCAACACGTCAGGTATTGACGATCACGGGTACGGCAACCTGAGCCGCAATGAGCTGCTCGATTGGCGTATAGAGGTCAACGTCCACCCCAGGTGTGTGGATGGACACAATGAGGCTGTAACGCGCCGGCAAGCCATATCTCTCCTGCGCCTGCCGAGTTCGCCACCAGCCGTTGGCGGGATACACCCCGATGAAACCACGACTTGCAAGGTCTGCCGCACTGCCTCGCCAGATGTCGCGATGCAGCGAACCGCGATGACGAAGCCCCTCTCCCAGCAGCCATTCGGGGTCAGCAGGGGAGGCAACATCTCCGTCCTCCTCTCGCACGGTGGCTGCATTGATCCGAGCCTGAAAGTTCTCGACTGACTCCAAGGGACGCCTAACTGCAAAGCGTAGACGGTGGGAAGGGTAGTGGTACTTGGAAGTGCTTCCGCGAGCGGATGGATTGGGTTCGATGAAGTAAGAAAGCGTCACTCGCATTTCAACTTGAGTGTCCTGCAGCGCCTCCAGCTGTTCAAGAGGCCACGGCAAGGCATGAAAGTTCATCTCCCTCGTCTTGATGATGCTGCCGTCTTTAAAATAGGGGTTGAGCTGATCTTCAATCACGAGCGAGAGCGAATTCCCGGCACTCCAAAGTGCCCGGTCCAAGTTCGGAACACCCCATCCACAGTGCTTGATGAGCCCCAAGCTTTCCTGCTTGGTTCGCTGCGCCCCCTGAGCCGGGAACATCTGCAGCATGGCTTCAGTCCATTCGGCTGAACTCACAATCAACGCGCGCACCGTCTCGGGACGGAGTTGCGGGTAGGCAGCCATGATCTGTGCGGCCATCCGGGCGCACAACGCCGAGGCAGCACTGGTGGCGTTCGTCGTCCAGAACAGCCTGGTCAACGGCTGATTGTTGGTTGTCAACAGTTCCAGGCTGGCAAAGTTGTCAACATTAATGCCATCTGTCGCAGCGTTGCCGCCCTCAAAGACCACATCAGGCTTCAGCGGCCATGCTCTATTCGTCCACTGAGAAGAGGTGGTGGTGAACGGGCTCAACGCGCCCTCTGGCGCAATCGGCGTGAACGCAGCAGCGTTCGGCTCGTTCAAGTTGATCTTGGTGCTAAACGCACCAACTGTCAGGGCATTCCAAGATTGGCCAGGATCATGGATTTGGTTAAGGGTCACGCTCGCCGGATATTGAATCCAGTGATTTGGATCGCCGGTGTTGCCAGCTGAGAGTACAAAGAGCCGGGGGAACGCACCCTCGCCGAGTGAGTCAGCTGCAAGCGCGTCGACGGTGGAAGACCAAGCTGAGGGGCGGCCAAAGTCGCGGTAATCGGTGGCTGTAACCGCCGAAGTGAATACCCTCTTGCGCTCGCCAAAACGCGCCTCGGGCAAAGTAACGGCATCGATGAACAATCGCGCGTGATGCTTGTCATCCCCTGCATTTGCCCCTTGATTCGGCGTCAGCTTGACAGACTCCAGACGGTGGCCAATCTGAACAGGTTGAGTTGAGGCCAAATGCTCGTGCAGGTCGCCGTAGGCAACCAGCCCCGCGAGACCAGTGCCGTGATTTGCTTGGTCGTGCGCCCCCCAAGCGGCATTGACGGTGTGAATATCTGCCTGATCCATCAAAGGCGCAAGCAACGGGTGTGCTCGATTGACCCCCGTATCAAGGAGACAGACACGCGGTACCTCGTCAATGTCGGGTGGAATACGCAGCCGCTCTGCGAGGTCAGCGGCCCATTCGCGCTGTTGAGGAATGTCCAGGCCCACAAAAAAGGCTGCCGAATCTTTTGCTCGACGCAATTCCGCCACGCAGTTCAATAGCATCACGGACTGTGCCAATTGCTGTTGGGAGCCGTACATCACGACAATTGAGCGCTCTGGGAACTCAACGACAGCATCACTCACTTGGCATTCAGCTAACGCCGCGATACGCCGGAAATCACGGAGGTAGTGCCCGGCGTCACCCTTTGTGCGGCGAAGCCAAACTTCCCACCAGAACTGCTCATCCAGATCAGCAGGCAGCAGCTCTGGCGCATCCATCCACAAGCCTTTCAACACAGAAGCGCGAATGCCGCCGATGGTGTTCAGAAGCTTCTTGTTGTCGCGAGCAACGCCTCCCTCTGTCTTCTTCTCGTTGAGGTAGTCGGCAACAAGCTTCTCAAAATGCTGAAGCTGTCCATCTGGAACGAAGACATTGGCCATTACGGCCTTGCCGTCGACCTCTTGGACACTCAGCAACTCAATGCCTTTGTGCTTGGCTTCAGAGGCTAGCTTTGCAAACGCCAAGTCGGCGTCTGGCCGAGACAAAAATTGGATTTGGATGCCAAGCCCTGCTTCTAGGCCGATCTCTTTCTGGCGTTCCTTAGCGGCCGCAGCCAACGGCCTGAGATCTTGCAGTTGCGCGTTCAGCGCTCCGCCGTGCTGAGCCCGATCTAAATCGGGAAGAGCAACTTTCTTACTGCCATTTGGCTTGTGAGCCTTGTATGGCTTCGCTTCGGAAGTCTTTTTGAGTAGGAGGTGACGGCGCTTATCGTTGACTTGATCCGGCATGGTTTGACAGGTGCTTGTTGTTTTGAGCAAGCTTTGTACTTATGAGGCGGCGTTCCCCTAACGCGCGCCCAAGCTCGGCTCGTTGCACTTTGGTTTGGTCATGCATGATCGCGTCCTTAATGGACTCATCGACAGCACGACAAATCTCCGCGTAGCTCAGCCCTTGCGCTTGCTCCACCAGGCCGTCTTTCTTGAACGGCCTGGGAGCAAATGAGCCAAGGCGCGATCTGATCAGATCAAGCGCTTGCACTGGCGTGGGCAGGTGGTACTCCAGCACATCGTCGAAACGCCGGAACAGCGCGTAGTCGAGGACTTCCGGGTGGTTGGTTGCCGCGACGATCAGGCTATTGGATTGATCGTGCTCGATCATCTGAAGGAAGCTGTTCAGCACACGCCGGATCTCGCCGACATCGTTAGCAGCGCCGCGCTGCGAGCCGATGGCATCAAACTCATCGAAGAAATAGACACCGCGGATGTCGGCGATGGCATCAAAAACCTGGCGTAGCTTAGCGGCCGTCTCGCCCATGAACTTCGTGATGAGCGAATCCAGCCGGACTAGAAACAGTGGGATGCCCAGCTCGCCGGCCAAGGCAGATGCCGTCATCGTCTTGCCTGTGCCAGGTGGCCCAACCAACAGAAGCTTCCTGCGCGGGGAGAGCCCATGCTCCCTTATCCGGGCGAGCATGCGCTGCTCTTTGATGATTCGGGCAAGCTGCTGTGACGCTTGGTCATCCAGCACCATGTCACTCAGCCTATTGGCGGGGTAGGACACCGTCAATAGGCTGGCGAGTTCACCGCGAGATTTGGTGCCACTCTGCAAAGCACCCGCTATTGGCACCAATTTGCCCGAACCGTCTTGCCCAAGGCGATTCTTCGCTGCGTCGATTAAGCCACGCAGTTCCTCGGCTAGCTTCCCATGGCCCAGCTTGGCTTCATGCGCGGCAACCTGCATCGCGACGGACAGGAAGTGTCCATCATCGCGACTGATATGCGACTTGATAAGCGCTTTGAGCTGTTCCGAACTTGCCACGATGGCCCCGCTTCTACGATGAACGCCGCAGAGATTTGACTAGATGCTTAGACAGCCGATTGTCGCGCATCGACCCTCGCGTACCGGCCTCATGTTGTAGATCTTTTCAACCACATATGACCTCCCTGACAGCGACGAATCGCTGTCAACAAAACAAAGGCCAGGCGGAGCAATCCCCTGGCCTTTTTGCCGTCCGCACGCAACCTGACCTGGAGGTCATTCATGCCACCGTACCCTTCCCCGGGCGCCCACCTCCGGGCGTTTCTCATCTGTTTTGGCCTCGGCTGCCTGTCTACAGTCTTGCTGACCAGCGTCATGCGTTGGGGCCGCGTACCGCCGTCGCTCTGGAGCGGCCGCCAATGACACCTCCCTGCCCGCGCTGTCGCGCTGCAGACATGCGTCAGAGACCCGTCGCGCGCCGAATCGCCTCAGCCGCCGGATGTGCCGCAAGCCTTGCTCTTGCTTGCAGAGCAGGCCTCGGCGCAAAGGACGTCGTCGTCGCTACGTTGAGCGGAATGTCACTAGGCGCATGTCTGGGGGACGCCGTCGATGAGCTTGTCCTCTGCCGATACCGCTGCCCGTCCTGCGGGTACGAGCTGACCGGCTGACTGCCCTATCGGGCTCGCCACCTCCATCTCAACCAGCCGTGCGTAGCGAATCTGCCGCGCGACCGATCCCCTCTGTTTAGCTTTCACTCCAAAGGAGAACCAAATGGCTCACCTCGTACAACAAATGGCCTACGTCGGCGCGACGCCGTGGCATGGCCTCGGCAATGAACTTCCCAAGCATCAATCGATCGATGTCTGGGCCGAGAAAGCCGGCATGAACTGGTCAATCTGCGAATCGCCAGTTCGTTACCTGGCAGACCAAGCAGGCGCTCTCGGCGCGATCATGAATTTCGACGATCAGAAGGTGCTTTACCGCAGCGACACCAAGACGGCACTGTCTGTCGTTAGCAATCGGTACCAGATCGTTCAGCCGCGTGAGGTGCTGGAGTTCTACCGAGATCTCACCGAGGTTTCGGGCTTTGAGCTGGAAACCGCCGGCGTGCTGAAGGCGGGCCGCAAGTTTTGGGCGCTTGCCCGAACGGGGAAGTCCACCTCGATCAAGGGCTGCGACACAGTCAACGGCTACCTGCTACTGGCAACCTCCTGCGACGGCACTTTGGCAACGACCGCTACGCCCACAACTGTCCGGGTCGTCTGCAATAACACGCTCACGGTCGCACTCAGCGGCGCTAGCAGCGCGATCAAAGTGCCACACAGCACCAGCTTCGATCCGTTGGCGGTCAAGAAGCAGCTTGGCGTGGCAGTCATGCAATGGGACAGCTTCATGTACCGCATGAAGACGCTTTCGGAGCGGAAGGTAAAGACCCACGAGTCATTGAACTACTTCCTGAAGGTCCTGTGTCAAAACGATGGTCACAACGACTCCGCAGCTCGCATGACCAACGAGCGGGCCCTGAAGCGCGTCCAGGCGCTCTACGCTGGCGAGGGCAAGGGCTCCGATCTGAGCTCCGCCAACGGTACAGCCTGGGGTCTGCTCAATGCTGTCACCGAGTACGTCGACCATGAGCGCCGCGCACGCAGCCAGGAATACCGGCTCGACAGTGCCTGGTTTGGCCAAGGCGCCAACCTCAAACAGCGAGCTCTCGATCACGCTCTGCAGTTGGTCGCCTGAGCACGCGCTGCCGCATAAGCCCCCGCCCGGCCTTTCGGCAGAGCGGGGGCTTTGTGCTTTCTGGAACCTTCGCCCCGTTTCCGGGAAAGGAGAACACTGATGAATGCAAGTCTTACGTCTCAAAGAGCCATTCCGGGGCGCCCCGCCCTTCGTCTAGTCAAAACCCAAGACCTGAGTCGAGAAGACTGGCTGGATGTGCGCAAGACCGGGATTGGCAGCTCTGACGCAGCTGCCGCGGTAGGGCTGAACCCGTACAAGTCCCAACTGGAGTTGTGGATGGAGAAGACCCAACGGGACAGCGGCCTGCCGAAAGTCGACCCCAACGACGACTCGTCGCCTCTCTACTGGGGGACGATGCTGGAACAGGTTGTCGCTGCGCAGTACACCAAACGCACAGGAAACCGTGTGCGCAAAGTGAATGCGGTCCTTCAACACCCTCAACACCCGTGGATGTTGGCCAACCTTGACCGCGAGGTTGTGGGCGCTCCGGATGTCCAGATTCTGGAGTGCAAGACTGCTGGCCTCAACGGTGCCCGGCTGTGGCGCGACGGTGTGCCGGAATATGTCCAGCTGCAGGTCATGCACCAGTTGGCCGTTACCGGCAAGCGAGCGGCTGATATTGCTGTGCTGATCTGTGGCCAGGAGCTGCGGGTGCATCGCATCGAACGTAACGAGACGATGATCGATCAACTCATCGTCTTAGAACAACAGTTCTGGGGTCGGGTGCAACGCGACGAACAACCCCCAGTGGATGGCACCGACTCAGCCGACTTAGCGCTTCGTACGCTTTATCCAAACGATCTCGGACACACGCTGGACCTGAGTGGGGAGTTCGAGATGGCGGCTGCCTTCTCAGACCTACTGGCAGTGCGTCAACAGCTCTCTGCTTTTGCGGAACGCGAATCGCTGCTGAAGCAGCGCATTCAGCAGCGGATGGGTGAAGCTAGCCGCGCAGTGTTCGAAACCGGCGAGGTCAGCTGGAAGCGCAGCAAAGACGGCAGCGTCGTCGACCTGGAGCGTCTGGCAAAAGACCATCCGGCGTTGGCGCAGAGCTACGCAAAGACAAAGTCCGGTACCCGACGCTTCCTCATCCAGCCCTGACCCACCATCTCAGGCGCCTCAATATGGCCCTTTACCCACCGGGCCTCGCCTCATCAAGGAGAACAACATGCTCAAGGGCCTCGCCCTCACTCCCCCGATCATCGGGCGGATCTCCATCGGCCGCGTTGTGGAGCGCGGCGGCAAACGCCTTCCCGAAAAGGACGATGAATTCACCGTCACCAGCCAGGTGCAGGGCAAAGACGGCTGGGTTTCCCACCCAGTCGATGAGGCCCTTCGCTCAGGAGCAACTGGCGCAAAACTACGCGCGATTCCAATCCGGCTGCTGTTCGACGATCCGGACCTTAACCTGCGGGCAGCCTACAGCTTGTTCGATCGCAAGTCCGGTCGACCAGTGTGCGTCGGCGATGGAGAAACCTGCCGACGAGCCACGGCGGACGGCGTACAGCAGATGCTCTGCCCGGCCCCAGATAGCTGTGAATTCTCTTCAGGTGGCTGCAAGCCATTTGGGCGTTTGAACGTGCGAATTGGGGACGACGACGAACTCGGATCGTTCGTGCTTCGCACCACTGGATTCAACAGCATCCGGACGCTCGCAACCAGGTTGCGCTACTTTCATGCGGTGGCAGGTGGTCGGCTTTCGACTATGCCGCTTGAGCTGAGGCTTCGTGGCAAGTCCACCACCCTCTCTCACCGCGCTCCGATCTACTACGTCGACCTGACCGTCCGCAGTGGCAGCACACTGATCGACACCATTACGACCGCTCACTCCGATTGGGAAATCCGGGAGGTCGCAGGTTTCAGGCAGGCCGCGCTAGACCAAGTTGCGCGCGATGGGCTCGCACATGGATCCTTCGAAGAGAGTGCCGAGGAGGGCGCTGCCATCGCCGAAGAGTTTTATCCGCCGGGGAACGTAGACGAAGTGCTTGGAGATGCCAGCATCGAAAGACCCGGCAAACCAGGCAACTCCAATCTCGCGGTGAAGTTGGCTGGGCGTATGCGCGCAACCGGGCTTCCTGAAGACTCGCACCGCACCCAACTTTCAGATCGGCAGCCGCCCGCAAGCGCGTAGCTGCCCAGCCGAACGCTGGGTTGCTGGAACCTCCAGGGGCTCAGCGTCCGGAAGTCCGCCTAGACCCATACAGGCGCGCCGTTCGTGGGGCACGTGTCAACGTCGCGTCGTATCCGGCACGCTCAGGCAGTTCGGGATCCAACAACTGGTGGGCAGGGAGGCCGACAGCCGCAGCAATCAACTCGATGTTGTCGATCGAGATGTTTCGCTGCCCTCTTTCCATCGAACCCACAAACGCGCGATCTAGGCACGCATCAGCAGCCATCCGCTCTTGCGATAGCCCCTGATGAATTCTGGCGAGACGGACGTTTCTTGCAAACACCTCTCGCAGAGTCAGCTGTGCCTTTGATGTCGATGAGTCTCCCGCCATAGGGCGGATGCTCGACAGTGGATGCATTTGAATCCACGGCATTTAAGACCCATTATCATTTCGACTGGAGCGCCCGCAGCGCTATGGGGAGCCAACCCCAGATCTGGCCGCGCCCAAAAAGGAGCCTCAAACACCTCATTAGCTCGTAGATCAGAGAACACGTCACACAGACATCGGTTCATATCCAACCAAAACTCTAGGGAGAGTTCCATGACCACTTCAACCACCAACACCAAGTCCACTGCCGTCATTTGGGGCATCGCAGCCATCGTCACGGCCATCTTCGTCTGCACAGTCAACAACTCGCACCTGGTGCTTCGCGCAAGTTTCATGATGAAGGTTTTTGCCATCTTGGCAGGGGCTGCGCTCGGCACCGTTTTCGCTGTCATCGGTGATGCATTCCGCCGCTACGCGCACCCAGACGTCGTCATCACAAACGGAGGCTTCTTCAGCCTTATCGGTACCAAGCTCTTCTGGCAAGTCGGTCCGCAACTGATCGGATTGTTTTCAGGCGTCTTTCTTGGCGTGGCTCTGGTGCTCAAGTGAAGTCACCCTCGCCTCGTCTAGCCGTTTACGCGAGCGCTCTCCTGCTTTGCTTGGGTGGCTGCAGCGATGAAGACACTACTCCGCGGAAAATCTTCGTGGCGCAGTGCTTACCAGCTGTGCGGGACAAGGGGCTCTGCACCTGCATGTTCGAAGAACTTCGCAAAGAGTACTTTGGGGGCGAGATCGCAGTCGCAGCGACAAGCCAAGAGCAGCCGACACAAGAATGGCAACGCAGCATGGCCAAGGTCACGCTGACCTGCCTGCGAATGCAATGAAGCAGACAGGGGCCGGAAGGCTCCTGTTTGTGCCACTGCTTTTTTCTTTGTGATCAGGCAACTGGATCCTAGGCAGAGGGTCAGTTTGCTACGAGCCTCCGTGAAAGGGCACTCCGTTGCCTGCCTGCCAGCTCACCGGCGCAGGTCGCTACGGCCAAGAAGCTCTGTGCTTCGGCTCACGCCAAATTTGCGCTCGAAGCAATGCGCGCTTTCCGGAAGAGACGAAACATCAAGAGGACATTTACTCGGCTGTGAGGACAGTACTCAAGTTCATAAGGTGGTTCGCCAAACCGTGTGGTGGCTCCAATGAACGTAGTGGGAACAGTCGGACACCGTGTGTCGGCAATGCAGCGATTGCAGTCAGCCGGGTCGTTCGGGTCAACGCACGCTTCGCGCTGCAAAGCGGTCATCG
This sequence comes from Ideonella margarita, assembly GCF_038066635.1. NCBI lineage: Bacteria > Pseudomonadati > Pseudomonadota > Betaproteobacteria > Burkholderiales > Sphaerotilaceae > Ideonella > Ideonella margarita. Next base: position 2,176 of record NZ_JBBUTI010000004.1, on the reverse strand, counting down.
CCGTAGGCGCCTGCGCTAGCGTTGGAGCTGAGGGGCCGGAACCAGCTGGCCGAGCGTAGCGCGGCCAGCTGGTGGAGGTTCACTCGAGCGACCGGTTAGCGAAGTAATCGGCCCGACCCCGCCGAAAATCGTCCCGAAAGTCAGTCGCTGGCATACGACACCCCTATACAAATCAACTACTTAGCGCGACTGACTTGAGAGGGCTCACTTGATCGGGATGGTGACTTCGCACGCGTAGTCCTTGGGCAGCGGCGCGTCGGTTTCCCTGCGCCGCCAGTACTCACGCCAGTACTCCCACCAATCGCCGGCGGCCGCGACAATCTGGGCCGAGTCAAGCTCTCCAGGTTGAGCCACAACGACCATTCGCCTGGCCCTCACGACGAAACCAACCTCCTGTGCGCGAAAAGCGAGCAGCACTGGTGTCTCTTCTGTGGCTGTACCAATATCGCTCCCATATGCGTACTCGATACGACATCCAGACACGACCTCGCGAAGCACATCTTCGGAGGTCAGGGTGAAGAGCTCATGGTTGACGGAGAACGGTTCTACCTTGTCTTCGTGTAGGGCGTGCCGCCAGTCCTGCGTTGCGTGTTGGGCATCTTGTTCAGTCAAGAAGGCTACGACCGAGGGCTCGAAGAAGCGCAGAGCGACGACGCTGTTTGGCGGGTGGTTCGGAGAGTGAGGTGGAAAGTGGAGTTGAACCCCACCGAATTCGACTTGGAAGATATCGGGGAGAGCGTCTGCCCACCAGCGCCAGTACCCGACATCAGAGATGGCTTCTTCGAGGGTCGGAAGGTAGTCAGACATTGCGACTGTGAGGTCTAACGTTCGAGCTGAGGGGCCGGAACCAGCTGGCCGCGCGTAGCGAAGATCAGCTGCCGAGCGTAGCGCGGCCAGCTGGTGGAGGTCCACTCGAGCGATTGGTTAGCCATCTGCTCGAACTAGTGGAGCCTGACCGGACCAAAACTTGTTGAGACCGACCCACCAACGATGGCTCTCAGGGCCGAGAAATGCGAGAAACCGATCAGGATCGACATTGCTATTCGCCCAGACATTCTGAACTCCCTCGAGCAGTCCAATTGTCGCGAACTCCTTGACCCAAGGGGACCCCTTGACGTGAAGCTCTTCAACAGCTTTGCCAACAAGGTGCAGAGTTGAAAGGTCACCCGCTTGATAGAGCTGGAGAAGGTGAGATGCAAATTCTTCTCCGGCGACATACAAGGCGTCGTTGCCCCAGGTCTCCAGATGCTCGGCCCATGCTTGCGAAAACCCCGGAGCGGCCTCGACAAGAAGCGCCATGACGTCGCTCTGCTGGATCATGATTGGATGGCTAACGTTGAAGCTGAGGGGCCGGAACCGGCTGGCCGCGCGAAGCGACGATGAACTGCCGAGCGAAGCGCGGCCAGCTGGTGTAGGTCCGCTCGAGCGACGGGTTAGACGTCATAGCCGCCACCAATCCATTCGGTTAGTTGTGTGGCTCCAATACAGATTGATTGGGTCACAGTCCCCGCCGGTGAGGTAGAGCGAATCAGCCAGCCTGGAAGGTTTGCAACCCGGCAGTGGATCGCCCATGGGTGAACAGAGCAGCTTCTCCGCCTGGAGTTGTGCAGGTGCTTCGCAAATTGCGGCTTGTATGGACGGGCTGATTGCAAACTGAAGGAACTGCGTGGCCCGAGGCTTCTTGCTTGAAGTCGCACGACTTACAGCGATCAAGACACCTCCCGTGTTGTATCCAGCGAATGCAATGTCGGTCTTGCGATCGCCATTGAAGTCGCCTTCTACCAACGTTGAGAGGTCCCAGCGCACTTTCGGGTGCTTCGCTGCAATCTGCTGTGCAACCTTCAATGATCCTGCCGCCGGCGCTGCCTGCGCCGTGACACAGGCGAGATAGAGAGCCGGGAGGAGAAGGAGCGCATTCATGACGTCTAACGTTGAAGCTGAGGGGCCGGAACCAGCTGACCGCGTGAAGCGATGATGGATTGCTGAGCGTAGCGCGGCCAGCTGGTGCAGGTCCACTCGAGCGCCCGGTTAGACCTCATTCTCGACATCCTGGGCGCTTTGAAGCGCCCCGGGTTTCATGGAGGCCCGTTGGGTTAAGTCAGGCTTCCGTCAAGGCAGTCTGACTGGCGAGTTGCCGGTAGTAGTTTGCCTCAGCCTCTGCGGGTGGGATGTACCC